>JACQUC010000062.1 GCA_016210495.1 Chloroflexota bacterium
CTTGCTGGGCTGGCCCTGCTGCTCGAAGTCCACCCATGTCTTGCCGTTGTAGGCGTACTCGTTCTTCCAGCGGCCCCGTTCATCTTGTTTGCCCACGAGCCAGTCGAGTGCCGGACGCAGGCGCGCATCTTTCGCAAGGCCCAGCTCGCACAAGGCTTCCAGATTCTGGAGCACGTCAGTCACGTAGCCCGAGGGGAATCCCAGCCTGAACCAGGAGCCATTGGGCTTCGTGTTTCCCCATCCCATCGGATAGTCGGCCGTCGCCGGGTCGCGGCTCAGCAGAAAGTCGATGCCGTACTGAATGGCCCGTGTCACGTGAGGAGCACGGCGTTCGGCCGGCACACGTGCCAGGGCCAGGAGCGCTTTGATCGCGCCCCAGGCGCACGGCAGCTTCTCGTTGGCCGCGCAGCGGAAGCCGGGGCCGCTCAGGCCCGACTGGTAGTAGCGGTCGAATACCTCGGCCGTGACGGAGCGTGCCTGCCAATCTATCGAGCGCTGCACGCGCTCGTCCTCTAGCCAGCCAAAGCCAAGCAGTGCGCGCAGCAGGTTGCCGTTCAGACAGTGGATGGCGCGCGCAGGCGCCGGTGGCGCATCCCCGCGATCGCCCGACGCGCCGAATCCTCCCAACTCGGTCTGGCTGTGGGCCAGCACGTACTCGCACGCCCGGCGCACGCGCTCGTCTCCGCCGTCCGCCCCCAGCTGGTCGAGGAAGATGACCTGCCACACCGTCCCGCGATACTTGGTGGCATAGCCGGCTCCAGGCTTCTCCCAGTAACCCTCGGAGTGCTGCGCCTTGAGGATTGCCCTGATCGGGTCGTTGCGCATTGCCGCGGCGCGGGCCTCTTCAACTTCGGGATCCGCCTCGGGCCGATCCAGCAGGCTACGTAGGGCGAGGTGTCTCACCGCCGGCGCATCGTCTTCCAGCAGCCAGGGCAGCGGGCTGTCGCGCAGCACTTTCAGCCAATTGTCCATCTGGAATCCTTTCTTGGCGCGATGGCCATCAGAAATAGCGCCTCCACGCTGGCGGTATCGTAGCGACGCCCGCAACCAGCTTAAGGTCTGCCTGCACATAATCCAGACCACGCGCTGCTTCTTGGCGTGCCAGGTCCTCCTCGTTCTGGACGCTGCCATCGCCGCGAATGTGCCACACTGAGATGCCTTCTTTCGCGAGGACACGGCCGAGCAAGAGGTGACGATGGCACTCTGAGGGTTCTTCCTCGCTGCACATCAATGCCACGCGGTATTTCTCTATCCCGTTCTTCAACCTCGACATACCGTCCAGAAAAACCTGCGTCTCAGCGATGCGCGTAAACAGAACGCGCCCGTCGGAGTCGTAGTGCTCGGGGGCGAGAGGACGCCCTCCGAGCTCCCTGCCGAGAAAGAGGTACTTGATACCCTGAATGGCCAGAACACTCTCGATTTGTCGTTTGTTGAACTGCGGGACATACTTCGAGTACGGCTGCGAGCGCACGTCGACCAGCACCTCGATGCGATGCATGGTTAACAGCGCCATGAAAACCTCTGCCGAATAGTTGGAGTGTCCAATGGTGAAGGCTTGCGCTTGCAACACATACCCCCGTTGACCGCTCATACCGGATGTGCGTGGTAACGCCCTAAATTGCAAGGGCCCGATCGGAGCACGGCAGATTTGGCGTCGCAGGCATGCCTGCGCCGTGCAAAGCGGCAGTCCGCCTATGGCGGACCGCACTCCACACCGTAAGGGCACTTCGCCGGAACCGTTCAAGGCGCATCCATACATAATCGGTGTTGCCTTGACTCGCGAGGCACCGGGAGAGCAGCAGAAGCTACCCCTTCTCCGCAACTTTCGGTGTGGACGAGCCGGTCGCCACGGGCTCTCTTTCCATAGGGCGGGTCTCCCGGATGGCTATGCCTCCGAGTAGCACGATGCCCAGACCGATCAGGGCGATCACCCTGTTGACGCCGACGATGTCTGCCAGGCCACCGAGGAAAACCAGTGGCAGGATCGAAACCACGTTGCCCAGCATCATCTGGACCGCGAAGATGCGGCCTCGCGCCGGCACCGGTGCGCGCTCCATCAAAATGGTTTGGGAGGGCACCATCACCAGCGCGGCCTCGAAGCCCAGGAAGACCGCCAACACCATCATCGCCGACACGGCACCGAAGCTCGAAGGCAACGGCCAGAAGCCGATGGTCGCCGCTACCCACGGGGCTACCTGCTCCTCCGTGAACTTCAGGATGGCCATGATGAACATCGAGATGCCCAGCGTCACCAGCCCGAAGTTCACCAGCGCCGTCTTGCCAAACCGGTTGGCCAGCTTGCCCATGATCGTCGCCCCTACCAGTACGCCGATACCCGCCGGGGCCAGGATGTATACCGAATCCTCTGCCTGTATCTCCAATACGCTGACCACGAAGCGTGGCGCGATCATCGACATTACTAGCATCAGGCTGGCGATCAACGTGAGGTGGCGCATCGCCAGGAATGTCCTCTTGTCTGAGGCAATAAAGTTCCAACCCTCCTTCAACTCTGTCCACATCTCGTCGACAAGTGTACTCCTGCGGACCTGCGAGAGTCGCTTGTGTGTCTCGTCGCCGGGGGGCAGGAGATAGACGAGCAGGGTCGATACGCCGTAGGCAAGTGCCGAAAACACAAACAGCGTCGGTGCACCGAAGAGCTTCAGCACCCACGGAGCCAGCAGCACGATCCCTGCCATCTGCGAGCCCGTGAAGGTCAGGTTGAACAGCGAGTTCGCGGTGATAAGCTGCTTGTTGGGCACCAGGCGCGGTATCGTCGCCGCCTCCGCTGGGCCGAAGAACTGGCTGATCGAGCAGAAAACTAGGTTCACCACATAGATGAAGCCCAGGGCTTGCGAATAAAGCAGGTAGCCCAGCACGGTGACGGCGCGCAGCAAGTTCGTCGTCACCAGCACCGTCTTCTTGTTCATCCGGTCGACGAACACCCCGGCGATCATCCCCAGCGCGATGCCCGGCAACACGGTAGAGATAACCGCCAAGCTCAGTTGCGTGGTCGACCGGGTCGATTCCTCGACGACCACCATCAGGGCAAACCAGATGGCGTTCTGCGCCGTCTGCGAAATCGCCTGCGCCAGCCACAGCAACAGAAAGTGGCGGTTGCGAAGTACCGAGACGCTGGACTCGCCGTCGGCGTCGGCGGCGTAGTCGTGCTCGATATTTCCTATGCTGTCTGCCATTGATCCCCCGACGCTATCCCCTGGAGATGAACTCCTTTACACGGCGTTCGAAGACGCTGCGCGCGAGTAGGACACGGTGCTGGCACTTCTGACAGCGAATGCCAATGTCCGCTCCCAGTCTAACGACCTGCCACTCGTAGCTGCCACAGGGGTGGGGCTTGCGCAGTCGCACGACGTCGCCGAGCCTGATCTCCATCACCATCGCTAGACTCCCTGACGCCGCGCCACGTTCATAGCTCGGCGCAGGGCCACGGCTATTTCCCTGGCTGCCTTCGCAAAGTCCTGGCCCTTAGACGCGTAGAGAACCTGTCGGGCCGAATTGACGACTGCCAGCTCCCCCTTGGCGTCGACCCCGTTTCTGACCGCCTGAGCCAGGTCACCCTCCTGTGCGCCAACGCCCGGAATCAGAATCGGCAAATCGGGCGCTATCCGCCGAACCTTCGTCAGCTCTTCGGGAAACGTCGCCCCGACGACCAGCCCACAGTTGCCCTGGGTGTTCCACTCCCGCACACTTTCCGCCACCACCTCGTAAAGGGCGCGGCAACCCCTTCCGGGCGCGGTCTCCGTCGTAAGAAGGTCCTGGAGATCCGCCGAGCCCGGGTTGGAGGTCTTGCACAGCACGAAGATGCCCCTGTCACCATAGTCGAGAAACGGCTGCAGCGAATCGCGCCCGAGATAGGGATTGACCGTTACCGCGTCGAAGCCGAAGTAATCGAACAGCCCCTGAGCGTAAGCCTTCGCGCTATGGCCCACGTCACCCCGCTTGGCGTCGGCGATGACGGGAATATCCCGCGGAATGCATGCGAGGGTCTTGCGCAAAGCATCGAGACCTTCCAGCCCCAATGCCTCGTAAAACGCCAGATTTGGCTTGTAAGCGCACACCAGGTCTGCCGTGGCCTCCACAATGGCACGATTGAAGGCCAAAACAGGCTCGGCCTGGGTCAGAAGGTGAGAGGGCACCGCTCTCAAGTCCACATCCAGGCCGACGCACAGCAGCGTATCGTTTGTGCGGGAAGCTCCCAGGAGCTTGTCTAGAAAGCTAGACATAACTTCGCTCAATGCCTAAGCTTGCTTTGATGCGCATAATATAGTACCATTGATGAAATCGACCTGCGCCGTCGGGAGCACAAGCCTGTAAATCATAGCACAATTCGTGCTGGGTGTACAGGAAACGGGCGTAGCAGCGCACGAGTGCTAACCGAGGATCCTAAAGGCTAGGATGGGGGAGAATATGACGAATCCGAAAGAGTCTAGCGATAAGCCTGCGGTGGAGCATACTTGCCGCTGCCCTTACTGTCAAGGGGTCACCTCGAAGCTATATCCCTTTTGCGCCCTCTGTGGCGTCAACCTGACCACGTGCTCCAGTTGTGGCCAGCTCGTGGCTCAGGAAGCGACGACTTGTCCGAGCTGCGGGGCCAAGGTGGCCTAGGCCGGATTTGCGCAGAGACAGACGAGAGTGGAGGATGAATTCCCGCGTCCTGGGAAGGAAGGACCCCGAAAACGAATCCTTGTTTTGGGTGCAGGATACGGCGGCCTCTCAGCCGCGCTAAGACTGGAACGCCGGCTCCGTCGCGATCCAAATTCTGAGATCGTGCTTGTCGACCAGAACGACTATCATCAGCTCATTCCCCGCATCCACGAGGTCGCGGCCGGCAGCATCGCGCCCGAAGCGGCGACGGTACCTCTCGAAAGACTTCTTGGTGGCAAGGCCGTTCGCTTTCTCAAAGCCGGCGTAAAGGACTTCCGACTCGAGCAGCAAAGGGTACTGGCTGACGGCGGCGAGATCCCTTACGACTTCCTGGTCATTGCTCTGGGCAGTGAGACGGACTTCTTCGGCATCCCAGGTCTACGCGAACACTCCCTTACCCTCAAATCCATCGAGGATGCACTGGTCCTCAAAGAGCACGTCGAGCGCATGTTCGCTCTAAGCCAGTCTGAGGATCGGGATGAACATCGGAAGAGGCTTTTGACTTTCATCGTCGGCGGTGGCGGCTTCACCGGCACCGAGCTGGCTGGGGAAATGGCCGATTGGCTCGTCGAGCTACGCGCGACATACAATGTCGATCCCCAGAGCGTACGCTTGCTGGTGCTGGAGGCCAGCCCCCAACTGCTCACGGGCTTCGATCCCGATCTAGTTGAGATAGCCCGGCGTATCCTGGAAAGAAGGGGCGTCGAATTGAGACTCGGGACGCCGGTGGTCCACGCCGATGCTGACGGCGTCCAGCTCAAGACCGGCGAGAGAATAAAAGCGGGAACTGTGATCTGGACTGGCGGTGTGACTACCAATTCCCTCGTGGCGAGCTCGGGACTTGCCACGGGTGTTCGAGGCAGGGTTGTGGTCAACCCGTACCTCGAGTCTGGCAGCTTCGTCGGTGTTTACGTGGTGGGCGACAGCGCTCTGGTGCTCAATCCAAAGACGGGTCGGCCCATGGCCCCCTCCGCTCAACTCGCCGTTCAGCAGGGGATCTCGGCCGCCCGCAATATTTGCGCTGATATTCGAGGGCGCACCAGAGCGACCTATAGGCCAAAGGTCGTCGGAGAGGTTGTATCCGTCGGCCGGCGCGAGGGCCTGGCTGTCGTCGGCCCGCTCAAGTTCGATGGCAGGCTGGCGCGTATCTTGAAAGAAATGACCACTTTACGGTATCTTTATATGTTGGGCGGCTTGGACCTTCTGCTCGACCAGTGGGCGCTCACATCCGCCTCCGTCCGGCGAATTAGGCACGGCCTCCCGTAGGGGCGCTGTCCCCTCTTCCCCGGGCTGTCCCCTCTCCCTCTGGGAGAGGGTTAGGGTGAGGGAGATGAGATGTCGCGTATCTTAGACAGTCCGGGAGTGTTATAGGACTGAGGGGAGGACAGGGCTAGGGTGACGTAAAATGAGACCTAAGAAGAAAACGGTGTTCGAAAGATGTCCATTGTGCCATACCGGCGCCGTGGAGACCACCGAGGAGCGCTCGGTGCTCACGGGAATCCTCGTGCTCAGGCCGTGTTCGACCTGTGGCGCGGTTTTCGCCGACGGCGGGCGTGGGCGGTTCCGCCTGCGGTACTGCGATCCACGCGCACTGGCTGCCCAGAGGGGCAAGCCATATCCTGCTAGCGCGTGCGCCGATTGCGCGCTGCCTGTGCAGTGCTTGCTGGGTAAGAATCTTGCCAGAGCCGAATGGGAGAAGATCGCCAGAGGCGAGCCTTTGGACACAAGTGGCGCACAGGATAAAGCTCGGCTGGAATCCGGATCACTGCCCGTGTGCCCCGCCGAAACCGTGCCCGTCGGCCTCGAGCCGGGGGAGATAGCGCACCGCGTCGCGCCGGTTTATCTGAGCGAGCAGCACGCCCGTGTGGACCCGGGAGACCTGTGCCGATTGGTGCTTACCGATAGACGAATCATCCTAATTCACGAGAGCGGTAGCTTCGAGATTAGCCTCGGCGATGTCGAGAGCCTCGAGGAAACCACACCTGGTTTCGCGATCCATCTCAAAGACGCCATTCAACCGATCCAGTGTTATCCGTTGCCTGGCGACTTGATTTATTCCGCCATTGAGGGTGCCTTGCGGAACTTTCACGGAGGCGCACAAAAAGCACCATAGGTGCGGAACACGTCCTCGTAGGGGCGTCCCGAGACGGGATCCCGATTCCATCGGGAGACGTCTCTGTCCGTCCGTGGGTGGGGCGGTACCGTGCCGATTTCGTACCAAGAAGATAGCGTAAGCAAAGAGGAGAGGGCGATAGAGACATGCTAGAGATTCGTTGGCACGGCAGGGGAGGGCAAGGCGCCGTGACGGCAGCGAAATTGCTCGCTTCGGCGGCATTGCGCGCCGGCAAGAACTTCCAGGCCTTCCCGGAATACGGGCCTGAGCGAAGAGGGGCCCCGGTGCAAGCCTTCACCAGGATTGACGACAAGCCCATCAGGATCTTCGCTCAAATCACGGCGCCAGACGTCGTCGTCGTGCTGGATTCGTCGCTGATCGGCAAGATACCACTGGTGCAGGGGCTGCCAGATGATGGGATATTGGTGGCGAACTTCGACGGGTCGCCCAAGGAGCTGCGGGAACGCATTGGCCTGGAGGGAAGACGGGTGTTCACCGTGAACGCTTCGGCCATCGCCACCGAAGTGCTCGGGAAGGCGATAACCAACACGCCAATGGTTGGTGCCCTGATCAGGGCCTCCAACGCCCTGAGTCTGGGCCAGGTAGTCGACGAGGTGCGGGAGATGTTTGGCGACAAACTGAAAGCCGATCTAGTCGAAGCCAATGTGCAGGCTCTCAGGAGGGCACACGAGGAGGTGAAGGGGGAATGAAACCTAGGTCGAAGGAAATGGCCGGTGCCAGCGCCGATGCGGCGGCACCCGAAAAGAAGGGCTGGGAAGAGGTGCCTGTCGGAGCGGTGATCTCCGACGCCGGCAACGGCGAGCAGTATCAGACCGGCGATTGGCGGTCTGAACGGCCAGTTATCGAAATGTCAAAGTGCATCCATTGCTTTTTCTGCTGGGTTTTCTGCCCGGATGCGGCAATCCTGGCCGAGAACGAGAAGGTCTTGGGCATCGACTACTACCATTGTAAGGGCTGCGGCATCTGCTCTTCGGAGTGCCCCGTCAAGTGCATTTCGATGAGCGACGAGTCCGCGTTCGCTGAGACCAATACCGCCGAACGCGATGGCGAGACAATGCGCGAGGCCGCCCAGACCACGGTTGGAGGGGGAGTATAAGATGGCGAAAAGAATCGCGGCCACGGGTAATCAGGCGGTGGCGCAGGCCATGCGGCAGATCGTGCCCGACGTCGTGGCGGCCTATCCAATTACTCCCCAGACCGACGTGGTGGAGGAGTTCTCCAGTTTCGTGGCCGACGGGCTCGTGCCCACGGAGTTCGTGCCTGTGGAAAGCGAGCATAGCTCGATGAGCTGCTGCATCGGTGCGGCCGCGGCTGGGGCACGGGCGATGACGGCGACCTCGTCCCAGGGCCTGGCCCTGATGTGGGAGATGCTGTACATTGCCGCCGGCATGAGATTGCCGATAGTTATGGTCAATGTCAACCGCGCCTTATCGGCGCCGCTCAACATCCACGGCGACCAGAGCGACTCGATGGGTGCCAGGGACTCCGGCTGGATTCAGTTGTACTGCAAGAACCAGCAGGAGGCCTATGACACGGCAATACAGGCTGTTAGAATCGCGGAGCACGAGGATGTCCGACTGCCCGTGATGGTTTGCTACGACGGGTTCATCGTGAGCCATTCGCTCACCGGCGTGGATCTGCTCGACGATCATCAGGTCAGGGCCTTCGTGGGCGAAGCCAGGCCGCACAATCCGCTGCTGGACCCGGCGCACCCGGTTACTTACGGGCCGCTGACGCTCTTCGATTACTGTTTCGAGTTCAGGCGGCAGCTTGCCGACACCTTCTACAGGGTTCCTGCGGTCATCGAGGAAGTGGCCGAGGAGTACGCGCGGCTGTCAGGGCGGTATTATGGCCGCTACGAGAAACACTGCCTCGACGACGCCGATATTGCCGTCGTCGCCCTTGGCTCGGCGGCGAGCACGGCGGAGGTCGTGGTCGACGACCTTCGTGCGCAGGGGGTCCGGGCTGGCCTACTGCGCCTGCGCTCGTTCCGCCCGTTCCCGAAGGAAGAGCTGGCGCGCGAGCTCAGCCACTTGAAGGCACTCTGCGTGCTGGATCGCGCGGACTCCCCTGGGGCCTTTGGCGGGCCCGTGGGCATAGAAGTGCGCTCGGCGCTGATGGAGAGCGAGCGACGGCCGCTGATGATCAACGGCATCTACGGCCTCGGGGGGAGAGACACGACAGACGAGCTGATCGCCAGCGCATATCGGCGTCTCGAAGAGGTCGCCCGCACGGGGCAGATCGAAGAGCCGCTATTCTATCTTGGAGTGAGAGGAGGAAAAGGCAATGGCGGGTCCGGTAAACCTGAAGCAGTTGGCAAAGAAGCCGGAGCTACTCACATCCGGGCATAGACTGTGCGCGGGCTGCGCTGCTCCCATCGCCGTGCGGCAGATCCTGCACGCCGTCGACGTACCTGTTGTCATCGCCAACGCCACCGGGTGTCTGGAGGTAACCACCAGCATCTTTCCATATACCAACTGGCGCACATCGTGGATTCACAGCGCCTTCGAAAACGCCGCGGCCACCATCAGTGGGGTGGAGGCGGCCTATCGTTCCCTGAAACGGCAGGGCAAGCTAGCGGAGGATATCAGGTTCATGGCCATCGGTGGGGACGGCGGGACGTTCGACATCGGCCTGCAGTCGCTGTCGGGCGCGCTGGAGCGAGGCCACAGGTTCGTGTACGTCTGCTACGACAACGAGGCATACATGAACACGGGCATACAGCGGTCCAGCGCCACGCCGCTAGGTGCGTGGACCACGACGAGCCCGGTGGGCAAGTCCGCGTTCGGCAAGATGCGCGGGCGCAAGGACCTGACGGCCATCGTCGCCGCCCACAACATCCCCTACGTAGCCCAGGCCTCGCCCCACAACTGGCGAGACCTGATCAACAAAGCCCGGAAAGCCTTCGACGCCGACGGCCCGGCGTTCCTGAACATCATCTCGCCGTGCGTCCCCGGCTGGAAGTACGAGTCCGTGGACACGATCAAACTGGCTCGACTGGCTGTAGACACCTGCTACTGGCCCCTGTACGAGATCGAGAACGGCAAGTACAAGGTGAACTACAAGCCCAAGGAGAAGAAGCCGCTGATCGAGTGGCTCAAGGGCCAGGGCCGCTTCAAGCACCTGCTGGCACCCAACAACCGTTGGGTGATTGACCAGCTCCAGGCCCAGGTCGACACACAGTGGGCAGATCTGCTCAAAAAGTCGGCCGAGGCCGAACAGGGGAGCTAGCTAGGATAGCAGACAGGGCGCGACATCTCGCGCCCCGTCTGCTGCCTGAGTCAAGAACGCATGGAACTAGCGGCACGTCCCCTGGTAGGGACGTTGCATGCAACGTCCCTACCAGGGGACGCGCTATCGAGCATCCGGGCAGACGTTGTTGTGCCCATCTAGTCGATCCGCACGTCACGAAATAGCTCATCGTCACCGGCCACAAGATGTCCCACATCGCCCAAGTGCTCAGGATGGCTCAGGGCATCCTTCGTTAGGAAGGATAGGAACTGCGCGAACTTCGGTTCATCCTCGATTGAGGTAGACATAAATGGCAACTTCTTTCTCCCCGTCGCACGAGCTAGCCACTTGTTGCCTGCACTTGCTTCCTTCGGGAAATCACGCCCGCCTAACGCAAATCCCGTGCCCCGAACGAACTGGCTCGTCTCCTCACCACCCCCCACCACATTTTCACTTCCTCGACGCCCAGCGCGCCCATCACGACAAAATAGGTGGCCGCACCCAGCAGACCGGCCGACCCAACATAGGCAGCCTGACCTGCCAATGTACGCTGGTCGGCAATCACTAGCGCATATCGCTCGGCCAGCAAAAGCACGATGCTCATAACGGCCGCGGCTGCGAGAGCCTTGGCTACAGTGGTCACTAGTTGGCGATCCAACAGGCTCCCCACTACCTTCTGCAGCAGGAAGAAGAGGATCACGCCGTGCAGCGAGTTCTGGATAGTATTGGCCAAGACCAATCCAGCCATACCCATAGGCCCCATCAGCGTCAGGCCGGCCACCACGTAGATGAAGACGCCCAAAACGCCTACCAGCATGGGCGTAAGCGTGTTCTTGCGGGCGTAGAACGCAAAGATGAGCAGTTGGTCGACGGCCACGAAGGGCAACTGGGGAGCGTAGTAGAGAAAGGCGAGAGATGTCCGCGCGGTGCCGTACTCGTCAAAGACGCCGTGCTGGAATATGAGTCTGATCACCGGCTCTCGCAACGCAATCAGGCCAAAGGTCGCCGGAATGATCAGCAGCAGCGCCAGCCTGGCACCCAGAATCAGGGTTTCTTTGTACGACGAGAGGTGCTCGTCGCGCACTGTCGACGGGCCGGAATCCGAGCTGCCGTATCGCGACAGCGTCGGGAGAATGGCAAAGGAGACCGCCGTCACTGCCAAGCCAAGTGGAAACTGAACGAGCGTCGTGGCAAAGCGCATCACCGCCAGACTATCTTCGCCCGTGCGCGAGGCCAGGTTGCGATCGATGATTACCCCGATCTGCGCTATCACCAGTCCCAACGCCACCGGCAGGTAGAGCTTCACGATCCGCAGCAGTGCCGGGTGGCGGGGGTCCAAGGAAAACGAAAGCCGCAAACCTCTGAAACCCGGCGATTGGAGCGCAAGCTGAACAAATGCGCCGATGAGCGCCCCTACCACCAGGCTGGATGGGCCAATGGACGGAGCAAGAAGCAGTGCGACGACGATTATCCCGGCGTTGTACGCCGCCACACAAAAAGCCGGATAGGTGAATACCTGACGGGAGTAAAGCAGCGCGGTCGTTATCCCCGAAAGCCCGAGGAAGAGCACGCTCGGGAGCACGATCCGCACCAGCGTCAGCGCCAATTGCTGCGAATCCTCGCCCAGGCCGAACGCCAGCAGCCAAACCAGTTGTGGCGCCAGCAACTCCAGAATGCCCACGGCGGCGACCAGGACGATCAGCGACCAGCCCAGCACAGTGCCCGCTACCTTGCCCAGCTCGTCAGCGCGATCCGACTTCGCGTAGTCAGAGAACACGGGAACAAGCGCTGCACTAATCGCTCCGCCGATCAGCAGATCGTAGACCATCGTGGGCACGGTGGCGGCGGCCACGAACGCCGAGGTCGTGCCGGAGGGTCCAAAGACGCCCGCAATAACCTGCTCCCGCACCAGACCGAGCAGCCTGCTCAAGACATTGCCGAGCATGATAATGGCCGCCGCGGTCACGATCTTTCTACGCGTGCTGATCACTGATTATCTCGACAATCCTTCGTATCAAGTCCGTTGTCGAATGGCCCGGTGTCAGCGGCAGAATCACCACCCGCCCTCCGTACGACGCGACTATGCGTGCCTCGGGCAGTCTTTGCTCCCACTGCTCAGGCGTCATCTGCTGATCTCTGGCATAGTCGCCGCCTTTGGTATACACGTCGGGCTTCAGCACCTCAACCAGCCTCTCGGCCGTCAGATCGTCGAAAATCACCACGTAGTCCACGCACGAGAGGGTTGCCAGAAGCTCCGCGCGCTCGTGCTCTGGCACCAAAGGCCGCTTCGGCCCCTTCAACGTGCGCGCAGAGGTATCGCTATTCAACCCTACGATAAGGCGGTTGCCGAGAGCACGCGCCTGCTGGAGGTAGCGCGCGTGTCCCACGTGCAGGAGATCGAAGCAACCGTTAGTAAACACAACCCTCTTCTTGCGCTGTCGCAACCTCTTGCGCTCCGCCGCCATCTCTTCCAGCGTTCGTATCTTGGACACTACAGGCCTCCATAGCAGCTTCTAATTAGAGCGGCATCGAGAATGTCGCACGCCGCGTGGCTGGCGGATTCTGTAGAGACGACCCGCCGGGTCGTCTCTACAAAGCCGGGTCGTCCCTACAAAGCGGACGTGGTTCGAGAGCGTTGCCGAACTATGTGGACGAGCCTCGGCAATCCAACGGCCGACATGAGCACCCTCGCAAGGCGGGTTCAGCAACCGTAGGCTGCCCCGATGCCTTAGCTATGACGTATCGGGGCCGGGCAGGTCTTTGGGCATTCTACACCAGGGCTCCACGCCAAAGCAAATTGGTCTACCCAGCCGACTGAATGGTTGCACCCGGCGTTTGATTCATGTAAAATACAGTGGCTGTGCGCGAGCCTGGGAGGGTTGCGAACAGACGCTACTATGGTCATCGGCGCTGAGGGATTGGCGCAACCCCTGGCTTGGGGCCTTCAGTACAGCACGCGAATTTTTCAGGAGGCGGATTGCCCGGTGTTTCGGTTGTCCTCCCAGCCTATAACGAGGAGGAAAACATCCCAAAGACGGTCGCTGCCGTCGTCCACGTGATGGATAAGCTGGCAGATGACTATGAGGTTATCGTGGTCGACGATGGAAGTCGCGACCGTACCGCCGAGATAACTACTGAGATATCCCAGCGATTTCCTGTGGTCAAACTCGTCCGCCACCCAACGAATAGCGGCTACGGCGCTGCCCTGGCCACAGGGTTTGCCGCCGCCAGTAAGGAACTGGTATTCTTGACGGACGCCGACCACCAGTTTGATATCGCTGAGTTGTCAAAGCTGTTGCCTTACATCGGCGAGGCCGATTTGGTCATCGGATATAGAGCGGTCCGACGCGATCCCTTGCACCGCCGGCTGAACGGTTTCGGCTGGAACCTTTTGGTCAACATCTTGTTTGGCCACACTGCCCGCGACGTAGATTGCGCTTTCAAGCTTTTCCGGCGAGAGATTCTCGATCACATCCACGTCGAGTCCCGAGGCGCGACCTTCAGCACGGAGTTTCTGGTGCGAGCACGACGCAAGGGCTACCGCGTCGTGGAAGTGCCCGTGACTCATTTGCCGCGCCTGGCTGGTAATCCTACCGGGGCACGCCTGAGCGTCATTCTGCGTGCCTTCCGCGAGCTAATCAGATTCCGCCTCAAGCTTAGCTCGCAGGAGAAGAACGCAGCTTAGGGCTTAGGGGCGACTGGAGCTACTGATGGTCGAAGTGATAGGCGTCGCACCCGACTCTGGGATCGGGTGAGGATTGAAAAATGGTCGAAGTCACAGAGCGCGACCCCGTCACGACGGGCGCCAGACCACAGGCAGACAAAGTTGGCTTGTTGCCGGCGGTCAGACGCCACAGCGTTCTCAAGGTCGCGCCCACGTCTTTCTTCGCCGACTATGGCTGTCACGTGCGTATTCTGGAAGAAACCTTCGCGCTGCAAGACCTTGGTAGCAGAGTCGTCGTTTGCACGTACAAGAGTGGTCGCGACATCCCTGGCATCGACATTCGTCGCGCGCTCGGCCTGCCGTTCGCCAACGGCATCCGCGTCGGTTCTTCCAAGCGTAAGGTCTACTTTGACGCCTGGCTGTACCTCAGGGCGATGGCCGCGTCGCTTGGCTTCCGGCCCAGCGTCGTCCACGCGCATCTTCACGAGGGAGCCTTGATCGGCTATCCCATCAGCAAGCTGTTTCACGCCCCGCTCATCTTCGATTTCCAGGGCAGTCTCACATGCGAGATGGTCGATCACACCTTCCTGAGACGCGACAGTATGTTCTATGCCCCTTTGCGAAGCCTCGAGTCCGTGATCAACCGTATGGCCACCGCGATCATTACCAGCTCGCGCAACGCCGCCGACGTCTTGATCAAAGAATTCGGCTGCGACTCGAAGAAGGTGTACCCAATTCCCGACTGCGTCAATGCCGACCGCTTTCGCCCCAGATGGGAGGTGAGTGCGGCGCGCAAGCGCGAGATGAAGCGGCGACTGGGTATTCCGGAGGATCGCAAAGTCGTGGTATACCTCGGGCTCCTGGCGGAGTATCAGGGGAGCAGCTACTTGCTGAGGGCCGCGCAGAGTTTGGTCGGCCGGCTACCCAACGTACACTTCTTGTTGATGGGCTATCCAGGCACCGACCGCTACCGAGACCTGGCCACGGCTCTGGGCATCCAGAATCACGTAACCTTCACCGGCCGAATCTTCTACGAGACCGCGCCAAGCTACCTGTCACTGGGCGATGCGGCGATCACCGCCAAGATTTCCGAGACCGAGGGCAACGGCAAGCTACTGAACTATATGGCCGTCGGCCTCCCCACGGTCAGTTTCGACACGCCCGTCAGCAAAGAGATTCTGGGCGATGTTGGCGTTTACGCGCCGCTGGGCAGCGTGGAAGGACTTGCCACGGCGCTTGAGTACCTGCTGATCGACGAGCGGGGCGCCGAGCAGCGGGGACGAGAGCTGCGGGAAAGAGTCCTGAAGCACTACCTCTGGGAACAAGGCGCCCGGCAGATTCTAGACATATACGATGTCGCCGCGGCCAAAGGATAGCTGCATGAGGAGGATATGGACGCCCTGGCGGATGAAGTATATTCTTTCGAAGAAACCGCCGGGGTGCCTGTTTTGTGACAAGCTTGGCGAACGTAACGACCGCGAGAGCTACATCGTGCATCGGGGATCCACCTGCTTCATCATGTTGAACGCATTTCCTTACAACAACGGCCACCTGATGATCGTACCGTACGCGCACGTGGCGAGTCTGGTTCAGTTGCAGAGCCCGGTTCTGACCGATATGATGGAGCTTGCCCAGAAGTCCATCCTGGCCCTCCAGAAATCTATGAAACCCGAGGGATTCAACGTGGGCATCAACATCGGCAAGGTTGCCGGCGCCGGCATCGAAGAGCACGTCCATCTGCACGTGGTGCCGCGCTGGCTAGGGGATACCAATTTTATGCCGGTTCTGGCCGAGACGCGCTTGATACCGGAGCTCCTTGAAGAGACCTACCAGAAGCTACTGGACGCGGGGATCGCGGACCTGTCCTGAGCGAGATGTTTGGGGTGGTGGGGATGGACGAAATCGACTTCTTTGTTCCGGAGTACGGGCCAAAGCCCCCCGGCATTCTGAGTGCCTACCTGCCTTCTTTGGACCCAGGCTTTGTGCGCGCGTACGTCGAAACCTATACCAGGGAAGGCGACGTCGTCCTTGACCCCTTTTGCCGGACAGACGTCGTGGCACGCGAGGCGCTCAGGTTGAAGCGCAAGGCCATCCTTTCCGCCTTCAATCCCATAAACGTGTTCATCGCGCGCACCGCCTTCGCAGAGCTGACCCAGCAGCAGCTTACCCACGCGCTGCTGCGCCTCGGCGAGGGTGACAAGCTGCAAAGCTCGCTGCGCGCCCATCTCAGCGACTTGTACGCTACGACGTGTCCCCGGTGTTCGCAGCGTGCCACGGTTAGCTACTTCATCTGGAACCGGGACGACAACCGGCCGACGAGAAAATACTACAATTGTGATAGCTGCGCCCCCGGCGACGGCGCGGGCGGGCTGCTTTCCGAAGCCGTCAATGAAGCCGATCTACAGGTTCTTCAGGCGATCGAGCCCAGAGGGTTTCACTACTGGCAGGTTCTGGATCGCCTCGCGGCGGTTGGACAACTGCAGGTGCTGGCCAAGCAGGCTCTGGAGCTTTACACTCCACGCAATCTCTACGCTCTCGCCACGCTGTTGATGCACGTCGAGAGCAGGTTCGACAAGATTCAATACCAGGACATTCTGAAACTGGCGTTGCTGGAGTGCCTCGATTCGTGTAGCAAGCTTTCCGTCAATCCCAGGCAGGCTCGGCCATGGATCGTGGGGAATGCTCTGCGCCCGCCCGCGCGGTTCATCGAGCGGAACGTGTGGCTTGCCTTTGAAGAAAGCTACCGGCAGGTTTGTGACATGGTCCAGCAGGGGCGGCGAGAAGGAGTACAGGCACGAGTGGCCTCCGATGCCGAGCAGATCGTCCGGCCTGGGCCGGAGCCTCGGCCGCACTCCCTGCCAAACCTTGCCGTCTTGCGCCAGTCGTCACGCCAGCTTACCGACGACATTCCTGAGAGCTCAGTTGACCTTATTGTCGCCGAGCCACCGCATCCCGGCTCGACAGACTACGCCACACTCTCCTACGTCTGGACAGGCTGGCTCTTCGGGCGGGAGCAAGCGGCTATCTTCGATAGATTCCAGAAGCTCGGCAGCACCATAGACTGGCCCACCTATTATAGGGCCACGATCCCGCGCCTCCGCGCCCTTTCCCGCGTGCTCAGAGAGCAAGGCAGCATGGTACTGCGCTTTTCGAGCGACGAGCAAGCGCTCTGTAACGTGCTGGCACTTGCCGGCGCTGCCGCCGGCCTCATTCTGAGGCGCATCCTTTATGAGCCGCTAGAGCAGGGTACTAACTCTGAAGCATTGCCACCGAAGCGAGTCAGGACAGGTTCGTTGGCGGCCAATCCTTTCGTGGACGTTCCCGGCCATTACTGTCTGCACTTTGCCAAGTCCGGCCGACAGGTGAACGTCCGCCGGCAAGGCGCCGGCGCGCAGTCCCGAGGCCTGCACTCTGAAAGAGCCGAGGAGGCCGGCCCAACCGCAACGGTTCTCGCGAGAACCGCTTCCCAGGCCATGCGGGACGCTTTGACAGAGCGTGGGGAGCCGATGCATTACAACTGGCTGGGCGTGCTAGCCTGCGAGCATCTGGCAAGGGAAGGGATGCTGGCTAACCTACGAGAGCCTACAGGACAGACAAGCGGAGACGAGGGCGAGCCACACCAGCTCGTTCAAGCGCCCATTCGCGAAGCCCTCGCCAACGACTTCATTCGGCTCAGTCCGAAAAGCGGTTCGGAGGAGCCGGCCCTGTGGTGGTTGCCAAGAAAGCAGTTTACCGTCACGCCAGTTCACGAACGGGTGGAGCAGGCGGTCTTCAACGTGCTCAACACCAGCCCCGCCACTCTCGAATGTTCTCTTCACCGAGTGGTGCGAGAGCTCTTCCCCGGCCACCTCGCTCCCCAACGCGCTTGGGTCCGTGCTTGCCTGGACTCCTACGGCGTCGAAAGCCAGCAGGTGGGCTGGACGCTGCGGCCCGAGGATCAGTTGCAGAAGCGCACGCTGGAACACGCCCGCATGGTTGCTATGCTCGCCAAGCTTGGGCACGATTTCGACTTCAAGGTGTGGATCGGCGCCGAGCAGCAGAAGCAGTCCTTCGACGGCGGGGTTCTCGGCGATCTGCTGACGCCCGCCGAGCGCCGTTTTGGGCCGGGCGCGATACTGGGCAGCTCGCAGGCCGAGTCGATCGACGTCGTCTGGTACCACCGCGGGCCGAGCACCTACGTTTTTGAGGTCGAGTGGATGACCGTGTTCTTCGAGGCCGTGAGAGTCCGCGCCGCCCGCGGTGGAAATGTGAACAGATTTCTCGTCGTACCCGAGGAGCGGGCGAATCTGATCCAGGCCAAGCTGCACACGTTCCCGTGGGTGGAGCAGGCGCTTGCCGATGGCGCGTGGCAATTCATCAAGTTCCAGCACCTTCTGTCCTTCGTTGGCGCGCAAAGTGATCGCAATCCATACAGCCTCGGCAAGATCGTCGGACTGCGCCCGGCCGTCGAGCAGGACAGGGCCCAGCTTCGCCTGTTTTAAGGTAGAGACGACCCGCCGGGTCGTCTCTACAGAAGACGTGTTCTTAGAGGTACTGTGCAAACGTTCACGTCGCTCACGAGTTCATCCCGGGGCCTGCCCCTTGTCGCCGCGTTCGTATTCTTCGGATCCCTCGTCCTTTATGCGCTCACGCTGGCGCCGGGATTGCTGTGGGGTGGAGGTGATTTCGCCACGTTTCAGACCTACGCCTATCTGAGAACAATCGAGGTACCGGGCGGCATCTTCGGTCACCCTCTTTGGGTCATCCTGGCTCATCCGTTTACTTTCTTGCCCTTCCGGGACGTGGCGTGGCGGGCCAACTTCGCGGCGGCCGTGTTCGCGGCAGGTGCGCTGGGTGTCGTCTTCCTATCGGCCAGCTATCTTACGAAGTCGAGACTGGCCGCGCTTCTGGGCGCTGGTGCGCTAGGGCTCTCGCACACCTTCTGGACGTACGCCGTAATGCCCAAGGTATACTCGCTCAATGCCCTCCTTCTTGCGCTGTGCTCGTATCTTCTACTTCGCTGGCGAGACAAGCAGCAGGATCGGTATCTTTACCTTTTCGCGTTTCTCTACGGCCTCAGCTTTCTCAACCACCTGGTGATGGTTACAGTCGCGGCCGGGTTTGGCGGGTTTGTCGTGATCGTGCTTTGGCAGCGGTGTCAATTCAGCAAGGTATGGCCCCCACTTCTTCTAAGCGGCCTGTTGTTCGGCCTGGGGTTTGCGCCTTACCTGTATCTGCTTTTCCACGGGGCGAGCGCCTCGTCGGCAGGCGAGACGGGTCTGGCTTTTCTCAAAGGCCTGGCGTATCCACTTTCTAATCCGCAGGCAATGCTCAAGGGCCTTGGGTTTGGGGGACTGCTGGGTGTCTACCAGTTCCCGATTTCAACGCTTTTTGGGATGGTCGGCGTCTTCTTCCTGTGGCGGCGAGACAGGGCTGTGGCCACGTTGATCATTCTCGGCATGCTCGGCACGCTGGCCTTCATGCTGGCGGCCCTCGATCCGGCCGCAGGCAGTACATACGTATGGAATCTGCACTATTATCTGCAGGCCTACGTCGTGTTCTCCCTCGCCATCGCTGGAGGCCTGGGAGTAGTGCTCGTCGATTGGTGCGCGCGTTCTGCCCGCCGCCAGGCGGTGCTCATCGCGGTCACGCTGGCCTTCCCAGTGTTACTTTACGCCGCCGCGCCTTCGGTTGCTCGCACCTTTCTGCAAAACCTGCCGGATTTCCGCCAACTCCCCGGCCGTGATAACCTAGTGTACGTCCTGTCGCCGTGGAAGCAGCAGGAGACCGGGGCGCGCGACCTGGGGCAAGATGTCCTGCGAACTCTGCCGCCAAACAGCGTGTTCATCGCCGACTACAGCGTCTGGGCGGTGATCAGGTATTTGCAGGTGGTTGAGAAAGCCCGACCCGATGTCGAGCTGGTGGAGCTACCGGGGCCGGGCCAACAGGCTCCCATACTACTTCGGTACCGCAATGCCCCCAATCTCTTCTTGGCCGACACGTATCGTTACTATGACTTGCAGGATATCCAAGACCTGTTTGAGGTGATTCCTGCCGGGTCGGTGTATCGCCTGGAGAAAAAGCAAACACTCAACTGAGCCTAACTGGTGCTGCGCTATCAGACTTTCTCCAGCGGCGCAAATTTGAGGGAAAGCTTCTTCACGCCAATCTCGGGGAACGCGACGGACACCTCCTGGTCGTCGGCCAGCACCACGGTGCTGATGACGATGCCTTCGCCGAACTTGGCGTGTCTTACGCGGTCGCCGGGACGATAAACCGGCTCGACCGGCACCTTGGGGACGGCCTTTTGCTCGATCTCGGGCGTCGATCTACCAAGTGGCGCCTTGGCAGTGCTCGTCGTCTTGTCGCGCCAACCACTGACGAGGTTGGGAGGAATATCGGCAAGAAAGCGCGAAGGCGTATTTACCGTGGAATTGCCGTAAAGCGTGCGTCGAAAAGCGTACACCAGGAACAGACGCTCCTTGGCCCTGGTCATCCCCACGTAGCACAGTCGCCGCTCTTCCTCCATTCGTCCCGCGTCGTCGAAGGAGCGAATGTGCGGACAGATGCCATCCTCCATTCCGACGATGAAGACCACCGGAAACTCGAGACCCTTGGCAGTGTGCAGCGTGATGAGCGTGACGGCATTGTCGCTTTCATTGTAATCGTCCACGTCGGTGGCCAGGGCGGCCTCCTCCAAAAACGCGGTCAAGCTGACCTTGGGCTCCAGGCCGGCGTACTCGGAGGCCACGGCGATGAGCTCGAGGATGTTCTCCCATCGATCATTTCCTTCCTCGGTGCCATCCCGCACCATTTCCTGGTAGCCGGAGGCGTCCAGGACGTGGCGGATGAGGTCGGCCACGTTGAGCGTGCTGCTGGCATGCCTCAAGTCCTCGAACAGCCCGAATGCTTTCAGCAGCAACTGCTCGGCGCGAGTGCTGAAGGGCGACTTGGTAATCACGCCGGCCGCAGCGGCCTCAGCCGCCGGCTCATCGCCGGCCAGCACCCTTAGCGCATCCCAGACAGGTACCCCCAACTGGTGCGCCCACCGGCCCAGCTCCGCCAGCGTCTTGGCTCCCAGTCCACGGTTCGGCACGTTGATGATTCGGTCCAGGCTCACGCCGTCGTAGGGGTTCTGGATGACGCGCAGGTAGGCCAGCACGTCCTTGATTTCCTTGCGCTCGTAGAAGCGCATACCCACCAGCCGGTGCGGCATCTGCCGGCGGTAGAAGGCCCTCTCTAGCACACGAGACTGGGCGTTGGCGCGATACATCACGGCGAAGTCCCGTGGCTCGTGCAGCCCACGGCTGACGAGGCGCTCAATTTCGCTGACGACGTAGGTGGCCTCCTCCTCCTCGTTGTAGGCCTCGAAGATGGTGATTGGCACGCCATCCTGATTCGACGTCCAAAGCTGCTTATCTTTGCGCATGGAGTTGGCCGAGATCACCTGCCGCGCCGCGTTCAAAATAGTCTTTGTAGAGCGGTAGTTCTGGTCCAGGCAGACCACTCTGGCGTCGGGGAAATCGTACTCGAAGTTCAGGATGTTGCGGATGTCGGCTTGGCGCCAGGAATAGATCGATTGATCCTCGTCGCCCACGACGCACACGTTGCGGTGCTTCCCTGCCAGCTTCTTGGAGATGACGTACTGCGCGATGTTGGTATCCTGGAACTCGTCCACCATCACGTGCACGTAGCGGTCCTGGTACTTCTCCAGCACGTCGGGGCGCTCCCTGAAAAGCCGATCTGTCGTCATCAGCAGATCGTCGAAATCCAGCGCCTTGTGCTCCGCCAGCACCTCCTGGTAGCGCCGGTACACGCGAAGAATAACCTCTTCGTGGTAGCTGGTCGCGTATTCTGCGTACAAAACCGGTGTGCGCAGCTCGCTCTTTGCCGCCGAAATAGTGTGAATTATGGCTCGTGGAGGATTAGCCTTCTCGTCCAGCTCCAGCTCCTTGAGCACGCGCCGGACGGCGCTGACCTGATCATCTTCATCGTAGATGACATAGTGGCTGTCCAGACCGATAGCCTGCCCCTCACGCCGCAAGAGCCGCGCGCAGATCGCGTGGAAAGTTCCCAGCGTCAGATGCTCGACGCTTGTCGGGACCAGCTTCTCAAGGCGGGCCCTCATCTCGCGAGCGGCCTTGTTCGTGAAGGTCACGGCGATAATGTTGTGCGGTTTCACGCCGACTACCTTGATCAGGTAGGCGATCCGATGCGTGATCACGCGCGTTTTGCCCGAGCCCGGTCCTGCGAGAATCAGCAGCGGACCCGCAACCGCTTCCACTGCCTCCCGCTGGCGCGGATTAAGGCCCGATAAGATGGTGTCCATTAGAGCTCCCCGAGGTCTCGCTGAATAGCCCGCATATGTTCCAGCAGGACAGGTAGATCATCTTTGACGACTCTCCAGGTTAATTCCAAGTCGACACCTAAGTAGTCGTGGATCAGCTTGTCGCGCATACCGGCAACTTTTTTCCAGGGCACGATAGGATACAGCGCGCGAAAATCGGGTGGGATATGCTTGACCGCTTCACCAATGATCTCCAGGCGACGGAAAACCGCATCGTGGACCAAGGTATTTGTGAGAAACCGTTCGCGCGTAATGGCAGCGGTATATTCTTGGATTTTCTCGATACCCTCTACAATATCGTCGATGTACAGCCGGACGTCGCGTTGGTTTTTCACATCAGTGCGACTTGTTCTTTAAGTACTTGTTCTCGTATTCGCCGATGCAACGCCGCGTATGTGAGTACGTCCACCTTTCGACCAAGCGCCTCTTGCAGATCCAGTTCCAGCCCAACCAGGTCAAGCAGGCTCTTGGTTTCGGGAAGGCTCACTAACAGATCAATGTCGCTGTTCGTGGTTGCTTCGCCACGGGCCACCGAGCCGAAAACGGACGCCCGCAGCACGCCATGTTTTCTCAGAATAGGCAGGGCTTTCCTCCTTATCTCATCAATCGAAGGTGCTGCCTTTCCCCTTGCCACGGTTGAATCTCCTCCAGCGGCGATGTGAAAAGTGTACCAGATTTAGACCAAACAATAAAGGCGCCCCAGCACGGAGCGCCCGTCTTGTCACATGTTCCTCCAGCTTTGGGCCAGACCGCTTGCCCTACCCCACCTTCCGCTGTTCCTCCAGCGCCCGCAAGACCTTGTCGGGCGTGATGGGAAGTGACTTGATGCGCACGCCGGTGGCGTTGTGGACGGCGTTGCCGACGGCGCCCAGCAAGCCCGCCAGCGCGCCCTCGCCCACTTCTTTGGCGCCGAAAGGTCCGCCTGGGTCAAGCGTCTCGACCAAGCCGTCGACGACCTCGGGCGTCTCCAGCGCAGTAGGCATGCCGTACGTGAGGAACGACGGATCGAAGATCGCCCCGTCTTCGATGTCGATGCCCTCGGTCAGCGCCTGGCCTTGGCCGTTGGATACGCAGCCGTCGACCTGGCCCTCCACAATCTGCCGATTCAGCGGGAAGCCACAATCGTGGAACGTAGTCGTCTTCAGGAGCTTGACCTCGCCGGTCTCCGTATCCACCTCGACCTCCGCGGCGTGGGCGGCGAAGCCGTAGGCGTCGGTCCAGCGTCCCTTGGCCTTGGCCAGGCTGGGGTACCTGTCGATACCCTGCACGATCTGGTGAAAGCCGCGGCCGATGATCGGATCGCCGTTGGTCTTGGCCACGCTCTGATGGATGACCTGGGCAAAGGCGAGAGATTTCTGGGGACTGCCCTTGACGTACACACGGCCTTCCTTCGCCTCAAGGTCGTCGGCGCTGGCCTCCAACATGTCGGCGGCGACGTCGAAGAGCTTCTTCTTGGCCTCGGCGGCCGCTTTCTTAACGGCGTTACCGGACACAAACGCGCCCCCACTCAAGAACCCGCCCATATCGATCGGACAGAGCTCGGTATCGCCGCTGACGACCCTGATATCGTGCAGACCAACGCCCAATTCCTCGGCAGCCACCTGGGCCAAAGTTGTGTCGCAACCCTGCCCGAACTCGATGGCGCCGGTGAACAACGTCGCCGCCCCGTCGTCGTCCAGCTTGACCACCGCGGCAGAGGCGAAAGGATAGTAGGCGCCGCCGCTGAACATCGCACACGCCGACATCCCGATGCCCCTCTTCTTGGTTCCGTCACCCGACGAGCCACTTGTCCGCTTCTCTTTCCAGCCCGAAACCTCCGCGGCGCCCCTGATGCAGTCCTTGGTGCCGCAACTGTGTAGCGTGTCGCCGATGGATGGGATCACCTCGCCCGGGTCACGGGCATTCCTGAGCATCACCTCCACCGGGTCCAGGCCCAGCTCCTCGGCGATCATCTCCAACTGCGAGTCCACCGCGAAGCGCATCTGCGGCGCCCCGTGGCCCCGCTGTGGGCCGCGAATAGGATTGTTCGTGTAAACCGAATACGCCTCGTAGCGCAGGCTGGGGATGCGGTAAACCGGAATGTTCATCGAGTAACCCAGGAAAACCACGACGGGGCCCGATCCGCGATACGCGCCGTTGTCGACGACGAACTTGTATTGCTGCCCCAGGATAGCACCGTCTTTGTCGACCCCGGTCTTGATCTCGATTATCGTCGGGTGCCGCTGGCGCGTGGTCGTAAAGACCTCCTCGCGCGACAGCACACACCTCACTGGATGGCCCGTCCGCTGCGAAAGTAGCGCGGCCACGACCTCATAGGGGAACACATCCACCTTGCCGCCGAAAGCGCCCCCGACATAGGTTTTGAGCACCCTGACCATGCTGGTCGGCAGCCCAAAGATCTTGGATAGAATGAAGCGCTTGTAGAAAATCGACATACTGCCGATGTAGACGTTTAGCTTGCCGCTGTTGTCGAAGTGCGCCACCGCGCCGTGAGGCTCCATGGCCGCGTGGACCGTCGCCTTCGTCTCGAACCGGTCCTCGCGCACCAGATACGCGTCGGCCCAAGCCCTGTCGATGTCGCCGTAGCTGACCGAAGTGCTACCGCTAATATTGCTGAGCTCGAACTTCGCCTTAGACGTGGAGGTCCTGCTAGCGCCCCAGTCCTCCCAGGCCGAAGAGCCGCCGCCGTACTCGCGGTCGTGGATTATCGGCGCGCCGGGTTTCAGCGCCTCCTCCGATGTGAAGACCGCCGGCAACACCTCGTAATCGACTTTGATGAGGCTCAGGCCTTCGATGGCCGTGTCTTCGTCGACGGCCGCCACTGCCGCCACCTCGTCGCCGATGTACCGCACCTTGTCCTGCGCGAGAGGATACTGGTCCGCTGGGTACCGCGGCGTGTCGACGAAGGCGTAGCGCATATTGGCAGTATCCTTGCCCGTGATGACCGCCTTGACGCCCCGCAGCCTCTCGGCAGCGGACGTATCGATGCCGCGAATCCTGGCGTGAGGGTGTGGACTGCGCAGAATCTTGGCGTGGAGCATGCCCGGCAGGGTAACGTCGACGGTGTACATCGCGGCGCCCGTCGCCTTGTCCGCGCCGTCGAGGCGCGGCAATCCCTTGCCAACGACTGAGTACTCTTCCATTATGCTACTGGGCCCCCTGTCCGTCCTGCGATGCCGCCCTGATGGCCTCGACGATCTTCACATATCCAGTACAGCGGCAGAGGTTGCCAGAGATCGCGTGCTTGATCTCGTAGTCGGTTGGCTTGGGATTCTTCTCCAAGAAAGCCTTGGCAGTGAGGATCATGCCGGGGGTGCAGAAGCCGCATTGAATGGCTCCACGCTGAATGAAAGCATCCTGGACGGGGTGCAGCTTGCCGCCGACCGCTACACCCTCGATCGTCTGGATATCTTTGCCCACGGCATCCAGGGCCAGGGTCAGGCAGGAAAGGACGGGCTTGCCGTCAATTAGCACAGTGCAGGCGCCGCAGGTGCCCTCGTCGCAGCCCCTCTTGCTACCCGTCAGGCCCAGGCTCTCTCTGAGCACTTCCAGCAGGGTGCGGTGGGACTCGATGGCTACCTCGTAGTCCTCGCCGTTGACTTTGAGCTCTATTAACTGCTTCACAGAATCATAACCTCCTTACAAACCTCACGCCGACCTGGCGGCCTGCAAGGCCTGCCGGACCGCTCTTTGCACCAGAACGCCCACCAGCTTCCTCTTGTAGGCCACCGGAGCGTAGATGTGAACGATGGGCGAGACCTCTTTTGTCGCCGCCTGGGCGGCCTCGGCCAGCACGTCTTCGTCGATTTCTTTGCCGCGCAGCGCTTCCTCGGCCTTGACGGTCCTGATCGGCGCGGGGGAAGCGGCTCCAACCGCGATCCTGACGTCCTGGCACTTGCCATTGCCATTCAGCGAAACCATCGCGGCCACGCCAACAAGCGGAAAGTCGATGGCCTCGCGATAGGAGAACTTCAAGTAGACCTCGCCGCTCCCGGCCGGCTGATTGGGCACCGCGATCTCGGTCACGATCTCGTCGGCATCGAGCACGTTGAGCGTCCGCCCTTCGCCCGTAAAGAACTTCTCTACGGCCACCGTTCTCTCGCTGGCGGGGCCGACCACTTTCGCACTGGCGCCGAGGGCGATGAGAGCAGGAGCAGTATCGGCGGACACCAGCGAGTAGCACTGCTTGCCACCCTTGACCACGTAGCACTGATCGCCGCCCATTTTGAAACACGCCGCTCGCGCCGAGCGCCAGAACTCGGACTGGTTGTAGTACCAGCAGCGGCTATCCAGGCACAGATTGCCGCCAATGGTGCCGGAGTTCCTGATCTGCGGCGCAGCCACTTTGGCCGCGGCCTGCGAAAGCGCGGGGAACTTCTCTCTCACCACGGCAGAGCCCTGAATATCGTCCAGGGTGACCAACGCGCCGAGCGCCAAACCGTCGGCGTCGCTGTACCTGACGTAGCTTAGTTCCGAAAGGTCCTTCAGATTAACAAGATACTCGGGCACCTTGCGCCTTTGCTTCATCGCGACTATGATATCCGTGCCACCGGCAAGCAGTCTGGCCTCACCCTTGTGCTCGCCGAGCATAGCGCGAGCCTCACCGACCGACTTCGGACTCAGATAGGTGAACTTCGGCAAGCGCATAAATATTTCCTCCTTGTTTAGAATGCTACGCTAGAGATCCGCCCGCCCAAGAAGAGACCACGGGGTTGCACCGGCCGGGGCGGCAGGCACAGGCCGAACTGTAGCCTTCACCGGTCACTGGTGGGGCTTATTGTCGCACCCATTGGATTGTTTGTCAAGAAGGTGAACTTACTCCACGACGTGCAGGCTCACCCGACGCATAAGCTGGCCATCCAGGAGTATCTCCAGCGCATAGTCGCCCGCCGGAAAATCAACCGTGGCTGTGAGCGAGAAATAGCCTTTGAATCTGCCTGCCTCGGTGTCAACCGAGTTCTCGTCGATGATGTATCCGGGCGTTACCCCCTCGACACGGTCGGCGATCCACCTGCCCACCAGCGTGTCTCCGGCACTTCGCGTGTCGAGCGCGAACACCACCTCGAAGACACGCGTGCCCACAGGGAAGTACGGCCCCGCCTGCTGCGGCGCGTAATCACTTGTATGGCCCTGCGCCGCTTCGGCACGTACCACGCGCTCACCCTTCGGCCCGAGCATCGGCGCCTCGAATGAGGCCACCAACTGCTCCACGGCTCCCGCATAGCGAGTCTGTCCAGCCGCGTCGGTCTCCAGGGCTACCACGTACTGCCTGTCGTCGACGAAGAGGTTTCTCTGGCGGCTTTCCATTGCCTGCCCATCGCGCTCAAATTGTACCCAGTATTCAAATCCGCGATGAGGACCGATCCGGAAGTCTTGTGCGTAGGTTATGCTTCCGCCAAGCTGGCCAGCGACAGCCGACATCACGTTGTCGAGTTGGTCCTTGACCAGGGGCAGCTCATCGTCGCCGATCCTGGTATTCAACTGGTACACGGAAACGAGGACCCTGGCGTCGTCTGGAGTTTGCAGCAAAATATCCTCCAGGGCGCTGCTCCCCGCGGTCGCGGCAAAGCTCGATGGATTGACTGATCTCCAGTCCGCGGGATAGTCGAAGCCGAAGCCGTTATCTCTGCTCTCGAAGTGGCTCATCGGGACGGTTGCTGCCGCGGCAACGGCCCTTGGCATGCCCACTTCCGCCCAGGTCGGGAATAGAGCCATAAGAGCGATCAGCGCGGGGACGAGCACCGCTCCAATCTTCCGGCGAGGAAAAGCGAGATGTGTCCTTGCGTCCATAAGCCACCTGCTCCTTCTTCACATTCTTTAAGATGCGATGTGTGGACATTTTAGCATACGCCGGGGCAAATGGGTAGCTAACCGTAAGATCGTTATCTCCCCTGCTCCAATGCCCTCAAGATCTTCTCCGGCGTGATCGGCATATCCTTGATCCTGACGCCGATGGCATTGTAAATCGCGTTGGCGATGACTGAAACCACCTTAGCCAAGTGTGCTCAAACCCTCACGGGGCATTCCGCCACCACGATCCCCCCACCGCTTTTGGCGCAGGTGACGTGCTTCACCCAGTGGCTGTCGTCTCGATCTAGGCAATCCAGTCGGAAGTGGGCGCCACGGCTCTCTTTGCGCGCCAGCGCGCACGCCGCCACGCAGTCCGCCGTGTCCAATAGCCGTCCCAGCGTGCACAACTGCGCTCGCTCGGCGGGCGCCATAGCGACCGCCCGTGGAAGCTCCCGACGTAGCGTGTCGATGACAGTCCTGGCCTCCCGCAGTCCGGCGCCGTCGCGCACGATCCCCGCCTTCGCCGTCATCGTCGCCTGCAACGATTTCACAATATCTCGCACCGGCGTGCCCGAGTTTCTGGCCAATGCAGCACGAAGCTCCCGTGCTTCTTCAACGGCCCCCCGGGCGTGCAACGCCGGCGTGCGTGCCGAGCGAGAAGCCGCATTGGCCCCGGTCGCAAAGCCGCTCACCACGGTCTCTGCCAGCGAGTTGCCCTGAAGTCGATTCGCGCCGTGCGTGCCGCCGACCACCTCGCCGCAGGCCAGCAAGCATTCCACAGTCGTCTCGCCGTCTGGCCCCGCCTGTACGCCTCCCATATAGTAGTGGTTCGCCGGGGCGACCCGAATCGGTCGAGCGAAGAGGTCCTCGCCGTGCGCTCGGCGCTCTCTCACCATCCTCATGAAGGGGCCCGAGCTATACAGCGGACTGCCTACGTCCACCTGGCAACCGCTAGCATCCAGGAATATGGCCCCGTCAACGCCTCTTCCTTCGTGGACCTCACGCGCAATGGCGATGGAAAGCTGGTCGCGCGTAATCATCTCCGGCTCGGGCAGCCTGTACTTGGCCACGATGTCTTCGCCCACGGCGTTCTTGAAGATGGCGCCCCCGCGCAGAAGATACTCGTAGCCGATCAACATTCTCGCGGCGCCGGGCTCGGCCAAAACCGTGGGATAGAACTGCACGAACTCCATGTCTTGCAGCGGCAGGCCGGCGTCGAGCGCGATACCATATCCATCCCCTGGCACGCCAGGTGGTATGCGCGTAAAGCTGTATAGGTGGGCGGCGCCTCCCGTGGCCAGCACCACTACCTTTGCGGCGACGTGAACGATCCGGTCGTCCTGCCAGACGTACCCGATCGCCCCCTCCGCGCGGCCACCCTGGACGAGTATCTTGACGAGGTTGAAATTCGGCAGCGTCCTCGCGCCCAGCCGCTGAGCGGTCGCGGCCAGCGGCCTCGACAGGGTCACGCCCACCTTCGGCTCAAACTGCGTCGTTCGTGCCTGTATGTGGCCGGGCGACCGGGCCACGCGATAGCGGCCATCCTCTTTGGCGAAGACCACGCCGTACTCCTCCAGCGTGGGAAGCCAACCGGCAATGCGGTCGACGACCGCCGTGATCAACGGGTGGTCGTTTAGAAGCAGCCCGGAGCGCAGACTGTCTTCCAGGTGAAGCTCCGGAGAGTCGTCCGGGCCGACGGCCGCGTTCATGATCCCGCCGGCCACCGCCGTGGAGCACCCGGCCCCCGGTGAAGTTATCGATGCTACCAGGGTTTCCGCGTTCCCTTGCCTGGCCGCAATAGCCGCACACAGCCCGGCGGCTCCCGATCCCACTACCAGTACGTCAGTCTCGATCTTCTCAATCATTGCACGCCTCCCGTCACGGTACCTGGCGAGCGCACTATAACACAAGGCTTGAGCGGAATCAACGCGCCTGGTGAGAAAGCACTACTTCTTGCTATAATTTGGCTATGCTCCAAGTTCAGCTTCTCGGTCCACCGCACTTGTTGCTCGACGGACGAGCCGTCGATCTGCTGCGCCGCAAGAGCCGTGCTCTCGTCTATTACCTATCTGGCCATACCAGGCCACTGACCCGCGAGCACCTCTTGGCCACGTTTTGGCCGGACCTGGACCGGTCGGCCGCCCAACAGGCGCTTCGTGTCGCTATCTATGGGCTACGCAAAACGCTGGGCGACTCGCTCTCGGTAGATAGGGAAACGCTTGCCCTCGCTCCCAGCGTCGAAGTGGATGTTCACCTTTTCGAGCGTCGGCTTTCGCCTCCCGTCCCTGACCTTGATCTCCTGACCACAACCTTCGATCTGTATCGCGGCGATTTCCTCGAAGGTGTTAGCCTCGCCGAGTCCTCGGAGTTCGAAGAGTGGGTCACTGTCGAGCGCGAGCGCTATCGCCGGCTGGCCGTGCGCGGGCTGGCGGCTCTGGCCCAGCTTCACGAGAAGCACAACGACTTTGGCAAAGCGCTCGCGGCGCTCAACCGTGCCCTCGGTTTCAATCCATTCCAGGAGGACCTCCAGCGCGCGTGTATGCGTCTTCTTTACCTGGCCGGTGATCGGGCCGGGGCGATCCGACGCTATGAGAACCTGCGTAAGCTCCTCAACAAAGAAATGGGCGTGCCGCCCATGGCGGAAACTCGGTCGCTATACGATGCCATCATCAACGACGCCCTTCCCGACTCGAACGCCCTGGCTCAGGCGACCCAGCCCGATCCGCGATCCAAGCATCCTTTGCCGCGCGTCGGGTCGAACGCCGGGGAGCCGTTGCCCTTTCGTGGCCGCGACGCTCACTTACGACGCCTGGAAGCGTGGGCGTCGGACGGCTCGCCTGGACTCGCCCTCATCGAAGGCGAACCCGGCATCGGCAAGAGCCGCTTGGCCGAGGAATTCGTCCGCAAATCGAAAGCCGTTCGGCTGGTGGGGGTAGCGCACGAGCTCGAGCACGCTCTGCCCTATCAACCTGTTATCGAGGCGCTGCGCACCGTCCGTGGTAGCCCTGACTGGCCAGCTCTGGATGCCGGGCTCCGCGCCGGCCTTTCTCTGGTCTGGCGCGCGGAGATTACCCGCCTGCTCCCGGACTTGTCCCTCGCGTTTCCTGCGCCTAAGCGCAGTGCACAGGTTGCCGATGAGTCGCGACTGTGGGAAGGCATCCACCAGTTCCTGCTCGCCCTGGCTCGCCAGCGCCCGGTGATCCTCTTTCTCGACGATTTGCACTGGGCCGACCTGTCCACACTCGGCGTGTTGGGCTACCTGATCCGGCAGACATCGGAGGCTCCAATTCTCTTACTCGCGGCAGCCCGACCTTTCACACCACGCTCACCTCTGGCTACGCTTTTGCAGACGCTCACCCGTGAGGGCCTCGTGACCCGTTTGGGCCTGTCCCGCCTCGAGCGCGACGACGTGGGGGCTATCGCCAGCCATCTTAGTCCAACCTACTCCTTCCCACTAGCCGATTGGCTGATACGCACCTCCGAGGGCAACCCTTTCATGTTGGCCGAAGTTGTTCGTCACGCGCGTGAAAATGGCCTGCTCCTGGCCAACGGCGTATTGAATCTCAACGCGCTCTCGACGTCCCCGGTTGTCCCTCAAACGGTATACAGCCTCATCCAATCGCGCCTGACGCGCCTGAGCGATGGCGCCAGGCGTGTCCTCGACGCCGCGGTGGCAGTGGGGCGCGATTTTGAATTCGAGTTGGTGTCGCGCGTGGCCGCGCTATCCGAAGGAGCCGCCCTGGACGCGCTGGAGGAGCTGACTTGCGCCGGCCTGGTTCATCCACTCGACGGATTGCGGTATACTTTCGACCACTCCCTGACCCTGGAGGTCGCCTATCGCGAAGTGAGCGAGGCGCGCCATCGTCTCCTGCACCGCCGAGTCGCCGAGGCTCTGGAAACCATCTATCACAGCCGCCTCGAATCCGTGGCTGGCCTCCTGGCCTGGCACTTCGCGGAAGGCAACGCCCCTGAGCGTGCCTCGCAGTACGCCTTTCTTGCGGGTCAGGGTGCAAGTCGCCTGGCGGCGTGGTCCGAAGCCATCGCCTACTACGAGCAAGCCCTCGCCGGCTCAGACCGTTCTCAGGGTCTACCGATCCTGATAGCCTTGGGAGAGGCTCGTTTTCAAACGGGCCACTACGCCCAGGCGTCCGAAGCGTTTCGCGAAGCGGTCTCGCTGGCCGAGTCATCGGGCGAGGCTGCCAGCACGGACGCGGTCAGATTGTCTCTCGTGCGCTCCTTCCTACCACAGGCTCGTTTCGCGGAAGCCACGGCGCTGGCCCAGCGTGTCCGCGATACGGGGCATGCCGCGAGCGCCATAACGGCTGAGTTCCTGTGGGGCACGGCGCTGTCCTTGGAGGGAGCTGACCTGATTGAGGCCAACAGGCACTTGAAAGCCGCCCAGGAGCTCTGCAATGAGAAAGCTCCCATTGACTTGTCCAGCCTGGCCAAGATCAGGTTTGAGCTGGGTGGTATCGCCGCCCAGCAGGGCGATCTGTCGCGAGCTATTGGTCTCTACCACCAGGCTCTCGACACCGCGCGCCGCTCAGAGGACCGGGACGCTGCCTCGCCGTACCTCGTCCTTGCCCACAACAACCTGGCCTATCATCTGCACTTGCTGAACGAGCCGACCGCTCTGGAGTACGCCGCGGGCGGCCTTGCGCTGGCACGGGAAAGAGGACAGATCGGCCTGGAGCCTTACCTCCTGTCCACGCTAGGCGAAATCGCCCTTGCGAACGGAGACTTGGAGACCGCCGAAAGGCATCTAGCCGAAGGCCTGGCCATCGCCGAGCGGCTCTCCATCCCCGAGCGAATCGCGGGCCTCACAGCCAACCTTGGGCTGCTGGCGGCCAGACGCGGCGAGACCCCCCTGGCCATCTACCGTCTTTCGACCGCCCTCGCCCAGGCTGATGCTCTAGGTACCAGGCAGTTGTCGGCGCAGATTCGGCTTTGGCTCGTCCCCCTTCTCCCGCCCCGCGAAGCCCGCGCCCGTCTCGCCGAGGCACGGAGCATCGCCGAAACGGGCGGACGGCGTCGCCTGCTCGAGGAAGTGGCTCGCCTGGAAGCGCAGCATCCTCTCGAATAGTTTACTCATCTGATTACGCTATTGCTCACGCCCCTGTAACGATGGCCAGCTAAAATACAGTCGAAGAAAATACTCTTGCCATCGGGCAAAAGAAGGAGGATTATTATGGCTTGGCAAATCGACCCGGCCCACTCCCAGATTCAGTTCACCGTGCGGCATATGATGATCTCCAACGTGCGCGGTCGCTTCGAAAGCTTCTCCGGCACCGTCGACGTGAATGAGGAAAACCCTGTCGACTCGAGCGTGGAGATACAAATCGACGCGGCCAGCATCAACACCAAGGAGCCGCAGCGCGACGGGCACCTGAAATCGCCGGACTTTCTGGACGCTGAGGCGTTCCCGCACCTGGTCTTCAAGAGTAGGCGCGTCGAGCAGATCGACGACTCACACGGGCGCATCATCGGAGACCTGACCGTTCGTGACGTCATACGCGAAGTCGTCCTGGACGTCGAGTACGCCGGGCAGGCCAAGAGCCCCTGGGGCACGGTCAGCGCAGGCTTCAGCGCCACTACCAAACTGAATCGCAAGGACTGGGGGCTGCACTGGAACCAGGCCCTCGAAACTGGCGGCGTGCTCGTCGGGGATCAGGTCAAAATAGACATCGAGCTGGAGCTAATCAAGCAATAGCTCACTGGTACACCATTACGTCGGGACTGGGATCGAGCGCCAGTACGTCCGCCGGCTCCAATAGGTCGACGTCCTGCCGGAAGAACATCTTGATCCCCCCGTACTGTATCAGCTCGTCGTGCACGTACCACTCGTAGTGCCGCAGCTTGATGCCCCTGCCGCCGAAGCCGTCCATCACTACGACGAGGTCCACGCCTGGCCGAGTCTCGATGAGTTGCTTGTCCGGGAGCATGCTGGCGGTGTACTGGTGTAGAATAAGCACCTTGTTGGGAAGCCGATTTCTAGCGACGATGTCGGCCAGCAGATTGGAGGTCCAGTTGACCTCGGCCGCCGACATGTGCCCAAGCTGAATCCCCGGCAACTGGTCGGCCCACATGTCGAACTCCGGGTCAAGCGCCAGGTGTACGTGTGGCTGCTCCAGGAAGGGCAGCAAGGCACTGACCTCTTCCTGCACCGTGCTGCGGCCGACCTGTACGTCGAGGATCAGCAGCATACCGTTCTCCGCCGCCAGACGGGAGTACTCCTCGATCACCGACGCGGGCGTGCGGGCCCGGTACATCCCGTCGCTGCCCGCGTGCTCCTGCGCGACCGTGGCGATGAAGTGAATGGCCGGCTGCACAGGCCTGCTACTGCCGGCGGCCTCGTAAAGGGCGGCCGCGCGCCGCAACCGCGCCACCAGCGTCTCCTGATCCAGCTCGCCAAGGATGCCCATACGCTCGTCGAAGGGATGGCCGTAGTAGGTCACAAGTCGGCGCTCGGCCAGAATCGAGCCGCCTCCGACGGCGATTGGCACGGCCTGTTCCTGAGCAGCCTGCGTTTCATCGGCTGGGCCCGCGCTCGGCTCCGAAACAGCGGGTTCGGCCTCGGGTACGTCCACAATGGGCACGTCAACAATGTCGGCATTTGGGCTCTCGACGGCCTGGCCGTTGAGGGATCCCTGCACGGCGAATTGACCGTCGTCCAAAGTGTCGGTTCCCCAGGACAAAACAATAAGCGCTACCGCCAGGGTTAGCGCCGGAATTGCATAACGTATTCTCATCGGAGCAAGCCTCCTCGCTCTCCGCAGTCGATCGTCCTTGACTCTGACTGCTGCAAGAACGCGGCCAGGTGCCCCTGACACCCACTACTCTGGCGCCCGCGCCGGAGTGCTTTCGACCGGTCGAATGCCGAACACGATGAGCGCGCCCACCACCGAGATCGCGGCCAGAAACGGAAAGACCATGGCTATCCCGAAAGCATCGGAGAAGTAGCCGGCAGACACTGCGAACATCGAGGATGTGAATGTAGTGAACATATTGACCGTGCCAATGGACGCGCTGCGATACACCGTCGGCATCACGTCTACCACGTACGTGATGATAATCGGGAACGCCGAGCCGGTGAACAGCCCGGCCACCACGATTCCCACAACCACTTCGAACTGGGTCGTCAGACGATTCAGGAAGAACAGCGTCGTGGCGCTCATGAAGACGACGCCGATAATGACCGGCTTCCTGCCCACCCTGTCCGACAGCCAGCCCCAAAACGTCACCATCGGTATGCCGACCCCGTTAAGCAGCGCCACTGAGTATGCTCCAAAAGAAACGTCCAGGCCCAAGTTGTTCACCAGCCAGAGGGGAAGAAATCCAGCCGTCACAGTGACGGCCGCGGTTATCGTCCCGTTGCATATCCCAAGAATGATGAGGAAACGATTTAGCACCACTTGCCTGACCACGGTGCCTATCGGCAGCAGCGAGCCCTTCTGCCCCGAAGCCGGCTCGCGCACAATTCTCCAGAACAAGAAAGCCACCACTATCGCCAGCGCGGCCGACACGTAGAACAAGAACTGCCAGCCGAAGGCTACTAGCGTGACGCCCGACAGCAGGGGCGCTATGAACCTGCCCGAGCCAGCCCCGACTCCCGTGTGAAAGCTCACCGCCGCGCCTCGCTCCTCCTTGCTAAAGTACGCCGTGATCAGCCCGATGGCCGGCGCGAAGTAGAGCCCAAAGGCGAAACCGCTCAGAATGCGCGACCCGGTAAGCTCTATGAAGTTCCTGGAGAGCGTCGTCAAGAAAAGCGTGAATGCCAGCGCGACGACACCACCAAGAATAAGCGGTTTGCGCTTGAAGAGGTCGGCGAAATACCCTCCGAAGAAAAGCGTGCCGGAGTAACCCAAGTTGTAGGCGGCCACCACCCAGCCCGTTTCCGAGTAGGTCAGATTCATCTGCTCCTTGATAATCGGCAGGGCCGGTAGAATCACCTGCCGGGTGCTGTGGTAGAGCGAGAAGCACATACAGCAGAGCCCGAGCACCACGTAGCGATGCTCAGGCCTCAGCAGGCGCTGTAGGTTCAAAGCCCTGTTTCCTGTTGCCAATTTCTATCCGCTTTTTTTGCCAGGGCGCTCAATATCCTATCGGGAGTGATGGGCAGGTCGACGATCCGCGTGCCGAGCGCGTCGTTGATGGCATTGACTATGGCCGGCACGGTGGATATCTGCGTGCCTTCGCCGGCCTCCTTAGCCCCCACCGGCAACGTAGGGTCCTCCGTCTCCACCACCATCGACTCGGTGTCAGGAACGTCGAGACAGGTGGGCATGTGATAGTCCGCCAGCGAAGCATTCAGGATGCAGCCACCGTCCGTGACAAGCTCCTCGGTCAGCGCCTGGCCCTGGCCCATCTGCACCGAGCCGTGCAGTTGCCCCTCGATCGACAAGGGGTTGATGGCCACCCCGGCGTCGTGGGCGACGTACATCTTCAGCAGCTTGACCTTGCCCGTCTCCCGATCCACGTCTACCTCGGCCACCTGCGCCCCAAAGCTGTAGGCCGGGGAGAGGTTCCCCTCGCCGGTGACGGGGTCGAACACGGCCGATTCGCCGCCGTAAACCCCTCGGCCGAGGATGGGCATGCCCCTGTTCACGGCGCTAGCGACGGCCGCCTCGGCGAAAGACATTCCCTTTTCCGGGCTTCCCTTCACCCACACGCGGCATCCGCCGACTTCCAGGTCGCCAGTGCTAACCTCGAGTCTCGCGGCCACCACCTGCACCAACTGGCGGCGGGCGTCGGCGGCCGCGTATTTTACCGCCGTGCCTCCCCACAGTGTGCCACGGCTGGAGTAGCTTCCCGAGTGCACCGGCACGAAATCGGTATCGCCGCTGACCACGCGGAGGTCCGCGAGGGAGATGCTCAGCTCCTCGGCGGCGATCTGCCCCATTGCGGTGTCTGAGCCCTGCCCGATGTTGGTGACGCCGGTCAGCAGCGTAACTCCGCCGTCCTCGTCGATCTTCACCAAGGCACCCGAGCGAGGCCGCATCGGCATCCCGTCGCCGCTGTTGTAGCTGCTGCACGCGATGCCGATCCCGGTGCCGCAAGGCATCTTGCCCCGCTTCTCTTCCCAGTTAGAGGCCTCGACAACCCCCTCGATGCATTCGGTCATGCCACTGCTGTGAATCACGAGCTTATTGGCCAACCTGTCTCCCGAATGAATGGCGTTCTTCACGCGCACTTCCACGGGGTCAAGGCCAAGCTCCCGGCAGATGAAGTCCAGTTGCGTCTCGGCGGCGAAGCGCATCTGTGGGGCACCAAAGCCGCGCATCGCCCCGCTGATGCTCTTGTTGGTGTACACACGATACCCTTCGTACCTCACATTGGGCAATCGATAGGTCACGATCAAGAACGTACCCGCCAGCAGCAGCACGACAGCGCCGCTGGAACGATAGGCGCCCCCATCGGCGATGAGCCGGCAATCCGTGGCCACCAGCGTGCCGTCCCTCTTCACGCCGGTCTTCAGCCAGATGGTCATCGGGTGCCGCTTCAGCGTCGTGCCAAACACCTCGTCCCTGGTGAGCGTGATCTTCACCGGCCTGCCCGTCTTCTTCGACAGCAAGGCGGCGCAGAAATAGTGGGGATACATGTGTACCTTGGAGCCAAAGTGGCCGCCCACATAAGGGCTGATGATTCGGATGTCGCTCTCGGGCATCTGCAGCGTCATCGCCAATTGCGCCCGGCAGGTGAAGGGGGCCGCCGTCGCCGCCCAGAGCGCTAGCCTGCCGGAAGGCTCGAAGCTGGCCATGCAGGCGTGGGGCTCGAGAGCGCAGTGCCCGACGGGAGAGGTAGTGAACCTGTCTTCGCGGATGTAATCTGACTCCGCGAAGCCCCTTTCCACGTCGCCGAAATTCCAGAGGTGCTTCACGCTGATGTTACCTGGAGAGTGATCGTGGATTTGTGGAGCCTCGGGTCTTATCGCCTCGAATGGATCGAAGACCGCGGTCAGCGGCTCGTAGTCGACCTCGATCAGTTGCAGCGCCTCCTCGGCCGTATCCTCGTCGATGGCCGCCACCGCCGCTACCTCGTCGCCTACGTAGCGGACGTGGGAGGTGGCCAACCCCTGCTGGTCGGGCTCGAGCCCCGGCAGCGGCCGCGCGCCGTATCTGATGCCAGGTGTCTCCTTGCCGACCAGCGTGGCCCTGACCCCGGGCAATCTTTCCGCCCGACTGGTGTCGACGTTCAGCAACCTGGCGTGAGGGTGAGGGCTGCGAAGTATCTTGCCGCACAGCTCGCCGGGCAGGCGTACGTCGTCCGTAAATCTCGCCTGGCCGGTGGCTTTTGCGGCGCCTTCGACGATGGCCGCCCTCTGGCCGATTGCAGTTCTCTGTGCCATACTTACCCCCTGGGAGAACGGACGGAGCCGTCGGAATGGAGGGCATCGCCACTGGGGTGACGACTGATCCTATACCAAAACCAAGGTGGAATCTACATACACGCCCTCGCGAATCACGCTGTTTTCACCTTGGCTTCAGTTTAGATGTGCAACGAGTTCAAGGAAGGGATGCGAGCCCTGGCTCGCAGATCGTCGTGCGCGGCAAGCATAACACCGGCGCGAAGCAGTGTCAATGTCTTGACTGCTTCGACATAGGCGTTCAGTTACTGGGTCCGCTTACTCAATTGCTGCGCTACATCTGGGAGTTGCCGATCATAGCTATTTCGCAGATGCACGGGCACGCGATCGAGAGCGGCATGATCCTGGGATTGACGTGTGATCTGGCCGTTGCTGCCGACGACGCGGGGTTTCTGTGGCGCCCGTTCGGGGGGGCGGGGATGCTCTGGCACCCATGGCCCTGGACGATTGGCATGAGGAAAACAAAGGAAATCTTGCTTATGGGGGACTACATCACCAGCAAGGAAGCCGCCGAAATGGAAATGATCAACAAGAGCGTGCCCCCGGCGGAGCTGGAAGACGAAGTCATGAGGATGGCCCGCAATGTCGCTCGCCGACCAAGGGAGTTCAACGTCTTGGTAAATTCTCCACGACGCTGCGTTTGAGATTATGGGGCTTCGGACCGCCTGCAACACTACGGCAATGGTGCACGTAAGGAAGGCAATCTACTGAGCGTCTTGATTCCGGCCTTGCGGAACTGATCGAAGAGCGCGCATACAAACTCAGGCTTCAAGACCGCCTCTCCCCCTATGCCGTCAGCGGCGAGTACCTGGATGTTCGTTACTGCAGCTTCTAAGCTATTTATGCTCAGTTACAGTTGGCCAGAGTTTCCCACTGCCATAGGCTTGTGAATCCCCAATACTTGTGCAGGATTCCATCGATGGGACTTTGCCAATAACCCGCATGTGCCAAACTCTTCTTTGGTGGGCTGCTGTTGTCTAGCACCCGCCAGCAAGCAGCCTTTATTGCTTAGCTCTTTTGCTCTATGGTAAAATTGACTTCTAGAGGGATCTTTCGGCGACGGACAAGGAGGGAGATATGGAGAAGGCAACCTGGACAGTCAAAAAGGGTCTGGCGGAGATGCTGAAAGGCGGCGTAATTATGGATGTGGTGACCGCCGAGCACGCACGCATCGCCGAGGCGGGCGGGGCCGTGGCGGTTATGGCGCTAGAACGGGTCCCCGCCGATATCCGTGCCGCTGGAGGGGTGGCGCGGATGAGCGACCCCGGACTTATCCAGGAGATCATGGAGGCGGTGAGCATCCCGGTGATGGCCAAATGCCGCATCGGCCATTTCGTCGAGGCGCAAGTCCTGGAGGCGCTGGGCATCGACTACGTCGACGAATCAGAGGTTCTGACGCCCGCTGACGAGGCCCATCACGTTAACAAGCACGCCTTTAAGGTGCCCTTCGTCTGCGGTGCTCGGGACCTGGGAGAGGCATTGCGACGCATCGGCGAAGGTGCCGCCATGATCAGGACCAAGGGCGAGGCCGGCTCGGGTAACATCGTCGAAGCCGTAAGGCATGTGCGAGCGGTTATGGACGCTATCAGGCGCGTCCAGAATATGCCGCGGGAAGAGCTTATGGCCGAGGCCAAGAATATCGGTGCACCCTACGAGCTCCTGGTGGAGGTAGCCCGGTTGGGTAGGCTGCCGGTGGTGAATTTTGCCGCTGGTGGCGTTGCCACTCCGGCGGACGCTGCGCTGATGATGCAGTTGGGGGCCGACGGCGTCTTCGTCGGATCGGGCATATTCAAGTCGGCCAGTCCCGACTTGATGGCCAGGGCGATTGTCAAGGCCACAACTCATTACGACAACCCTTCTATCATCGCCGAGGTCTCTAAGGGGATTGGCAAGGCTATGCCGGGGCTAGAGATGGGCGCCATTCCTCAGCAAGAGCTTATGGCAACGAGAGGTTGGTAGCCCGATAGCGTTATGACGAAAGTCGGTGTGCTTGCTCTGCAAGGAGCTGTTGTCGAACACGTGAAGATGCTGCAAGCGCTCGGCATCGAGGCAAGGCAAGTTAAGCTTCCCGAACAACTTGATGGTATCGACGGCCTGGTTATCCCAGGCGGCGAGAGCACTACGATCGGCAAGCTGCTGGTGTCGTTCAATCTTCTGGACAAGCTCCTGGGAGTGATTGCCGAGGGGGTGCCCGTTTTGGGTACGTGCGCCGGGATGATTCTGCTGGCTAGAGCGACGAGCCAGGATTTCGATCAGCCGCTCATCGGCGCGATGGACATAGTCGTCCGCCGCAATGGCTTTGGCCGTCAGGTCGATAGCTTCGAGACCGATTTGCGCGTGCCTGTGCTGGGAGAAAGGCCTTTCAGAGCCATCTTCATTCGGGCTCCCTACATCGAGCGTGTGGGCGAACAGGCGTCCATCGTCGCGACTTTGGGCGATGGGAAGGTCGTGGCCGCAAGACAGGGTAATCTGCTGGCCTGCGCCTTCCATCCGGAGCTGGGCGCCGATTTGCGCTTCCATCAGTACTTTTCGGAAATAATAAGTATGCGCCAGGTGCCAACCGGTAGGTAAGCTTTTTGTACGGATGCGAGGGAGAGGTCGATGATTCGAACGTTGCGGCCAACAGACCTTGTGGCTTACCTCAGCTTCCGTGGTCGTGCGGGGCCGAACGAGGCTTTGTTGCGACCCAACGACACGCCCACCAACTCCAGTCTGAAGGGCTTCATCACGAGGTCGCTATCCATCGATCCCCGCTGCGAAAGTTGGCTCCAGATTCAGGATGGTCGCATCGACGGACTGGTGGGAGCGCGTTCCAGATTCGGCTCTGACATATGGGACATAGACCAGTTGATCTGCCTTTCCCACGAAAGCGGTACGATTTACCGCGCCCTCCTCCGCCATCTCACGACCGCTGCCAGCGAGGAAGGCGTGCAGAAGATCTTCCTGCGCGTTATGGCGGGCAGCTCGGCTGTGGAAGCTGCCCGGTCCACGGGCTTCTTCCAGTACGCCGTCGAGCGGGTATACCAACTGGGCAGCTTGGCTACGCGGGTCCGCTCTGCTGCGCCTGCTTTGCGCCCCAGAAGGCGCGCCGATCATCACGCCCTGTTCCAACTGTACTGCTCGGTAGTGCCGGTGGTTGTTCGCCAGGTTGAGGGAATGACCCTACAGGAATGGCGCTGGACAGAGGGATGGGGCATGAGGCCGCCAATGAACTGGCGGATGGACCTGCCGCGGGCGCGACGGGACTTCGTGCTCGAAAAAGATCTGGCGTTGTCGGCCTGGCTGCAAGTGAAGCCCAGGTTCAACACCATATGGTCACTCCTTCGACCCGAGGAGCAGGCAGAGGTACCGGGCATCATACGCTATGGGTTGAGCCAATTGGCTTCTGGCAAGCCGGCATATTGCACGGTGCGAGAGTACCAGACCTTCCTGGAGCCCGTCCTGCAAGGCGAAGGCTTCGAGCTGATCGCCGAGCAGGCGTTGCTCGCGCGAGTGCTGGCCGTTCGTGTGCAGGAGCCAAGGCTGGTGCCGATGCGGGCGCACCTGTCCCGTTGAACTATTGCGCGCGGGTTGGGGGAGCCTGGCTCGATTGGCCGCGCGCGAGGTAAGGATAATGCAAGAAAACAAGGCGAACTTTCAAAAAGTGATCACCGATGACCTGCAAGCGCTGCTGGATGCGCTGCCGCCCCACATCGTTCAGCCGCTCACCTCGCTCGAGGACAGCAGTAACCTCCTGGAAGTGGTTATGGACTTGGGTCGTGTCCCCGAAGCACGCTTTCCTGGCCGAGAGCTCATTCTTAGCCAACGAGAGGTCAGCGAGCAGGACGTCGAGTACGTTGTCTCCCGCATCGGCGAGTTCGGCGACGATAACCGTGCCGGCATCGAGCGGACTTTACACCGCATTTCAGCCATTCGAAATCGCCGTGGCAGGATCGTCGGCTTGACCTGCCGCGTTGGGCGCGCCGTTTTCGGCACCATCGGCATCATTCACGACATTGTCGAGTCTGGGAAGAGCATCCTCCTCCTCGGCCGGCCAGGCGTCGGCAAAACCACGATGCTACGCGAAGTCGCCAGAGTCCTCGCCGACGATTTCCAGAAGCGAGTGATCATCGTCGACACCTCCAACGAAATAGCGGGTGATGGCGACATTCCGCATCCGGCTATTGGCCACGCGCGACGCATGCAGGTTCCGACGCCATCTCTGCAACACGCCGTGATGATCGAGGCCGTGGAGAACCACATGCCCGAAGTGATCATCATCGACGAGATCGGCACCGAGCTGGAGGCCGCGGCTGCCCGCACCATCGCCGAGCGCGGCGTGCAGTTGGTAGGCACGGCCCACGGCAACACGCTCGAAAACCTGATGCTAAATCCCACCCTGGCCGATCTCGTGGGGGGCATCCAGAGCGTGACCCTTGGCGACGAAGAAGCACGCCGCCGGGGAACGCAGAAGTCCATTCTCGAGCGCAAGGCGCCGCCCACGTTCGACGTCATCGTCGAGATTCAAAGCTGGGAAACCGTCGCGGTGCACGAAAACGTGGCTGCCGTCGTCGACTCGATTCTGCGTGGCGAGCCCGTGCCTGCTCAATTGCGGTCAATTCAGGACGATGGCTCAATCAGGACGGAACAGGCCAAAGCCTTCGGCCTCGAGACGCCGGCGGCCACGCCCCGACGGCTTTCGGCTCCTACCAGGGTGGTCCGAGTTTACCCGTATGGCATCACCGCAACACGGCTCGAGCAGGCAATACGCGAGCTGCACCTGCCGGCCGCGATCACCAAGGACCTCCACAACGCCGATGCCGTGATGACCTTGAAAAACTATTATCGGAAGAAGCCCGCTGCCGTGCGTGACGCGGAAAGCCTTGGCGTGCCCGTATACGTTCTCAAGAGCAACAATATCCTGCAAATGGAGCAGGTCCTCGCCAGCATGTACGATCTTGACGTGCAGGAAGACCCGCTCACGGTGGCGCTCAAGGAGACCGAGGAGGCTATCACCCGGGTGCTCGAGAGGTCAGAGCCCATCGAGCTTTCTCCCCAGAACTCCTACGTTCGCCGCCTGCAACACCAGATGGCCGAACGGTACAAGCTGACCTCGCGCAGCGAGGGCAAAGAGCCACATCGACGGGTAAGGATCTACAAGGAATAGTGACAGCAGAGGCCGATGTTTATAACATTCGAAGGGCCTGAGGGAAGTGGCAAGAGCACGCAGGCCCAACTCTTGTTTCAGTTTCTGCAGGGCAAAGGTCACGACGTCATTCTGACGCGCGAGCCTGGCGGAACAAGGCTGGGGGAGAACCTTCGCCAGGTCGTTATGTTTGGCGAAAACATTGCGGTGTCGCCTCGCGCCGAGACCCTCATCTTCGCCGCTGCGCGCGCACAACTGGTCGAGGACGTGATACGTGCTCACCTGGTCAGGGGTCACGTCGTTTGCGACCGCTTCGCCGATTCCACTACAGCCTACCAGGGCTACGGCCGCGGCCTGCCAATTCGCGATGTCCTGGCCACGAACGCCTTCGCCACCGGCGGCCTTGTCCCCGACTTGACCATTTTGCTGGACATACCCGTGGAGATCGGTCTCCTACGAAACTGCAACGACATATCCGCGGGTCGGGACAGGTTCGAAAGCGAAGACATCGCCTTCCACGGGCGCGTGCGCCAGGGATATCTAGCGCTCGCAGCAGCCGAGCCCAGCCGCTGGCGAGTCATCGACGCCACTCTCACTCGCGAAGAAGCACACCACATCATCTGCCGAGAAGTTGAAGCCGCATTGTTTTAGAGATTATCTCAAGTCGTAGGGGCGGCGAGGAAACCTCGCCCTGGGACAGGCGGCTCGCTTTGAGCCAAACCCCGCTTTTGAGACGATCTCTTAGAACATTTGTTTTGCATCAAGTACTCTGGAATGCTATAATGTTGCCTGGTTGCGTGGGCCCGGAGGGCCGGGAGCGATCAATTACACCTTGCAGGGCGACACGGATTGATCTGACCGGCATCGGCCCCCGCCAGCGCCTGAGGTTGGGAGCGGGGTTGTAATGGAGATTGGAACGGTAAGACTGGTAAATATCGAAGACGAGATGCGGGGAGCGTACCTGGACTACGCCATGAGCGTCATTACGGCGCGTGCACTGCCCGATGTGCGCGACGGCCTCAAGCCCGTCCAGCGGCGCATTCTTTACGCTATGGACGAGCTGAGCCTACGGCATACGGCGGCATACAAGAAGAGCGCCAGAATCGTCGGCGAAGTCCTCGGCAAGTACCATCCGCACGGCGATGCGCCCGTTTACGAGACGATGGTGCGCCTCGCCCAGGACTTCTCGATGCGCTACCCCCTCATCGACGGCCAGGGCAACTTCGGCTCAGTCGACGGTGACCCTCCCGCCGCAATGCGCTACACCGAGGCCAGAATGGCCGCGATTGCCGAGGAGCTGCTGGCCGACATCGACAAGAACACCGTCGTCTTTGTCCCCAATTTCGATGGAAGCCTGAAAGAACCAACCGTGATGCCTGCCAAGCTCCCGAATCTTCTGATCAATGGCTCGTCAGGCATCGCCGTGGGTATGGCGACGAATATCCCGCCCCATAACCTGAACGAGGTCGTCGACGCCACCATCTACGTGGTAGATCACTTCGGCCGTTGCCTCGACGCCGGAGTGCCCTTCGAGGTGATGTGGGCGCGTGTGCTCAACGTGCCTGTGGAAGCAGACGTGCTGGCCGCCAGCCTGGGCAAACTGAAGGTCGATATGCGCACTCGAGTGAGCGCCGAGGCTGCCAAGTTGGCCAAGCGGCCCGCGGACGAGCATCGTGCCCAGGCGCTGCTGAATATTGTCGACGAGATGGTAGACATCCCGCCTGACGACCTGATGGGGATGATCAAGGGCCCGGATTTCCCCACCGCCGGGATTATCCTGGGGGAAGATGGCATCAAAAGCGCTTACACCACCGGGCACGGTCGGGTTACCATCAGGGCCAAGGCCCATGTCGAAGACATGCGGGGCAATCGATCTCAGATCGTCGTCACGCAGTTGCCATTCCAGGTAAACAAGGCTAGCCTGATAGAGAAGATGGCCGAGCTGGTGCGTGACCGCCGTGTAGAGGGCATCTCTGAGCTACGCGACGAATCCGATCGCCAGGGTATGCGGATCGTCGTCGAGCTCAAGCGCGAGGCTCAGCCCAAACAGATACTTAACCAGTTGTTCAAATACACCGCGATGCAAAGCACCTTCTCCATCAATCTCCTGGCATTGGTCGACGGGCAACCTCGCGTGCTTACGCTCAAGATGATGCTGTTGCAGTACCTCAACTTCCGGCGCGAGGTCATCACCGGGCGGACCGAGCACGACCTCGATAAGGCCAGGCACCGCGCCCACATCCTCGAAGGTCTCAAGATCGCGCTGGACCACCTGGACGAGGTAATCGCCACCATCCGCAAGTCGCGCGATGCCGAAGCGGCGCGCGCGGCCCTTATGAAGAACTTCAAGCTTACCGAGGTGCAGGCGCAGGCCATCCTCGACATGCAGTTGCGAAGGCTAGCCGCTTTGGAGCGCAAGAAGATCCTGGACGAGCTAGCCGAAACCTTGCGGCTTATCGCCCACCTGCAGGACCTTCTAGCGCATCCTGGCAAGATACTGTTTCTCGTCAAAGACGAGCTGAGCGAGCTTAAAGCCAAGTACGGCGATGAGCGGCGCACGAAAATCGTCACCGAAGAGGCCTCAGACTTCAGCGAGGAGGATCTGATCCCCGACCAGGAAATATTCGTGGCTATCAGTGGCAAGGGCTACATCCGGCGCATCGCCGCCGATTCGTTCCGGCTACAGAGGCGGGGCAAAGGTATTGCGGGCACCGTGGCCAAGGAGGACGAGGCGCCGCAGATTCTCGCCAACGCCAGCACCCTCGACCAACTGCTGTTCTTTACCAACAAAGGTCGGGCGGCGCAGACCAAGGCGCACGAGCTGCCTGACGTCGGTCGGCAGGCACGGGGCCTCCCGGTCTCGAACTTCCTTACTGTTCAATCGGACGAGCGCATTATAGGCATATTGCCGGTGCGCAGCTTCGATCAGACGACCTACGTTCTTCTGGCGACGCGCGGTGGCGAAGTCAAGCGTGTGGCCCTTGGCGAGTTCGTCTCGGCCAGGGCCGGCGGCATCATCGCTATGAGCGTTCCGGAGGGGGACGAGATCGTCGCCGCCATCCTGACCACAGGCGAGGATCACATCGTATTGGTGACGCAGCAGGGCCAGGCGCTGAGGTTCTCGGAAGGCGACGTCCGAGCGGCGGGCCGGACTGCCGGCGGTGTTCGCGGCATCCGTTTGGCTGGGGGCGACGGCGTGGTCGTCGCCGAGGTCGCCCGCGACGACGCCGAGATTGTGACGGTCACGCGGAACGGCTTTGGGAAGAGAAGCACGCTAGCCGACTTCCCCGTACAGGGACGCGCCGGCGGCGGGGTCCGCGCGATGGCCGTGGGTGCCAGGAACGGTCCTATCGCGGGCGCCAGGATTGCAAAAGAAGGCGGCGAGATCATGATCGTGTCGTCGGGTGGCCTGGTGGTGCGAACCCCCGTGGAGGAGATCCCGGCGATGAGCAGAACCGCGCAGGGCGCGGTCATCGCTGGACTAGAAAAGGGAGACCACATCGCCGCGCTGTTTTACATCAACGGCCGGAGCGAGACTAAGCAGGGCCCGAAAGTCCCCTCTCCGACGGATATATCGCCCGATGCGCCCCGGAAACCGGAACCGCCTACCGGGAAAGCCGGACGAGCCAAGACCGCTGCGCCCAAGCCGAACGCTTCGAAGACATCCGGAGCACCCGCGGACGGCAAGAAAGTCCGGAAGTCGGCCGTCTCGGAGAAGCTACAGCAAGCGGAGGCAAAGCCAACGAGCGAAAAGCCAAAGGGAAAAGAGAAGGCCGACACGGCCGGCGTGGCGAACTCCCCCGGTTCCGACAAAGAGCCTTCGCCCAAGACAGCGCCTTCGCCCACGAAGCCGACCTCGGCCAAGAAGGCATCGACAACTCCTTCTGTGTCCAAGCAGACCCCGCCGAAGTCCCAACAACAGGCGCCAGCGCCAGAGACGAGGCGGGTTGTCTACACCAGGTCAGAGGAGCCGGTGACACCTCCGCCGGCCAGGATTGCGGATTCCCAGCGCCAGTCGCGGCAGCAGGGTGCCACCAAGTCCGGCAAGGAGGTGGATTCCGCGAAGAAGAATCCTACGCTCTTAAGCTCTATAGCCTCCACATTGGGCGAAAAGGGCGCAAAGAAGAAAGAGCCCTCTAGTGCGGCGACTCCTGCCAGCCCGCCATCCCGCGCGCCTAAGCCAAGCACCAAGAAGGCGGAGCCTTCACAGGTATCCCTACCGCTCTTCGAGGACAAGGGCTCAGACGGGCCTGGGAAGGATGCCAAGAAGAAATAGCCTGCCCACCGCTATCCTGGGGGCTTCTTGTACAGGCAAGGCGGTGTTGGCATCATTCTACTTTGGCGGACGCTCTCGCAGCTCGTAGATCTCGATGATCGGCCCGCCCAGGTCGAACGCGGGATCGAAACGCTTGAGCAGGCGCTCCTCGTTGAACAGGGCGTCGTAGAAGGCAGCCTGGGCCCTGTACCGCTCGGGCTCTAGAAGTACTCTGCTGTACATGTAGTTGCTCGCTACCAGATACCGATAACCCTCGCGGTAATAATCGTCCAGGGTTGGCCCGGCCGCCAGGACGGCCCGCTCCGTGACATCGAAGTCTGTGCCCCCTAGCGCTGCGGCATACCATTCCTGCAAGATGCGGCTTTTGGCTGGTAGGTTTTGCACAATCCACTCCCGCGCCTGCACCCGCGTGGGATTCATCTGGGTGACGTGGTACAGGACCACCTGAGACAAGGGCCAGACCGCGACCAGCAAGACGGCGAGGAGGAAAAGAGCCCGTCCTGCTACCAGGCTCATCTGGAGGCGGGCTGAGATGAATCGAACGATTAGGCTCAGCGTATCGGCCACGAACAGCGCCAGCACCGGGATTATCTGGAACATCCAGCGGTGCCCGTGTAGAGCCGAGAGGCTCGTTCCGAAGAGAACCACGAGCACAAACCAGAGCAGCAACAACTGCGCCGTTTGACGGCGCCAAACTATCAGCCCCGCTCCCACGGCCGCCAATATTGCCTCGGGCCAGGTCATGTTTTGCGGTATCGCCTCCCGAAGGTACCAGGCAATGTTGCCCAGTGTAGACAGTCCGTCCATCCCCAGGTGAGCGCTCTCTGCTTCCTCGGACAGGCTCTTCAACGCGGCAGGAAAATCCAGGAAAAAGTACGGCGTCGACAGGCCAAAACCGAGGACGGCCACCAGTGAGCCTGCGGTGGCGCCACGCAAGCGAGCGATCACACCGCGAAAGGATGGGGAACGCTGCCACAGGTGCGCGGCGTTGGCGGCGATGAGCAGCGGCACGAGCGCGACCATAAAGTAGCGGGTGCTTATGCTCAGCCCGATTACGAACCCCGCCATCACGTTGTTCGCCATCGTCGGCCGATCGTATGTCCTCAGGCAGAGCCAAACGCTGACCATTCCAAAGAACGTGGCCGCCGTGTCTGTGCGCACGTACTGGGCGTAAAGAGCGACAATCGGCACAAAGACGGAAAGGAAGGAGCCTGCGAGCGCAACTCGCCTCCCAAAGACGCGCCGCCCCACCAGATATACAAACGGGACGCTCAACGCCGAGTACAGCGACGTCAGCAATCTGCCGAGAAGGTAGAACTCGCTCGGATTGGCATCGAAGTTGACCTGCAAGTTTGGATCGAGCCGAAAAAGGGTTCCGCGATGTGCAACCGCATTCCACACGTGGTACACACCCGCGAGAGGATAGGTGATGGTCGACCCCGGGTGGCCGAACCAGCCCGGGTTGAGGTTGCCCGACGAAGCGATCCGCACCGCCGGGAGGACGAAGAAGTGCTCGTCGACTTCAGCAGTATAGGGAAGGTTCCTCTGGATGCCCCAAAGGTGGAAAGCCAGCGTCAAGAGCACGATGAATACGACAATCCAGCGTGACGCCGCGTCCCTCTGCGGAATCCGCCCGCAAATCAAGAAGCCCTCCGTTCCACCCGCCAACAGGCTCCACAGGTGCGCTTCGGCCTGCCCGGCCGTTCAAGCCGCGCTCGCATATTACTATTTTTGGTCGAGGTAATCAACTTCACTAGCTCGCCGCCAGTAGCCGCAGTCCGTCACCTGCCCGCCGTCGGGAACTAATAGCTCGAGGTCGGTGATGTACCCTCTTGCGTTCGTTCCCAGCACCACGAAGCGGAAGCCGTTAGTCCCCGTCCTCGATTGGCCGATGACGTAATCAGGAATCTCGTCCGTTTCCCGCGTGGTGACATAAGCCCAGGTATACAACGTCGCGTATCGAAAGCTACTGGCGCCGGTCTGCGTGCAGGCTACCTGCCCATTGAGACCAGCGGAGCCGACTTCCCTGAACACGCGCAAACCCAAGCCCGACGAGGAGGCACGAACCCCGGCCCGCCAGGCTAGCTCTTCTTCGGGAGCGTAGAGAACGGGCAGATCACGATAGGAGTACGGGCTCAAACCGATTGGCCTGCCAACCGCTGGCGTGTCGGCGGCAGCGACGTAGGAGATGAAATTGGACCTGGCCGAGCTTACGACGCCGGTGTCGTTCAACAGCTTTGCGAAGGAATAGAACTGCACCAACAGGATTATGAGCGCGGCAGCCAAGAAATAGCGCCGGCACTTTTCGCTCCCCCAATACCCAAGACCGAGGGCCAGCGTGAAGCTGAATACCTGGAGGTACCCCATCCTGGGAACGAAGCCCCGTCTGAAAATCAGGATGGGAAGCGCCGCAACTACCAGCAAGGCAAACGCCAGCACCAGCAAGCGGAGTTGCCTCTCCTTGAGATACTGCAACAGCCCCAGGCCAAAAAGCGAGTAGAAGCCGACCGCTGGAACAATGGTGAACACGATTATGGACATCCAATCGCCCGTGTCCAGGCGGCCGTGCAAATCGATCAAGTAGGTGAACAAGGCTCGATCGACGCCGTTTACCATAACGACGAAATACTCGGCAAGGTGAACCAGCATTCCTTGGCGGAGGATTGCCAGGGAAAGGTTTGTGGCGCAAAAAGCGCTCGAGCCGCCAAGTAAACCGAAAGCGGTAAGGCAACGCAGCCCAAAAGGTACTTTGCACGTTGCACCGGATGGCGACGCTCGAAGTACCAGAAGAGAACGGGGACCACCAGGATTGCGCCCAAAACCGCCTCGTAGGAGAACAGTCCCAGGAGCGACGAGGCCGCGACGACACCCAGCCATCTCCAGTCCTGGCTTCGTTGATACCGCAATGTCGCCAGGAGCATGAGAGCGTAGACCATTCCGCCGAAAAGCGTTTGCACGCCAGAGACCCAAAGAAGGTTGAACGTAGTGGACAGGTGAATCAACTGAGACAGCAACAGACAGAAGATGAACACCCAGTCTCGGCGTGGCAGAGTTCTGGGGTTGTATCTCGATGCCACGTCGAGCAGCACGGCCAACGAAAACAACACAGCGAGCCCGTTGACGATGGCGTTGATAGTATGGCCCCACCGGTTGAAGTCGCCCAACTGGTTCGCTATAAAGAAGAGTAGCCCCGCCACAGGGCGAAGCTCGGAAGCGGTCCAACCGGGAGCAAGGACGCTTTCGATTGTCCGGTTGTGGACCAGGTACCACAGATCATCCCTGAAAAGGCCGTAGTCGGTGGCGAATCCCACGAACCAGGCGGAATATGTCGCCAGTACGACCGCCGCGACGACCACCGCAACCCAGGCGTTCTTGATTCCCAATCGCGTCCCCAACGTTACCTTCGTAGATACCTGGCATTCTAAATCTAGCCAGTACCCTTGTCAACGCGCACCCCCCAGGCACGCGAATTGCACTACAAAAATAGAAGATATGGACAAGAGACGACTCCTGACCGGAGATAGGCCGACCGGCAAGTTGCACCTGGGGCACCACGTCGGCACGCTGCAAAACCGCGTGCGGCTCCAGGATGATTACGAATGCTACTTCGTGGTGGCTGATTACCACATGCTCACCACGAGGCTGGAAGACCTGGCCGAGATCGAGGGGAACATCCGTGACGTCGTCCTCGACTACTTGAGCGTGGGCATCGACCCGAACCGTAGCACCATCTATCTGCAATCGCTGGTTCCGGAGGTGACCGAGCTGCACCTGCTGTTTTCGATGCTGGTTCCAGTTCCACGGTTGCAGCGGGTCCCTACGTTGAAGGATATGATCAGAGACCTCAAGCTGGAGAACCCCTCCTACGGGCTGCTCGGCTATCCGGTGCTCCAGGCGGCCGACATCCTTATGGTGAAGGCGGAGGCTGTGCCCGTCGGCCGGGACCAGCTTCCGCACATCGAGGTGACGCGCGAGATCGCCCGCCGCTTCAATCAGCTCTTCGGCAGCGTGCTGCCCGAGCCTGACGCCCTGGTCGGCGACGTGCCCAGTCTCGTAGGAACCGACGGACACACAAAGATGAGCAAATCTTTGGGCAATGCCATCTTCTTGTCCGATGATCCGGAAACCGTGAACAAGAAAGTGATAGGTATGTACACGGACCCGCGGCGCATACATCCCGATATCCCTGGCCGCGTCGAGGGCAACCCCGTCTTTGTCTACCACGATCTTTTCAACAAGGACCGCGACGAGGTCGACGCGCTGAAGCATCGCTATCGGATGGGAACCGTGGGGGACGTCGAGGTGAAACGACGCCTGTCCAGCGCCCTGAATGAGTTCCTCGATCCCATTCGCCAGCGTCGAGCCCAGTTCGCCAAAGACCCCGGGATCGTCCGTGACATAATCGCCAACGGCAGTGCCAGAGCGGCACAGGAGGCAAGAGCCACCCTGGCCCAAGTGAGACAGGCGATGCACCTGGACTATTTCAGGGATGTCGGTCAGCCGTGAGCCCGCTTGGATCATGGTCGGCCCTCGACCAAATCCTCAGCCCTTGGCCCCCAGGCCCCGACAGCTACCAGAAGTGATCTTCGTGCGGCTGCGAGCCCTCAATCTCCAGTTGCAGCGTGCAATGGGTAAGCTTGTACTTCCGTTGCATGGCCTCACATACTTGCTCGAGGATGTGCTGTCTATCGGCTGCATCCTCCACCACCACGTGTCCACTCATTGAGACCAGCCCCGAGGTTACCGTCCAAACGTGCAAGTCGTGCACCGACTTCACGCCAGATACCTCCAGCAGCGTATCTTCAAGGCTCCTTAGATTGATGTGCGCGGGGGCGGCTTCCATCAAGACGTCGATAGCCTCCTGAGTAAGTTGCCAGGCATTGAAGATTATCAGGAGGCCGATGAGGATGCTGATGCCGGGGTCGGCGAGAAGGAATCCCGTGGCAATGATGACCAAGGCGGCCGACACGGTTCCAACCGATGCCGATGCGTCGCTCACCACGTGCATGAAGGCCGCCCTGACGTTCAGGTTCTCTTTCACGTGGCCGGATAGAACGAAGGCGCTGGCCAGGTTTGCGGCCAGACCGATGCTGGCCACGATCAGCATGAGGCCACTCCGAACCTCGCCGGGGTTCTGCAACCTTGTATAGGCCTCGTATAGAATGTATAGCGCGACTACTACCAACAGGATGCCGTTGAACAACGCGGCCAGTATCTCTGTGCGATAGTATCCGTACGTTTTCTCGGGCGGGGCCGGCCGGCTTGACAGCCACAAGGCAAAAAGGCCAAGGCCCAGCGCCGCGAGATCGCTCAACATGTGTACGGCGTCGGCAATCAGAGCCAGGCTGTTCGCGACAAATCCTCCCACCAACTCGGCCACAAACACCACCCCGGTGACCCCCAGGGCAATCGCCAGGCTTCTGGAATCCCTTTGCAGCATCTCTGCATGCTCCGCCAAGGCTTTTCACCCCCTTTCGCCGACGCCCATTCCGTTCACGAAGTGGCGCAATTTCCATGCCAGGCTCGTCGGCTTAGGCCACGTTGGCACAGTTCGTGCAGCCAGCAAGGGGTAACGGCGCGAGCCGCGCTCGAATTCTTGCGCAAGCGCAAGGTCCCCAGCCGCGTAGGGGCGAGGAATCCTCGCCCTAGGCTGGGCCGCGGACCGTTACCTGAATTTCATACCACAAACTAGCCAAGGAGGTGCGTAATGATCGTCGCAGAGGTAAGCATTGAGCCCATCGGCACTGGCACGCCCAGCTATGGCGACCTCGTGGCCGAGAGCGTCAAAGTTCTCAAGGGCCAAAATGATGTGACGTACGACATCACGGCTATGGGCACGATCCTGGAGGGGGACCGGGAGAAGGTCATAAGGCTGGTGAACGAAATGACCGAGGCCTGTTTCAAGGCCGGCGCCAAGCGCTGTCTCACCAACGTCCGCCTTGATGAGCGCCGCGACAGGCCGATGCTCCCGATGGAGGAAATGGAGCGCCAGATTGAGCAGAAACTGGGTATTGCGCCAGGCCCCAGAATGGGCACGCGCATTTAACCCGGTAAAACCAGCTAGCGGAAGAGCGCCCCGACAGAGCCACCGCTGTGTATGCGCTTCATAGCCTCGGCTAGCAATGGCGCCACGGAAACAAGCTTGATGATCGGTAATCGCTTGTGCTCCGGCAGCGGAATCGTGTCGGTGGTGACAAGCTCCTGGATTTCGCTGGCTCGCAGCCGCTCAATCGCCGGGCCTGACAGCACGGCGTGCGTACAGCATGCGTAGACCTCGGCCACGCCCGCTGCTTTCAAGACGCGGGCGGTCTGCGTCACGGTTGAGGCCGTGTCGATTTCGTCGTCGACGATAATCGCTCGCTTGCCCGCAACGTCGCCGATCACGCTCAGCATCTCCGGACGCGCGCTCAGAGGATCGCGGCGTTTCTCGATCAGGGCCATTGGCACGCGCAGAAGCGCCGCGAAATTTCGCGCGCGCTTGGCCGCCCCGAAATCCGGGGCCACGGCCACGACGTTCTGTAGCTGCTTGCGCGCAAAATGCTCGACGAGAAGCCGCAGCGCCGTCATTTCGTCCACGGGGATGCTAAAGAAGCCTTGAATCTGGGGGGCGTGTAGGTCCAGGGTCAGCAGGCGGTTGGCACCTGCCACCGTCACTAGATCCGCAATCAATCGTGCCGTGATGGGCACTCTCGGCTGATCTTTCTTGTCGGATCGCCCGTAAGCGTAATAGGGGATTACCGCCGTGATCCTGGCCGCGGAGGCTCGCTTGAGCGCATCCAGCATGATCAGCAACTCCACCAGACTCCTGTTCACCGGCGAGCAGGTAGGCTGCACGACAAACACATCCTGCTCGCGCACAGGATCCAGAATCCTGACGAAGATGTTCTCATTGCTGAACTCGAACACCTCGGCGCCGCCCAGAGGTACGCTCATATGCTGGCATATGGCTGAGGCAAGGCTGGGGTGAGCGTTCCCGGTGAAAATCATCATTTGCCCGTACAATGCTAGTGCCTCCCATAGCTCCTGAGTTCACCATGTTCTATACCACATCGGCCCGAGATTTGCTATGCAGCGCGCGCGTGGTACACATCTTGCCGCCAACAAGAAGAAGCTCGATCCCGACTTGGCTGTCGACGCCGGTTCTCTCAAGGTAGCTACCAAGCCGAGCCATCTGGGCCGATGCGGGTGTGCACCAGGGCGGCATCAACGACAGTAGTCCGAAAGAGCTAGCTTGCGAGGAGGTAGCTGAGGTATGGGTACTTTGTACAATAAGCAGACAGGCAAACCCCGATCGGGCGCAGAGACCTGGGGCAGGGAAACCGAGGAATCCTTCACGCTCCCTTCCCTACGCCGCATAATTGGTGACGGTTTTCAAGCGATCCCCATAAATCTGTACGAAACAGCGGTCGATCTCATGGTGGTGGCACCTATGCCGGGCCTGCACCCCGACGACATCGACATTTTGGTCGCCGACAGCACTTTGACGATAAAGAGCGGAATGCGGGGCACTCTGGAAGACACGAAGAATTACCTCAAGCACGAGTGGCACTATGGACCGTACCTTCGCACGATCAAGCTGCCGTTCCCTGTGGACGCCAAAAAGGCAAACGCCTGCTACGGAAACGGCTTGCTGACCTTGACGATACCCAAGTCAAAGACGACCAGGGCAACCCGTATCAAGCTCGAAAGGCTAGGGCCGGCGCGAGGGGAGTGGGCCGGCCACGGTGCTGTGGAGTTCGCTCCCGAGGGGCACAAGCACCCCGAGCCGGGCCCGGAATCGCTCCCAGTCCGGTCCAGACGGCGTCGTGTGGCGTAGCGCCTGTCGCAAGATACGCTTCTCCCAACCGAAACGAGGCCGGCGAGCGAAACTGGACGGTGTCCGGCTGTGCCGAAAAGTTTCGGCCGATGGCCCTCACTGCTGGAGGAATTTCTTTACCGTGTCAAACTCGGGTGGTAGAAAAGCCAGCAACGCTGGCGCCAGCTTGAAAACTATTGGGGGGATTCGTGCCTCTTGAATGATCTGTGGCAGTCCTAGAACAGGATACCTTAGCGCCAGAATGAGGGCAATGTCGACAAAGAACAGTGTCTCCACTGCGCCGATGACTCCACCACCCAGCCAGTCGACACAGCCTAGTTTCATGTACCCGAGCGCCCTATGGACCAGTGCCCCAACGTAGTTGCCGACCGCAAGCAGAGCCAGGGTGATCACCACGAAGGTGAGTAGCTTTGCTCCGTCGGGGCTACCGACCCACGATAAATAATCGGACAGAGCCAAGTAATATCGGCTTGCCAGCACGACGCCAAGGATGAGCCCTAGCAACGAAAACACTTGTCTGACCATACCCTGACCGGTACCCGCGAAGATCCCCAGCAGGAAAACCCCCACTAGCACGACGTCCATAAACGTGTAAGGCAATCTCTTGGCCCTCCTTTGCCCCGCCCAATTCTCGGCGCCATTGTAAGTAATAGACATGTGCTTGTCAAGCTACCTGGCACGTGGACGCGAGCCGGAATCGCGCCGGTGGGCAACTATGCTGGTAATCCCCCATACCAAAACCCACGCAATAGCGAACAGGCCCAGTATTGCCGCCGCATTGATCAGCCTTTCCTGGTCGGTCTGTATTTGCGACAGCCTGACCGCCAGCAAAATCACATACAGGACGGCGGCGACCTTGAGGGCGCGCTTGATTCTCCGCTTCAACACCGCCCAAACGGCTATCAGCAGCACCACTGCCAGCAGCATAGTAGCGAGCTTCAACATGTCCGGGTTATCTGAAATTGCACTCCGTTCCCTCCCGCCTCGCGTACGTCGCTGCCGAGGGTTCAAGCGCCGAGTTCGGCCAGTTTTGTTCTGATGAAGGTGAGGAACTCCCTCAGCCCTGACTCAAGGTCGTTGCTCAGGTGGCTCTCCTCGACTTGTGACTCAGAGCCATTGTGGAAATGTTTGGGAGCAGTAGCCACGAAAGGGAAGTCGGGAGCGTTGTCGTGGCGATGAATCAATCCACGCCTGGCTCTGTGTTCCCAGTGAAAGGAGTACCTGGTGCCGCGAGGATTCACCCAGAGGTCTGCGAACGTGCCGTCGCGGAGATTAAGGCGCAGCTTCTCGGCCAGACCGGACCGGCGGGAGAGGAACTGGGCAGACACGACAATATCGCCGAACTCCGCTCGCGCGATTCGGGAGAACCTATGCAGCAAGCTTCAGTTCCTCTTCGATGGCCCGCAGCCGCGCGACGTAATCTCCAAGGTTTTCCCAGTGAATGAGGTCCTCCCACGCTGGGTGGCTGTGTACGACCTTGTTCTTGATACCATCTTCAAGCTCACTCGGCGAGGACACAGCGTACCTCTCCTTGATATCGGATATCTCCCACTCAGCCTGCCGAATCTCGTGCGCGACGAACGAGAGGACGCTTCTCTTCACCAGTTCCTCCGGGGAGATGTTGAGGCGGCGGGAAATCTCAGCCAGGTTCACAGCCATTTCCATTACTCCTCGGGATCTTGCACTGGGAAACATTATAACACACTGGACTCATGCGGGCTCAAACCCAGTCGGGAAAGGCAAGAGAATCCCAAACGACCTTGACACTCGGTTTCCCCAAGCCATATAATTCTTGCGTAGCGCTCGGCGTAATCGCTATTGTTATTCGGCTGCCCGCGAGACCAGAGCAAATAGCTCTGGTCTCACTGCGCTTCCGGAACTGGGTAGGTCCCTAGACTGCCAAATTTGAGTATAGCGAAGGATCTCTGAGGTTCGTAGCATGGACAACTCGATTTCCGTCATCGAGGGGAACACGTTTATGGTTTCCGACGTCCTTGGCGACGTCGTACCGGGCACGCATCACGGCTTGTTTTACTCCGACACCCGTTTCCTGTCGGGCTTCACCCTGCGGCTCGATGGAGCTTTGCCGCTGGCGATGACATCGGGGAGCCTGGACGCTGCCCACGCCCGATTCTACGCGACCAACTCTGCGGGCCCGACGCTTTCCCAGGGACAGGTAACGCTCGTACGCGACCGATACGTGTGCGGCGGTCTGCACGAGGATATTACTCTGGTAAACTACGGTAGCCAGGCGCTCGAAGCGACCCTGACTCTGAAGTTCGCGGCGGACTTCGCCGACGTGTTCGAGGTCAGGGGCGGGGGCCAGATCGAGAAGGTGGGAGCCGTCGCCGTCAAACCTGTCGAGGATCGCCAGTTGACTTTCACCTATCGGCGCGCAGAATTCGTACGCTCCACCGTAGTCGTCTTCTCCGAGCCGCCCACCATCCTAGGCGACGAGGCGTCGTTCGCGATCAACCTGGCGCCCAAGGAGACGTGGCAAGGGTGTGTCAGCATCTATCCGGTAGTCGACAGAAAGAGAATAGCGATCACCTGCGCGCCGGAGCACAACGTGCCAACAGACGAAGCCGGCGTCGATGAGGATCTGCCCTTTGCAGCGGGTCATGCCAACTATGCCAACGACGAGGACAGATCGGCCAACGACTTCGTCCTGCGCGCGCCGGCGCTCCTCACCGACGATGCCACCCTGCGCTTCGCCTACGACCGCGCCGTGCGCGATCTGGCCGCCCTGCGGTTGAAAGTCGACGGCGTACACCGGGTTCCCGCCGCGGGCCTACCCTGGTACATGGCGATGTTTGGCCGCGATTCGGCCATAACGGCGTTGCAGACGCTCGCCCTCGGACCGGAGCCGGCCGTCGACACGCTGCGTGCGCTTGCGGCCTACCAGTCACGCCGGCATGACCACTTCCGGGACGAAGAGCCGGGCAAGATTCCCCACGAGATCAGGCTCGGGGAGCTGGCGAGCCTGGGACAGATACCGCACTCGCGCTACTACGGCACCGCCGACGCCACGCCGCTGTTCCTGATCCTGCTGTCGGAGACCTATCGCTGGACTGGCGATGCGAGCCTTGTGAAAGAACTGCTGCCCAATGCCGAGGCCGCCCTCCGCTGGATCGACACCGACGGCGATGCTGACGGCGATGGCTACGTCGAGTACGCGCGGAAATCACTGCACGGGCTCGTGAATCAGGGTTGGAAAGATTCGCCCGATTCCATCTGTTTCGCCGACGGCACGCTGGCGGAAGGACCGATCGCTCTGGTGGAAGTGCAGGGCTATGTTTACGATGCCAAAGCTCGTCTGGCCGAGCTGTACCAGGCGCTCGGCCTGACTGAGCGCGCCGAGGAGCTAAGAGCGCAGGCCCAAGTCTTGAAAAGGCGGTTCAACCAGGATTTCTGGATGCCCGGCGAGGACCTTTTTGCGCTCGCCCTGGATGGGCACAAGCGGCAGGTAGATAGCATCACGTCCAATCCCGGGCACTGCCTCTGGAGCGGCATCGTCGACGAGGACAAGGCGGCCCTGATGGCCCGCCGACTGGTGGAGCCGGACCTCTTCAGCGGGTGGGGCGTGCGAACTATGTCGGCGCGCATGGCTGCCTACAACCCCATCTCGTACCACAACGGCAGCGTGTGGCCTCACGACAACTCCCTGATCGCCGCCGGCCTGACCAGGTACGGCTTCCACGAGGAGGCGAATCGCATCGTAACAGCCCTGCTTGACGCCAGCGCCCACCTTCCGAATCACCGCCTGCCGGAGCTATTCGCCGGGTACCCAAGAACCAGCGGCGGTTTCCCCGTGGAATGCCTGGGGGCCAACTCGCCCCAGGCCTGGTCAGCGGGCGCCGTTGTCCTGTTGCTACAAACGATCCTGGGTCTGGCGCCGCACCAAGATCACATGACCTGGCACGACACCGCCGATGTGGCCGAAATTCGCTGGTTTGGTGTGCCCATAGGGGGACGCCGCACCGACGTCACCTGCTCGCGTGCCAGAGAGAGCGCGCTTGTTTAGCGGTCGCGCAGAATCACGGGCAGGTATGCGAAGTAGTTTGCTGTGATGCCTCGTAGCCGCAGGCCTTCAGCCTGCGCGGGGCGGGTGGCTGGGGTCAGGCGCCGCCGACGAGCCGCCTGTAAACCGCTTCGTAGTTATCGACCATGACCTGCACAGAGAACCTGCTTTCTACTTCCTGGCGACACGCCCGTCGATCCAGGCGGTGGACCTCGTGGCAGGCGGCTACCATTTCGTCGATGGAATCGCAGATGAAGCCGGTCTTGCCATGCTGCACTATCTCCGGAACCGAACCACGGCGCGTGGCGATCACCGGCGTGCCGCAGGCCATCGCCTCGGCCATGGCCAGCCCGAACGGCTCGGGCCAATCGATCGGGAAAATCAGCGCCAGGGCGTTGCCGAGGAAAGCGCCCTTGGCCCTCTGATCTATCTCCCCCAGGTACTCGACGAGCGGGTCTTTCAGCATCGGCTTTATCAGATGCTCAAAGTAGTCCCGGTCCACCCGATCGACTTTGGCCGCAATCTTGAGCTTGATGCCCGCTTTCCTGGCGACCTTGATCGCCACCTCGGTCCGCTTTTCCGGCGATATCCGCCCCAGGAAGGCCAGGTAGTCGCCGGGCCGGGGCTGGAATGGGAAGTCTTCGAGCGGAACGCCGTTGTACACAGTGGACAGCCATGGGGCATTCGGCATCGGGGAGCGCTGGCTATCGCTGATCGACACGAGGTTGACGTCAGGGTACATCCGATAGATGACTTGAAGCTCGGGCACATCCAGTCTGCCGTGCAGGGTAGTCAGCGTCGGAGTCCGAACGAACTGCATTGAGGGAAAGGTAAAGTAGTCGACGTGTGAGTGAATGAGATCGAACTCGTCCGCGCGTTTGTAGACGAGCCCGACCTGTGCCATCAGGCACACGTACTGATCGACGATAGTGGGGTCCAAACGTAGCGCGCGGGGATACACAGAGACAAGACGGGCACGCGTAACTGAGTCACCACTCGCGAAGAGAGTCACGTCGTGTCCTCGACGCACCAACTCCTCGGTCAAGTAAGACACAATCCTTTCGGTGCCACCGTACAGCTTGGGTGGTACGCTCTCGTATAGGGGGGCCACCTGAGCTATTCTCATGTTCCTACCCCGCGAGCTTCTAGTATGGCTTCGACGAGCAAGAAGCGTGCCAGCTTGACAACAGAACGGTCGCAGCCTCTCCAATCTGGTCGGGCCGGCGGAACAAGTGAGTGGGCGTGGCGAACTAGTTCTCGATGCACGACGCGGATGGGTAGGGGGGCGGACGTCCGCTGTCCGCCCGGGGCGGGGTAGCGGCCGCAACCAACTTGCACCGAGAACTAAACCCGAGCGATCGCATCTGGTAGCTCTGCCAGGTCTTCGATGGTGGCATCGGGCTCGGCGGGGGGCAGGGCGCTGTCGCCTCGGCGCAGCTCAGACCAGCGGGTGTCGGCGCGCGACGGGCTCTGGATCAGAATGGCTTTCATCCCAACGCGCTTGGCGCCCGCGATGTCTTCGATCGGGTGGTCGCCGACGAAGACGGCTTCCTCAGCGGTGACGCCGAGGTTGGCCAGGGCCAGGTTGAAGATGTAGGGGTGGGGCTTGCGCTTGCCCACGTCGGTGGAGATGACGACGGAGTCGAACGCATCCGCCAGACCCGCGACGGCAAGGTCGCGCCGCGTGTTGGGGGCCATACTGTTGGACACGACGCCCAACCGGTAAGCCCTTCTGAGCTGGCTCAGCACTTCGAGGGCGTGAGGCATGGGGTGTGCCGTGGCCGCCGATGCCCGTCCGAACTCCTCGTTGAGCCGATCTATCCAGTCTCGGTCTTGCAGGGGAATCCCCAGGTCCGCGAGCAGGCATTCGTACCACTGATAGAAGCCGACCTCGTTGAGCTCTTCCACGTCCCGGCGAAAACGCTTTGCGTTATCGGCAAGAGCTTGGCGATAACGCTCCAGCGTCACGGCGAAGCCGTGCCGGCTCAAATAGTCCACGATGGCGTTTTGGGCCGCGTCCAGGGCCTCGCGCGGGCCTTTGACGACGAGCGTCCCATGTACGTCGAAAAGTACGGCCTTCAAGCGCTTAGCCTCGGTCTACCGGTAAAGTCTCGTGGTAGAGCTCACACTCGACGTAGTTCCGCGTGAGACACAGCAACTTCTGCTTCTCCGCCGAAACGGGACCGCCGGTGCCCTTCGAGCGCGAGGGAACCTGTTTTGGCTTCAGAACGAGGGATCGAACGAAGTCCGCCACGAAGCTTTGCCTGGAGGCGGGCGGCGCGTGGCGTCCGTGGCACGCGTTAAGGGCGCACGGGTAAAGGTACTTGTGCTGGCGATCGGCGCGCGAGCCCAGCAGTGGGCAAATCAAAGCAGGCTCGTGCGTCAGCCATTGCCGCTCACGCAGCCAGCGGCAGCCGCCGTAGTGGGGCGTCAGGCAAATAGCCCACTGTGTCTCCACGGGAACCGGCACGAAGCGCTCGCCGTGCCAGGGCAATAGCCCGGCACAATACTGCACCACGTCGGGAGGCACGCCAACTTCCTCCCAAAGATAGCAGGAGTTATCTTCCGACGGTGCGGTCCCTCGCAGCTCCCGGTTCCATCGCACCGCCAACCACGGGCAGGAAGTTTCCAGCGATACTCGCAAGCCCCCTCCTCACCTCCCAAGGGCTAACCACACGGACATTATACGCCGACTTGGTCTTATTGTTCAAGTGCCACTCGGCCCTTCGTCCGATTATGTGTGCGCTTGGCCTGCGTCCTCCGGCTCGATCTCGAAGAGCCACTCGCAGTCCGGCCCGTCCGGCGACTGATCGGGTGGGGCGAAGCCGCAACGCACCTTGATTCTAGGCTCGATGACCCGCGCAAACCCGTAGAGCGAGGCTTGCTCTACTCCCTTGCAGGGGAAGTAGCCCATCTGCTTTTCCATTCTGGCCCGTTGCGGGAGGCACTGGTGTACGCGGAACACGGCCTTGTTCTCGGATACCTGCTCGATGTCAAAGTCGCCGGCAAAGGACATCCAGGTCATCGAGTTGCGCATCGCCTCGATCACGCCGCCAATACCCGATTGCGCCAGGTTGAGGGTCTGCTTCAGCCGCTTGGCCTCGACAGGGGCCATGCGCGCCCAAGCGATCTCGTCGACGAGCGCCGCTGCCTCAGTACCGTACTTCTCCTCGACGCACAGAAACCAGAACCCGTCCAGGGTGCGAAAGTTGCGACAAGACATCTCGAGCAGGTCGAGAAGCTTCTCGCGGGGCAAATCCTTGAAGACATCGATGTTCACTTGTTACCTCGTTAATCCCCACCTAGTGGCTCTGCCTGATTATCCTCTTCGACTTGTAATCGGACCTGGGCATTGTCCCAACAGCTACGGCCTCCACCTCGATGCGCAGGTTCAGCCGCTCCTTCAACCTCTGCGAAAGCGCGTTCCGCAGCTCCTCATCCTCCGGGGAGGTTTCTACCCGCACCTTGATGTCGTCCGTCCCCTCCCTTCCAGTGAAGCAGACAACCTGGTACTCGTGGCCCGGCGGCAGCAGCTCCTCGACGATACTGCCCACGGCAGAAGGGAAGACGTTTACGCCTCTCACCAGCAGCATGTCGTCGCGCCTGCCCAGAATACCCCCCTTGAGTGCGGCGAGCGTCCGTCCGCACGGACATACTGTCCTTTCTAGCTGCACCAGATCGCCGGTGCGAAAACGGATGACCGGGCTGCAAGCACGCCCCAGGTTGGTTAACACGAGCTCACCTATAGTTCCTTCCGGCACCGCGCAGCCCGTCTTGGGATCAATGACCTCCACGATGAACTCGCTCTCGATGGCATGAATGGCCATCGTCTGCGCGCTGTGCTCACACGTGAAGGCATAGGTGCCGGTTTCGGTCAGTCCCGCGTATTCGAACACCTCCGCGCCCCAGGCATCCTCGATTCTTGCCCTGATCGTGGGGACCATGGCACCTGGCTCGCCCCCAAGGATGACGGCGTGAACCTTGGAACCCCTTAGGTCAAGCCCTGCTTCTTGAGCCACCTCACCGATGCGCTGGGCGTACGTCGGAGTGATGGCCACGGCCGTCGCGCCGGTCGCGAGCAGGCAGTGGATCCTTTGCATCGTGTCCCAGCCGCCACCTGGGATGGTGAGCAGGCCAAGATGCTGGGCAGCCTCGTAGGCTCCCCAGAAAGCCGTGTAAGGGCCAAAATTGAACGGCAGGAAGAGTATATCCTTCGACGTTAGCCCCGCTCCCCGCAGCGCGTGCGCCACGCAGCGCGCGCGCCACTGCCAGCACTCCGCGGTATCGAGCCACGTCAGCGGCCTGCCCGTGGTCCCAGTCGTCTGGTGATATTGTACGTAGCTCTCCAGTGGCTCGCTTAGATTGGTGCCGAAAGGAGGGTGCTCCCCCTGATCCTCCTGGAACTCCGCCTTGGTTACAAAGGGCAGCTTGCTTATGTTGCCCAGGTCGCGGATATCCTGGGCGACGACTCCATAGGAAGCGTACTTTCGCTGGTAGAATGGATTCCTGGCGAAAGTTGTGTCTAGCAGGCTTCGCAGCTTTCGCCACTGCAATGCCTCTAATTGATCCCGTGGCGCGGTTTCTGTCTCTTGATTGTAGTAGCCCATACTACCACGACCTCATCGTGCCTTGTTCATGCACGCGAACACGTCGCTCCACGGTTGGCCAGCCACGAACGGCGGCAACTCCTCCAGGACTTGGAGCGCCCACGGCTGAGGATCGAGCACCCCGGTCTCCGAACGCACCCAGAGAACATCGCCATCGGGGAGCGCCTGGGGCGCGCGGGCCAGTTTGGCCCTTACCCTCTTCGTGTCATACTTCCTCGGCCCCGGCGCCAGATCCTTGACGAAGATCTCCCTCTCCCCTTCGGCCAAGTCGCTATATTGCCGAACATACGTAAGATATTCCTTCTTCACTAGTAACCTCCCTAACCTTGTAGGGGCAACTCTATGTGGTTGCCCGTGCACTGTAGGGGCAACCCTGTGTGGTTGCCCCGTCGCTTCCAAGCCGGCAGAGTCATTCGCGACGATTCTGTCTGCGAGCGCACTAACACGTTCGTCCCGTCAAATCAAACTGGTGACCCACTACTCCAGGCCGTACTCTCGCCAGCGCGAGACAACCTTCTGCTTGGACGGGGCGGAGTAGATGTCCTCAAACGAGGCCCTCGTCGGGATCACTTCCCTGGGCCATTCCGCCGGCCAGGTAGCGTCGAAGGCGACCGAGGCGCCGTTGAGCACGCGGCGTTCCTCGGCGCTGAAACAAGGCGTCAAGGCGTTGGCGCGTCCCTCGTAGTGATTCACCAGGATGCCGTTGCCGGGGTGGCATTTGGTGGCAAACGCGTGCAGTACCTGACCCATGTTGAAAACGTCCACGTCGTTGTCGACGACGATCACCTTGGAAACCATCACCCGCCGGGCCGTGAAATAGTCGATGATATCCTGCGCCACCTTGTGGCCGCCCTCTGCCACGCCTACCACTATCAAGTGAGTCACCCCTTCGGGCGGCACGTAAACGTCTATAACAGGGATGCCGCGCCGTTGCAAGCCAACCTTCATGCCTACGCCCGCGGTAAGCGAGGCGGCGATGGAGCTGTCATCCGGTGGAATGCCAAGGGCGGTCATGGTCAGGATAGGGTTGTCTCGAAAAGTGATGGCTGTGACCCGGAAACCGACACCTTCCGCCATGGTGCCGCTGCGGTAGCCAGGATACTCTCCAAAAGGTCCATCGGGCACGGTTACGTCCGCGGGAATCTCGCCCTCGACGACGATTTCCGCGTCCGCTGGAACCATCAGTTCGTTAGTCTCGCATTTCACCAGGTCCACCGGCTGGCCCTTCAGGGCGCCGGCTACTTCCACTTCGTTCTCCCCCGGTCGCACAGGGGCTGTGGCTACCATATGGTAGAGAGGATCCGCTCCGATCACTACCGCCGCCGGCATCGCCTGGTTCTTGGGGAGGTAATCACGGTGCATCATCAAGGACAGTTGGCTTGTCGGCTGCGGCCAGCCGGCTAGCCAGTTCTTGTTGTGAATCATGAAGCGATACATGCCCCAGTTGGTCCAATTCGACTGCTGGTCTCTTGTGATGATGATGTCCCAGGTGCCGATGTACCGGCCGCCGTCTCCCTCGTGGATCATTGGGGCAGGAAGACGGTACAGGTCGATCTCATCCCCCGTGAGGATGTTCTCCTTGCAAGCGGCCCTGGCGCGAGCCACGATATTGGGTTTCACGCGATTGGCCAGACGCTCCTCGTACACACGATAGATCTCCCTGACGGGCGTGTCAGCCGCCAGGCCCAGGGCGACGGCCACCCGGCGCCAGGTGGCGACTGGGCCGTTGAGCAGGGTGAAGTCCTCCGGGTAATCCTTGATCTTCTGGAACCAGAGACACGGGCCGCTACGCTCGAAGTTGCGACGGCTGATGGCGCCTGCCTCTATGTCCCAGTCGACCTCTTCTTTGATGCGGACCAGGTCGCCGGTCCTGTCCAGCGCTGCGATGAAGTCTCGCAAGCCACCTGAACCCATGGTGTGAATACCTCCTTGAAAGTCTCTAATAAACCGTTTTTGCGCTAGCGCGATTGGCCAGTAGCCACCGGCGGGCCTGTCGCTCGATCGATTCCAGGTGCCTGTTCATCGCCGCTTGTGCGGCGTCGGCATTACGCTTGACAATGGCGTCGAATATCTCGTTGTGTGCTGACAGCAGACCGTGGCTGGCATTGAGATCGTTGACCAGCTCGTCGACCGATTTTTCGATCAGCCTCTGGAGCGATTGCATTGTGGCCAGCAAAACAAGGTTGCCGGCGGCTTGAGCGATTGTGATGTGGAAGAGCGTGTTGGCCTCGTTCATCACAGCGTGGTCCGTGAGATTCGCTTTCATTTCTTCCAGCGATGCACGCATCTTGGCCAGGTCATCTTCGCCGGCGCGCTCAGCGGCTAATTTGGCGGATGCCGCCTCGATGAACTTGCGTGCCTCCAAAAGCTCCGTGAGCGGCGTTTGGTTAAGTCGTAGGATCATTCTGAGCGCGTTGCTCACCGGCGACCAGTCGTCCGTGCTGACGAAGGCTCCTCCCTGCGAGCCATACTTGATTCTGATGAGTCCCGAGTGCTGCAGCATGCGCAGCGTCTCGCGAACCGTCGACCGGCTGACTCCGAACTGTAGGGCCATCTCCCTTTCGGTAGGGAGCCTTTCACCTGTCTTCAGGCTCCCGTCCGCGATGCGCGAGAAGATCTGCTCGAACATGTCTTCAGTTACGCGCAACTGCCTGACCGGGGTAAAGGCTTGCAAGTGGTTTCTCCGATGCGTTCGACGGGCCGCTGCCACGCGGGGCTACCCGCCGCAAATTGGTCCAAACAATGATTGGCCCGACCAATTGGGCTCATCCTATCATGCCATCCAGCGGTTGTCAACAGGCAGTGGCCTGATGGCCTGATCGACAGCGTTTCCTCCCCCTGGTATAATGAAAGCAGTGTATCCACGCATCGCATTGTCGTGCTTGTCGCCGCGTCGGAGCGCCAGGGTCACAAATCATTGCGCTAGAATGGAGGAGATCATGAGCAGCAATAAGCCAAGCATCCCCCCAAGTGACACAACCGGCGGAGATAACTCTTTGCGCAATTACCTGGTGGAAGAGTTCGTCGAGGATTTCCAGGAAGGGCGGATTTCGCGACGCGAGGCGCTTGTAAAGCTCTCGGCGATATTTGGAAGCATAGTGGTCGCGACCAACTTCCTCGCCGCGTGTGTCGCCGCGCCGACTCCCACGCCGACTGCTAAGCCTGCTGCCGCACCGACGCCGCCGCCCGCGACCAAGCCACCCGCGGCTGCCGCGCCCCCGGCCACACCTGCCCCAGCCCCTAAAGCGGCGCCGACACCACCGTCAGCCCCGACGGTCGTTGCCACGGCAACGGTGGTGGCTACCCAAGCGACAGTTCCAACCGCCACCGCAAGACCAATCACGATTCGCCCCGACGATCCGGACATCGAAGCAAGGATGGCCGAGTTCGATTCAAAAGGCGCGAAGGTCATGGCCTACCTTGCCAAACCGAAAGGAAATGGCCCCTTCCCGATCGTTCTCATCTGTCACGAGAATCGCGGACTCGTCGAGCACATCAAGGACGTCGCCCGTCGCGCGGCCAAGGTCGGCTATGCGGCGCTAGCCATCGATCTTTTGTCGCGGGAAGGTGGCACAGATAAGGTCGGCGCGGATGTCCCAGGGGTGCTGGGCAACACACCGCCCCAGCGCTTCGTCGACGATTTCAAGGATGGACTTGTGTATGTGCAGAGCCAGCCATTCGTCGCCAAAGACCGCGTGGGAATGTTCGGCTTTTGTTTCGGCGGTGGCGTTACCTGGCGCTCTGCCACGCAAATCCCTGAGTTGCGCGCGGCCATACCGTTTTACGGGCCGAACCCGCCGCTGGGAGATGTGCCGGGAATCAGGGCGGCTGTTCTCGCGATCTATGGGGGCAACGACGCGCGCATCAACGCGGGCATTCCGGAGATCGAAGCGGCGATGAAGCAGAACAACAAGGTTTTTGAGAAGCTGATATACGATGGCGCGGGTCATGCGTTCCACAACGACACCGGCGCGGCCTACAACGCTAACGCAGCAAAGGACGCCTGGGCAAAGACGCTGGCTTGGCTCGATAGGTACGTAAGATCGTAGCCCATCGTAGGGACGTTGCACGCAACGTCCCTACCAGACAACCGCGTGGCAACGGTCGTGCCCGGTCCAATCAAACCGAGCCATCGACAGGCACGTCCCGATTCCGCTCCGTGTCGGCCGCAGCTTCGCCGCGCCTTGTGACGTCTTGCCAACTCGCGACCTAAGCAGTATACTGACCCCTGCCAGGGAAGGGAGGCAGACAAGACAGATGGCCAAGGACCTCGGTAGCTTCATCGCACAGTTGCAGCAGCCCTATCCCGACGATGTGCTGGAGATCAAGCGCACCGTCAACCCGCAAGACTATGATGTAACGGCTATTCTGGAGCATCTGACCAGGGCGAACCGGTTCCCCCTCGTTCGCTTCAGGTCCGCCCGGAACCTGCTTGGCGAGGAGTCCGAGTTCACCATTATCTCCAACGTGTTTGCCACGCGGGCCCGCTGTGCCATCGCCCTGGATTTGCCACCGGCAGAAAGCAAAATGCCGCTCAGCCTGGAGTTCGCTCGCCGGGAGCTGCTCTCGATTCCGGCACGGGTCGTTTCAAGGAAAGATTCCCCCGTCAAGCAGGTTGTCGAGCTGGGCGAGCAGGTCGATTTGAGAAAACTCCCGATTGTGCGGCACTACGAAATGGATATCGGCCCTTACCTGACCATGGCCTGCGTCATGCGGGACCCCGACGAGGGCTTCTACGACGTTTCCTTTGTAAAGACCCTCTACAGAGACCCGCGAAAGCTGGGGACGGTCCTCCATACCCCTCACTTCGTGCGCTTGCTGGCCAAGTACGAGCGGCGCAACAAGCCTGCGCCAATCATCGTCGTGCTGGGCCACCATCCCGCCTTCTCGCTCGGGAGCCTCAGCCTCGCGCCCTGGGGAACCAACGATTACGATGCCATTGGCGCTTTCCTGAGTGAGCCCCTGCGGCTGACCCCTTCGGAAACCTGGGGCGACGATTTCCTGGTACCGGCTGATGCAGAAATCGTCATCGAAGGCGAGATTCCCCCCGGTGTGCGTGAGATGGCTAATCCCTTCGGCGAAGTAACTCGGCACTACCAGGCCCAGCGTCTGGCTCCCATCACCAATGTGACGGCGATGACCCACCGCCGCCAAGCGATTGTGCAGGACATCTTTTCGGGCCACCACGGCCACTGGAACCTGGGCGGCATTCCGAAAGAGGGAAGCATTTACAACGCGATCGATAGGAAGCTTGGCGGCGTCAAGGCAGTTCACTTGCCTCATTCCGGGTGCAGCCGTTTTGCCTGCTACGTCTCGATCGAAAAGAAGCGCGAGGGCCAGGCCAAGATAGTCGCGATGGAAGTCTTTACGCATGCGTACACGCTGCAATGGGTTGTCGTCGTCGACGAGGATATCGACGTCTTCAACGAGTCCGAGGTCGTTTGGGCGATCTTGACGTCGACCAACCCGAGGCGCGACGTTACCTTTATGGATAATGCCTTCAACTCCCTGGCCACGGCGATGGGGCACGGCAAGGTGATTATCGACGCCACGCGCCCCCTCGACATCGCCTTCCCCGCCGCCATCAAAGTACCAGACGAGGCGATGGCCAGGATCAAGCTTGAGGATTGGATCGGCTAAGGGCTACCGCCCAACCGTGATCTCCTCAAGCAGCACTCGATCCCCAAGGCGTCGACCTGTGGAATCCTGGACCTCCAGTCGTTTCAGGTCCGGCCACGTGTACATTCCCACCACGACGCGGAATCGACCTGGCTGGGCATCGACGGGGACGGCAAGCTCGTGCTCGTCCCTCACCACCTCATCCCTGTCCCATAGTGAAGTAGGATACCTGCCCCCCACAGGCTGCGAGTCTCGCTGGGCCAGCACCCTCTCGCCGCCGTCGATCAGGTGCACGAACACGGTATAGTCTCTCTCCATTTCCTCGAGCGCACGCCAGTAAAGAGTGAGGCGCACCCTGTCCCAGGCGCGGATGTGTTCTGGTTCCAGGGTGTAGCTTTCGAGCATCGCTCCCGAACCCAGTCGCGCCTGCACACGATGTCCAGGGGGCGTCACTGCTCGACTGTCCCCCGCTGAAGGCGAGGACACCTTGAACGGCCCGAGCCTCACGGATGAGCCCAGGGGCTTCCGCTCTCCGTCGTAGGCGGCCGCTCGCTCCAGCGTGCGCCGGTCGTAGAACCCTGTCTCTAGCCAGTGCTGACCCATTGGCGCATCCGTTGAGATCAAGACGTCGTGCCACGTGACAAACTCCTCACCCGCCTGCCATTCGCTGCTTGGGTAGCTGGCGACGTCCTCGCCGCCATGCTGGTGACCATCGGCGTCCACGATGTGCGCAAAAAGCACGAAGTCGGCGCGCGGCTCCGGAAAGCTTCGCTCGACTCCCCACAGCAACGCCACTTTCGCGCTGCCACCGGGGGACGCCCTTGGCGTGATTTGGAAGCCCCGCAGCCTGATGCCGTTGTCGAAGAAGACCTCGACCGGTCTGAACTCTGCTGCCCGGCCTACGGCGAAACCGTCTTCGCGCGGGATGCTGAACAACTGAAAGGACTGTCTCTTGCCGGGCAACTCGACGGCATCGAGGAGGTTTGTCGACGCGCGGGCGTTTAGGAATGCGCCCGCGGCTTCGTCGGGCTTCATGACTAGATAGAGGTTGTGGCTGGCACTCGGAGTGTAGGCGAGAGCGCCGCGCTCGTCAAAACGCTTGATTTCTCTGCGGTAATCTAGCAGATAGTCGAAGGCGGGTGAGTACGTGCCGTGAGATGCCACATAAGCCGCTGCGTCCCCATACTGATCGACAAGACGCTTGAACCGATCGGCGGCCTCCTTTTGGTGCCTGAGAGGTATGCCGTAGCCAATCTGCACGTCGTACTCCTGAATGAACGCCGTGAACGCGTTGAACAGAAACACCTGCGCGGCCGCGATCGTCGCAACCAGCGCGAGAACGATGGGGGCCAGGATGGGGAATGGGGGCTGGGGGTCGGGCGCCCCGTCGTAGGGGCGTCCCGAGACGGGATCCCGATTCCATCGGGAGACGTCTCTGTCCGCCCTGGGTGGGGCGGGGCGCTGCCGCATTTCGCGCCAAAAACCAGCTAACCCGCTGAACCTTCGTTTCAAGGCTCCCCAGCCCACATCCATCATGTCGACGAGCAGTATCCCAATGGCTACGAACGGCATCGGAAACAGGACGATCAAATAGTGCAGTTGCATGTCGTAGCTGCGTCTCACATAGAACACCACCGGCAGTATTAGCCAGAGGAGCAGCAAGACGTATCGGGCGCTGTCTTGCCAGCCACCCGACTTGATAGCCCGCAGCGATTTCCAGACCAAATAGACGACGCCAGCGACGAAAAGCCATCCCTCCAGTGTGTTCACCCACATAACTGAAGACACGCGGGCTACGAATTCGTGCAGCGAGGGCGGTGTGAGGGCAACGTAGCCGGGCGAGCCTATCAGCTCGAACGCAAGCCTGGCCGGCTCCAAATCGAAGGTGCCCCTCTGGCCCGCCACCTGCCTGATCGCTTCGACATTCGGCAAGCCGTTCTTTGTCTCCCAATAGAGGTATGGGCCAGAGGCAAGGAGAAACAGGGCGGCACCGAGCGCCCAGTGCGTGAGCTTCATTCCCGTGCGATAGACGACCGGCACCACGATCAGCAGCAGAGCGAAGGCCACGGTTGCCAGGTGAAACTGTATTGATATCGACAGCCAAAGGAAGGCCAGGGCGATGCGCCACGGCCTGCGCTGTGCGGTCGCCGAGAAGAGCGCTGAGAAGAACAGGATGACGAAAAGCGGCAAGACGTCTTGCGACCAAATCTTGCGAGAAAAGGCCACGGCCCACGGACTGGTGGCGAATAGCAGAGAGCCCAACAGCGCTACCCGCCGGCCAAAGTGGTCACTCATAAGCTTGAAGCCGAGAGCAACGGCCAGAACGTTGAGCAGGGCGACGAAACCGGTCGCCAGCACCGGATCACGCGTCACTGCCAAAGGAATCGCCATAAGCAAGACGAACGCTGGCCCGTTGAAGACGCCCACAGACGACTTAAGGCCGACCAGCGGGAGCCGCCCGTTCTCGACGTGCCAGCGTGCTATCCCCGCCACCGCGGCCTCGTCGGATTTGAATTCGGCGAGGTCAATGCCTTGCAGGCGCATGTATGCCGCCAGCAGAATGATGGCAGCAACGGGCAGGAGGGACAACGTTGTACTACTCAGGCGGCACAACTATGATTGGCTCCCTTACGAGAATTGCGTTCTCACTGGCCCGCGGCCCTGTGTCGAGCACGGCAAGCCGCTCGCCGGTGCGAGGATCGTAGAACCCCATCTCCAGGCGATAGTCGCCGGGTGCCGCGTCGGGCGGTATTTGAAGCTCATGCTCGTCCCTTACAGTCTCACCAACAGCCCAACCGGTGGTTGGGCGCGTGCCCTTGAGGGGCACGTCGTCTTGCTGTGCCACCACTATATTGCCCTCTCCCAGCAGATGGACGAAGAGCGTGTAGCTCTGATTCATCTGCTCCCAAGCACGCCAGTAGGTGGAAAGTCTAAGCTTTGTCCCGGGCGCGATGCGCACTGGCCATACATCGTAGCCAAGGAAAACGATTGTGCGGCCAAGATCCACCTCATATGGATGCTCTGGCATTGGCGACGCGAACGATCTTTCGGGATGGCTAACCCGGATGGCTCCGAGGTCCACAGATGTCTTAGACAGGTCTCCGGTAGAGCTTGCAAGGCGGGCTCGGAGGTGGTAGGCACCGGCCGGCAACTGGTTGGAAAGCAGCAAGCTCTGGTAATCCTTGATAACTTCGCCTGCATCCCAGGCGTCGGTGCGATACCCGGTGGCCCCAACGGGCCGCCGTGTTTCCAACACCGCCGCGCCCGACGCGTCCAGAAGCTGGAAGACGACGTCGTATCTGTCAACTGGCCTTCGCCGGGCCTGCCAAAGCAGACTGACGTCAACTGCCTCTCCTGCCTGAGCCTCGGTTCTGCTGCTGGCCCACTCCAGCAGGGAAAGGTCGTCGTTTAGAGCGTAGGTCGAGCGAGCGGGAAGCGCTTTGAGGGTGCGAGCGATTTCTCCGAGAGCAGCCCTTAGCACGACGACGCGCCCGATCTGTACCTCTTCCTGGCCTGTGCCATCGGGCCTGATCGTGTTGCCGGACTCGGGGGAGTAAAGGCGTACCCGCACCTCGTAGGTGCCAGGAGGTGTCCCGAGTGGGATCGGAAGAAGATAGCTGTCGGTGAGATACTCGCCTGGGCTCCAGCGCGACGTAGCGTAGTGAGGGATGAGTGGATAGCGGTCGATCTGGGACCAGATTCGCCCCGATCCATCCTGGAGGTAGGTGACCAGACGATAGTCCTCGGGCGCCTTCGCCAGACTATGCCAGTACAGCCTGACCTTCATCTGGCTCGCCGTCCTGGCCGTCTGGGGTAGGGCGTAGCCCGTGAGGGCGATTTTTCCACCGAACAGCGCCTGGAGCTTGTTTGGGACGTCGGGCGCGCGGTAGTTTGGACGCGGTTCCAGGAAGTAGTAGCGTATTCTGCCTCCTGGGTACCACCTTTCGTCGAGCAGAAGCCCGTGATCGTCAAACCACCGCCTCACTATCGTCTGCGGGTCGACCAACTCCTCGCGGGACAGCACCAGCCACGCCCCTTCCTTTTGATGGGTAACTCTCTCCAGGAAAGCCGGCGTCGCGACCTCGTCGCCAACCTCCGCCCTTTGCCAGCGAAGCCTACCCTTGTAATAATACTCGAAGGCCGGGTAGATGTGCTCGGCGTTGAGGACGATCGTTTCCTCGGTCGATTCCCTTTCCGCAATATAGGAGGTGATCGAGCGAAAATCCTCTTTGCCCCGCGATACGGACTGATCTGCCGAGACCACCGCCGACGTGCCGAAGACAAAGAGCAATGTGAGAACGCCTAGCATGCGGGCGGCGAGCGCGAGCCTGGCGACGCCAAAAGCCAGCAAAAGGAGGTAAGCCGGGAGCACGACGATGTAGTACATTCTTTCCGATGCCCTTATGTTCGTGGACAGCGCAATCGTGATCAGATACGAGGACACCGGCGCGATGACCAGATAGAGGAGACACAGGAAGACGCCCTGGGCGGGCAACGCGGCCTGTGGCAACCTTCCATGGCTGGCTGATTCCCCTGTGTCGCCACCCTCCCCGCGCAACCTAGCGCTCAGCCACCGACGTAGGGGCGCGGTCTCCGCGCCCTCCCCGCGCAATCTAGTGCCCAGCCAGCCGCGTAGGGGCGCGGTCTCCGCGCCCTCCCCGCGCCGCGCACCGACCACGGCCGTGATCGCACCCCAGAGGGCGCCAACCACGATCACGGCCAGAAAGCCCCATTGAGCGGGTTCTAACGAAATCGCCGGCCCGGCGCCGATCTGGCCGAGGTAGACGGTGGGCGCGAGCGCATCGCCCATTGAGAACGTCAAGTTCAGCTTGCGTGCTACCTCAAGCACACTGATGGGCAGACTGTAATCGTGAGGCGAGCGTTGGAACTGCTGCGTGACGGCGAGCAGCCAGGGCGAAAACAGGGCCGCTATCGCCGCCTGAAGAGCGATCCACCTCCTGGCGCCGAGCTCGCGACGGGGAAATACTGCGAAGGCGATGTTCTCGAAGAGGAAGATGAAGAAGCCGTAGTAGTGCGTGAGAAGCATCAGCAGCGAGACCACGACATAGGCCACGGCGGTGCGAACACTCCAGCATTCTTGGCACCGGACGAAGAGAACTACCGATGCGATGGCCAGGAGGCACACCAGAGCGTACATGCGAGCTTCGCGCGAGTACCAGATGCTGAGCGGCGAGATCGCGAGAAGCGCGGCTGCCATCAAGCCGACGCGTCTGTCGAAGATGCTGGCGCCCAGGCGGGCGATCAAAGGAATCGACAGCGTCCCCGCTGCCACCGACACGAACCGCAGGGCGAATTCGCTATCGCCCACCACCGGCAACCAGCCGCTTAGCAGCACATAGTAGAATGGCGGGTGGTTGTCCTCGATCGCCACCTGGTTGAGCAGGGCAAGGAGGCCGGGCTGCGTAGCGATGTGGAAGCTGAAAGCTTCGTCCAGCCACAGGCTCAGCGTGTCCAGGCCGTGCAGCCGAATCGCGAAGCCCACGACTACCATGGCGCTGAGCATGGCTCCAAACCAGATGCTTCCACCGGCCGCACTGCCATGCGTATCAGAAACAGCAGCTCGCGACGGGCCGTCAGCTAGAAACTTTCTCACAAAGGCACAGTATATCAGATAGCCGCCGTGGTGATAATCCCCGCGTGGCACTTGACTTTTGCCCCCTTTGAGACTATCCTATGTTCTGGAGTAAGCGATGGGCAAGGCACGACTGGACTTGCTGCTTGTCCAGCGTGGCCTGGCCGATAGCCGAGCTAGGTCCCAAGCTATGATAATGGCCGGGGAGGTGCTCGTAAACGGCCGGGTAGCGGACAAGCCCGGTGCTCTGGTGCCCGAGGACGCAGAGATCATCGCCAGGCCCCCGTTTCCTTACGTTAGCCGGGGAGGCCTGAAGCTGGAAAAGGCGCTCGATCACTTTAGACTGGTGATGAGCGGCCTTGTTGTGATTGACGTCGGCGCATCGACGGGTGGCTTCACCGACGCTCTACTGAAGCGTGGAGCAAGGCGGGTCTACGCAATTGATGTCGGATACGGCCAACTGGATTGGCGACTGCGGAACGATCCACGTGTCGTCGTGCGGGAACGCACGAATATCCGGTATCTGGAGCAACTCCCAGAGATCGCAGACGCGGCCGTGGTCGACGTATCGTTCATCTCGCTAACGGTGGTCTTGCCGGCCACGTTCAAGCTTGTCAAGCCCGATGGCTGGGTCATTGCGCTGGTGAAACCGCAGTTCGAGGCAGGCCGCGCGCAGGTCGGCAAGGGCGGCGTCGTCAAGGATCCGGCCGTCCATCGCCAGGTGTTAGAGAAGCTGGCAAACTGGGCTGAAGCAAACGGCGTCAAGGTTCTCGGTCTGGTGCCATCACCCATCCTCGGCCCTGCCGGCAATCGCGAGTTCCTGATCTTGCTGTCGAGAGTCGGCGAAGAGATCGACGTCAGCCGTGGCATCGCCGAGTGCGTTGATCGGAGTTGAGGCGTTTTGCGAAAAGTAGTCCTTCTCTACAACCCGCGGTTGACCGCGGCGGAGCCGTTCGCCCGGGACCTGGCCCGGCAACTGGAAGCCTCTAGCAGCGTCCAGACCGTGGTCGCTTCCGTCTGGGACGAGGACACGGTACGCGCTACCGCCCCGGGTGCGGAGTTCGCGGTGACGCTGGGCGGCGATGGCACCGTGCTGCGTGCAGCACGATTGGTAGCGCCGCTCGGACTGCCGTTGGTCGGCGTCAACCTGGGGAAGCTAGGCTTTCTCACGGAGCTGGGGCGGCGCGAGGCTGCCCGTAAGTTACCCATGTTCGTAGGGCAGAACTGTTGGGTGGAAGAGCGCATCCTGCTCTCCGTCCAGGTTGAGCGACGAGCCAAGCTAGCCCAGGGTGACTGGACGTTTCCTGGCGAGCCGCGCGTCGAGACGTACCTGGCGGTCAACGAGGTGGTGGCCGGCCGTGCCGCTTTAGCCCGCGCCGTGGACATCACGATCACGATCGACGACACCCACCTCGCCAACTACATCGCCGACGGCGTGATCGTCTCGACCCCGACCGGCTCGACGGCGTACTCTCTCGCCGCAGGGGGGCCGATCCTGCACCCTCAATTGGAGAACCTGATTCTTACTCCTATCCTGCCCCATCTGGCGTCGGCTTATCCGCTGGTGTGTCCTCCTGGCGTCGTCATCCGCATCGAGGTCACCACCGGCCACCAGGCGGGGCTTACCATCGACGGACAGATCGAAGGCCCTCTGTACAACGGCGACTTGTTAGAGCTGAGGGCTGCGCCGCAACGGGTTCGCTTCCTCAGGGCCCAGGTGCCAACCTACTTTTACCAGACACTGGCAAACCGACTGCGCAGGGAATCGCAGCATGACCTCACCGATGCAAGCGAAGAGCGCGTGTCCAGAGACCTGGGCGATGTCGCCAGGTCGCAGGGCAGAGCTCGCTAGAGGAAAGAGTAGATTGCTGCTCGAACTCAGTATCAGAGATCTCGCCATTATCGACCATCTGAATGTGCGCCTCGAAACCGGCCTGAATGTCCTGACGGGCGAGACCGGTGCCGGCAAGTCGATAGTTATCGACGCCGTAAGCGCCTTGCTGGGTGGAAGGTGCGACACAGAGATGGTGCGCGACGGCGCCGAGCGGGCGAGGGTGGAGGGCATTTTTGCGTTGCCCAATGCCAAAAACCCTGATTCCTCGCCCGTAAGGGCCTGTCTTCAGGAATACGGTCTGGACGATGGCGAGGATTCCGTTATTCTTAGCCGGGAGATCGCGCGCTCCGGACGCACCATCGGCCGAATAAACGGCCGCGCGGTGCCCGTCAACGTGCTGCAACAGGTCGCACGAGAGCTTGTCGACATTCACGGCCAGAGTGAGCACCTCTCGCTGCTTCGCGTGCCCCGACACGTGGACCTGCTCGACGAATACTCCGGGCTGATGGGTGCCAGGGCTGAGGTGGCCAGCAAAGTGTCGCGCTGGCGCGAGATCAAGAGGCAATTGCAAATCCTGCTGAAAGACGAGCGGGAGATAGCCCGGCGCCTGGACCTGTTGCGCTTCCAGGTGGACGAGATCCGGTCGGCCGCCCTTCGCGTCGACGAGGAACAGGAACTCGAGAGCGGGCGCAGGGTCCTGGCCAACGCCGAGACCCTGATTGCGGCAGCCAACCAGGCCTACACCGCTCTGTACGAGGGCCAGGGCCGCCGACAGCCGGTCATCGAATTGCTCGGCGAAGCGCACGCGAGGCTGGCGGAGATTGCTGCGCTGGATCAGAGTATGCAAGACTCCGCTGGTACAGCCGAGACCCTTCTCTATCAGATGGAGGACCTGTCGCGCTCCATCCGTGCCTACCGGGACCGCGTGGAGTACGACCCCGCCAGGCTACAGGAAATTGAGGAACGGCTAGACCTCATTAGCAGGCTCAAGCGCAAATACGGCAGTTCCGTTGCGGAGGTGCTGAAGTTCGGGCAAGAGGCCGCCGTGGAGCTGGATTCGCTGGCCCATTCGGAGGAGAGAGTTGGCGAACTGCAGGAGCAAGAGGCTGGCCTGCTGCGCGAGATCGCCGAGCTGGCCGAAGCCTTGTCACGAGCGCGTCGCGAGGCTGGGCATAGTCTCGCGCAAGCTATGGAACGTGAGCTTGCCGACCTGAATATGTCCGGCGCCAGCTTCTATGTCGCCGTCGAGCAAGTCGAAGGCTCCGCCGGCGTGCGTTTGCCAGATGGACGGTGCTGCTCGTTCGACGCGACGGGCATCGACAAGGTAGAGTTCCGCATCGCCCCAAACCCAGGCGAGTCCCTAAGGCCGCTGGCGAAGATCGCGTCTGGTGGTGAGACGGCCCGACTGATGCTGGCCCTCAAGACGATTCTCTCACGGGTTGACCCCGTGCCCACGCTGATCTTCGATGAGATCGACCAAGGTATCGGCGGCAGAAGTGGGCAGATGATAGGCCGGAAGCTGTGCAGCCTTGCCTTCGAGCATCAGGTGATTTGCGTCACGCACCTCCCGCAGATTACCTGCTTCGGCGATGCCCATTTCAGCGTGTCCAAGCGCTCCTCCGAGGACCGCACTACCGTGTGTATTCTGCACCTCGCAGACGGCGAGCGCGTCGACGAGCTGGCGGCCATGCTCGGCGGCCCCGTAGACAGCCAGGGTGCCAGGCAGAACGCACTGGAAATGCTCGCCGGCGCCCGCACCTGGAAGAACCGGGCTGCACAACCTCCAGTCCCTTCTCCCTCTCAGAGACAGCAACCCCAGTCCTCTTTCCCTCTGGGAGAGAGCAAACCCCAGTCCCCTCTCCCTCTGGGAGAGGGTTAGGGTGAGGGCGATATGATCGACCGAGATCGCCTCCTAGCCACTTTCCTGTCCCTTCTCCAAATCAGTAGCGAGACCGGGGCCGAGGCCGACATAGTCAGGGAAGTCCTGTTCAGGCTTACCTCGCTAGGCCTTCGTCCCAGGACAGATGCTGCCGGCAACATTATCGCCGTATCGCCTGGCGACGGTGGTCCGTACCTCGTCAACGCGCACGTGGACACCGTGATGTCTACCAGAGGGTTGAAGGTCATCCTTCAGAACGACGTTGTCCAAACCGACGGGCTGACGATCCTCGGCGCCGACGACAAGGCCGGCGTCGCGGCAATCCTCGAGGTGGTCCAGTGCCTGGTAGAGGGCGCACTGCCGCACACTGGCCTCGAGCTCGTTCTCACGGTCGGCGAGGAGCAGGGGCTGCTGGGCGCCAAAGTCCTGGATTTTGGACACCTCTCCTCCCGTGAGGGTGTCTGCGTAGATAGCAGCGGGCCTGTGGGCACTATTGTGACCAAGGCGCCGTCCCAGGCCTTTATCGACGTACGGGTAACAGGCAGAGCGGCGCACGCGGGTCTGGCCCCCGAGCAGGGCATTAGCGCGGTGGTGGCTGCCTCGGAGGCGATTGCCCGGATGCGACTGGGCAGAATCGACGAGGAGACCACGGCCAACGTTGGAACCATCGTCGGCGGAACGTCGCGCAATATCGTCCCTGAGAGGGTGGGGCTCAAGGCTGAGGCGCGCAGCCGCGACGAGGCGAAGCTGCGCGACCAGATCGAGCACATGCGGACGGCCTTCGAGGAAGCTGCTGCGCGCCACCGGGCGACGGCTGTCGTGGACGTGAGCGAGGCGTATCGCGGCTTCGACATTTCGCCAGATGAGCCGATAGTCCATAGGGTCGTGGTAGCGGCCAAAAGCGTGGGCATAACACCCAGGCTCCAGGCGACGGGCGGCGGCAGTGACGCCAACGTATTCAACCAGCACGGCATCAAGACAGTCAACCTCGGAGCGGGCTACGAGAATGCGCACGCACCAACCGAGCGTATAGCGATCGACGAGCTCGTCCGCTGCGCCACGCTGCTGCTGGCCGTGTTCACGCTAAGATAATAGCGGCATCCGAGACGCGTATTGTAGGGCCGACCGGCGGTCGCCCTGCCAGATAGAGCGGCAAACATTGCCTCCTGTAGGGGAGATCGGCGATCACCCTGCCAGATTGGGGATGGACATTGGCTGAGGAGATAACAACTTCGACAACCAGAATCTACAGCGGGCGGGTCATCAACCTGCGCGTGGACACGGTTCGACTCGAAAACGGCGCCATTACCAGGCGCGAGATCGTGGAGCACAGGGGCGCCGTCGCGATGGTGCCTGTGGACGATCGCGACAACGTCATTTTGGTGAGGCAGTTCCGCAAAGCGGTCGAGCGTGGCCTGGTTGAGATTCCAGCCGGGACCTTGGAGCCGGGGGAGGATCCCCTGATTTGCGCCCAGCGAGAGCTGCAGGAGGAGACTGGCTTCACAGCCGATAGGCTCGAACGAATCACCGGATTCTTTCCCTGTCCGGGTTACAGCACGGAGTTCATTCACGTCTTCCTGGCTACGGGTCTTCGGCCGGCCGAGCTGGCGGGAGACGAGGACGAGGATATCGAAGTGATCGAGGTACCTTTTGAGGATGCCCTGGCGATGGTGGATAAGGGTGAGATCTGCGATGCCAAAACCATCGTTGGCCTGCTTTCTTGCGCCGCGCGCCGGGCGCACCGCCGCCCCTGATGGTTATGGCATCGTGGGCGACCCACGATAGCCGCATAGGGACGACCGCTCTTTCTCAAACGACGGGTACCCATCGACCATAAGGAGGGTCGACCGTGATCATAGGAATTCCAAAGGAGATCAAGGACAACGAGTTTCGCGTCGCGCTCACGCCGGCCGGTGCGGAGGCGCTCGTTGGGGCCGGACACCGGGTGCTTGTGGAGGCCGGTGCGGGTCTAGGCAGCGGGTTCGGCGACGACGAGTATCGCGGCGTTGGAGTGCAAATCGTTCCCTCACACTCCGACATCTTCAATCAGGCAGAGATGGTCGCCAAGGTGAAGGAGCCCTTGCCGGCGGAGTACGATCACTTGCGTGAAGGACTGCTTTTGTTCACGTTTCTTCACCTTGCGCCGGCAGAACAGCTTACCAGAGCGCTGCTCGAAAAGGGAGTCACGGCGGTTGCCTACGAAACAGTCGAGCTTCCCGACGGGACACTGCCCATCCTCAGCCCAATGAGTGAGGTCGCAGGCAGAATGGCAGTCCAGGTGGCAGCTCAACTGCTGGAGAAGCGTAACGGCGGCAGGGGAAAGCTCCTGGGTGGCGTGCCGGGCGTGGCACCGGCCAGGGTGGTCATCGTGGGCGCGGGAGTGGTAGGCGAAAACGCGGCGCGCATTGCCCTGGGCATGGGCGCCCAGGTCACATTGATCAACCGTGGCCTGGATAGGCTGCGCTACCTCAGCGAGGTCCTGCACGGCAACCTGATCACGTTAAGCTCTACCCACTACAACATCGCCAGGTCGATGGAGGGCGCCGACGTGCTCATTAGCGCCGTCCTGGTAACGGGGGCGAGGGCGCCGCGGCTCGTAAGTCGGGAGATGGTTCGCTCCATGGGCCCGGGTGCAATTGTCATCGATGTCGCTGTCGACCAGGGCGGCTGCGTCGAGACCTCCCGCCAGACAACGCATAGCGAGCCGACGTTCGTCGTCGACGGAGTCGTGCACTACGGCGTGGCAAACATGCCCGGCGCTGTTCCTAGCACGTCCACGTTCGCCCTGGCGAACGCGAGTCTGCCCTACATCCTGGAGCTGGCCAACCTGGGCTTCGAAGACGCCGTGAGAGGTGATGGGCCGCTGGCAAAGGGTGTCAACGTCTACGCTGGCCACATCACCTATCCGGCCGTGGCCCAAGCCCAGGGCTTGCCGTGCGAATCACTCGACAAGCTCCTGGGCGATGGGGGGCTCCCGGGGTTGGGGGTTGGGTGATAGGGGGACGGAGGACGGGTCCCTCGTAGCCGCACCCTTCAGGGTGCGCGCGGTCGTTCGCCAGGCGGTAACGCCTGCTATGCAAATGCCACGCAACCACGAAAAGGCCCGCGCAGGCTCAAGCCTGCGGCTACAGGTGCCAAGGCCGCGAAAGGGCCTACACGAAATGATGTCGGAGGACACCGTGTCACAGAGCTGCAAAGATATCGCCACATTGATCGACCACTCCCTGTTGCAGCCCAACGCGACGGATCGAGATCTGGCCACGGCCTGCGAAATCGCCCGGCGTTGGGACGTGGCGGTGATGATGGTGAGACCGTATCACGTCAAGAAGGCCTCCCAGATTCTTCGTGGCAGCACGGTACCCGTCGCTACCACGGTCGGTTTTCCTCACGGCTGCAATGCTAGCCTGGTGAAAGTCTACGAGGCCGAGGTAGCCCTGGACGAAGGAGCCGTCGAGTTGGACATGGTCGCCAACATCGGCGCCATCAAATCCGGCGACTGGGGCTTCGCGGAAAGGGACATCGCGGCGGTCGTGAGTGTGGCGAGGCGGTGCAGCGCCGTCGTCAAAGTGATCATCGAAACCTGCTTCCTCGACGAGGCGGAGAAGGTAAGGGCTTGCGAGGCGGTCAAGACGGCAGGAGCGGATTTCGTCAAAACGTCTACAGGGTATGGCCCGGCCGGGGCAAACGTCGATGACGTCGAGCTAATGCGGCGCGCGGTCGGTCCCGACTTCGGCGTCAAAGCCTCGGGTGGTATTCGCACGCTGGATGTGCTGCTTCAGTTATTGAACGCCGGCGCCAATCGCATCGGCACCTCGTCCACGGCTGCGATAATGGCGGAGTGCCACAGGCGGGAGTGACGTGGCTCGCGGTTCAGCAACGTAGGGGCGGCCGTCCGCTGTCCGCCCTGGGGTGGGGTGGCGTTGAGACATTTCCGCCATCTCACGTGTTCTGCAGGGAGTGAAGGCTTGTACGTGACGCAGGAAATGATCGCCTCGGCCGAGGCGAAATACGGTGCCCCACGCGAGATCTCGCTGCAGTTCGAAATCAGCGAAAGCGAGCTCGCGCTGGTGCGCGGCAGTCGGAAGCACGAGAGATCGCACGACATCACCCTCTTTATTTTTGACGACCAGCGCATCGCGCTGATCAGGAAGCCCACCTTCCCGCCTGGGGCCTATCGTGCTCCCAGCGGTGGGCTTGAGCCGGGGGAGCCCCTCGAGCGCGGCGCCAGGAGAGAGGCCCGCGAGGAAACCGGCCTTGAAATAAAGCTCGAACGCTATCTCCTGCGCGTGCGGGCCAATTTCACCTTCGGCCTCGAAACCGAGCCATGGACCACCCACGTTTTCAAAGCGAGGGTAGTAAGCGGGTCCCTGGCCCCAGTAGATGTCTCCGAAATCGAGGCCGCCAAGTGGGGCACAATCGCAGAGCTACAAGGACCTATTAGAGACGTACTGGTTTGTTCGGGCACAGGCCTGCTAGCTTACCGTGTTGCCCTCACCGACGCCACCGTCGAAGTGCTGAGCGAATTGGAGGAGAAGAATGCTGATTAACAAGGTCGCCGTTGGCCCTTACAATGAGAACTGCTACATCCTGGTTTGCCCGCTGACCAGGGAAAGTATTATCGTCGATCCTGGGGCGGATGCCGAAGTCATCCAACGTGCCGCGGACGGCACGAAAGCGCAGCTCATCGTCATCACGCATTCACATCGCGACCACGTCGGAGCCTTGGCCCAGATCAGTCAGGCGACCGATGCCCCCATAGCAGCCCACCCCTTGGAGGTGGATAAGCTGCCGGTGCCGTCTTCTCGCCTGCTTGACGAAGGGGACACGGTAAGCTTCGGCACCGTCAAGCTCCGCGTGATCCACACACCCGGCCACACGCCCGGCAGCATTTGTCTGCTTGGTGACGGGGTGCTGATTGCGGGCGACACCATCTTCCCCAACGGCCCCGGACACACCGTTTCGCCAGAAGCTCTTGCCGAGATCGTGCGCACCATCGAAGAGAAGATCATGCCCCTGCCGGACGAGACGGTCGTCCATCCGGGACACGGGGAATCGACGACCATAGGCGCCGAACGTCCCCGGTTCCAGGCGTTCGCCAGCAAGCCCATTCCCGCCGGACTATGCGGGGACGTCACGTGGACGAGCTAGCAGGGGCAATCGCCGATAGATTCGGAGAGAGCTCGCAATTACCTTTGCTATCTGCACAAATGACAACAAATGTCGTATAATACATCCATAGAAATGATAGAGAAATGGATCAAGAATGCCTCAGGACTAACCTCTTTGTGTCCCCCAGCGCTTATTCCTCACGTTGTCACTATGATCGAGCGCGTTTGATGGCAGGTCCAGAGGGTGGGAGAAGTGGGCTTTCAGATGTTAGGAGAGAATGTACAGAAATCTAGCGAAATCCGATGACGACGCCGCCGAATTCGGCCCCAGCTACGAGTTGCTGGCGGTGGTAACCAGCACAGTGCGCGTGCGCGAGCTGCTGGGCAGTGGCGATTATGGCAACCATTTCGTGGCCTTCACCGACGGCAGTTGCGCGCCGCACAGCGCTACCAGCGCCGATGGCCCCGGCGGCTGGGGAACCATCATTTTCGGCGCGCGCGGCGAGCGCTGGGAGTTGCGCGGCTCCATCGACCACACCACCAGCAACCGCGCTGAGGTGTGCGGCATGCTGGCCGCGCTGGCTTGCGTACCCGAAGAGGCACACTTGGGCGTGCAGAGCGACAGTCGGTACCTGGTCGATCACGTCCGCGCGGGTTGTCGTGCCAACGATAACGACGATCTCTGGCGCGAGGTTCGCGAGCTCCTTGTGGCCAAGGGCGTCAGAGTCTCGGCGTCGTGGGTGCCGGGCCACAATGGCCATCGACACAACGAGCGCGTCGACGCGCTCGCCAGTGCGGGATTGCGGCGCGTTGCCCCACGGTTTGCTCTGGCCGGACAACGTTAGCTGCAACAGAGACCATTGTGGAGACCGGGCGAATCAGCGGATGAGGTACAGCACGACCAGCGAAAGCGGATAGATGATGAGCACCACCAGGGAGTCGATGCCCATCCCCAGAACGACCCTGTTGCGGCGTTCGATCATACCTACCAGGTAGACACAGGTCGCTATTATTCCAACCGCGGCGAGAAACGCCGTGGACCGGTCCACAGCGTGCAGTATGGGCCCGGGGCGATAGAACAGGTCGGCCACGAAGAGTAGCGCGATCAGGAAGGCGTTGGTGCCAAAGATGTTCGAGATCGCCATCGGGTAGGCGCCCATCCGCACTGCCGACACGGTTACGGTCATCTCCGGCAAGGAGCTGGCTAAGGCAAGCAGGGTCGCTCCCACGAATCCCGCGCCAAGACCGGTTTGGCGTGCGAGCGCGTCCCCAACCACGGCCAACATCGCGCCCGCTACAAACAACACGGCCGAGCTAGCGGCAAAGAGCAGGCAAATCGTGACCAATGACTTCTGATGATGTGCAAGGCGCGTGCCGTAGCCTACCAACTCTATCTGCTTGAGCTCCTCGGGCACGTCCACGGGCCTCCACTTCTCGGCCGGCTCATAGCTCTTCAAAGCGTACAGGGAGAATAGGTAAAGACCGAAGAGGATCGCCGTCCAGAGCCCAACGCTGTAGAGATGGACAATCTCACCCGTGGCGATGGCAGCAAGGGTGACGCCGAGAAGCAGCACAACCAGAGTGCCACCGAGAAGCAGCGTGGGCCTGGGTGCGAAGTAGGTCAGCGTGAGACGGGCAGCCGCGAGGTCCGCGATGGCCAGAACGGCCGTTTGCAGGGTGATGCCCCCGAACAGGCTGTCGATGGCCAGGAGAGCATCGCCGTGAACCGATGCGGTGATAGTCCTCCCGATCTCGGGCAGCGAAGTCGCCACCGCGAGTAGGAGCCCACCTACGAATACTTCGCCTAGGCCGGTGCGATCGGAGATTACGGCCGCCTGTACGGTTAGGCGCGAGCCTGCGAACCACACGGTGGCTGCCGAGACGATGAAGAGGATGGCACTGAGCCACGTAGGATATGCGGCAAGATCAATCAAAGCAAGCCATCCCTCGAAAAGGTGACCACTTCTGCCGGGACGGTCAAATGACGCTTGCGCGCTGGCCACGACGAACGAAAGGGTTCTAGCAGGACGTATTCAAGGATGGACGCCACACCTTGGAATATCTAGCCAAACTGAGAAAGAATCACGTTTGCTCGCAGACACTGGGCAAAACCAGCCGTCGTCTCTTCCTCGCTGCCCCCACGGCTCGCCACGGCCTCCAATCGCCTGGCCATTTCCAGCGGGTCTTCCGTGAAGAGACAGCCGTTGGCCCGCAGGAATACGTCGGCGGCGATGAAGGCCGTCCGCTTGTTGCCGTCTACGAAGGCCTGGGCCTGAGAGATGCCCACGGCGAGAAGGGCGCACTGCGCAAGCAGATCGGCGTTCGCGTAGTGTACGGCCATCTGGGGCCGCATCACGGCCGATTCCAGCAACGCGCGGTCTCTAAGGGACGCTGGCGCGTTCCCAGTCCTTTCCATGACGAAGACGTGCAGCGCCTCGACGTCCAGCGCGGTCAGATAGATCGCCACGGGACCTGTCTAGCGCTCAGCAAGGTAGCGGTAGCCTTCCTTGTTCTGCTCCCAGCTCTCCTCCGCCATCCTACGGAGATCGGGGCGAAGGACAGGCCGAACTTCCGCCTTGCGAATATCTAAGGCCACCAGATCGCCCTCGTGCAACTCCAGCGCTTCGGCCTCCTCGCGGGGCACCGTTACCACAAGGCTGTTGCCCACCTTGCGAACCCTTCCAACGACCATTGCCCATCTCCCATAAGTTGGCGATGTATATACTGCATCATAAGTATATACAAGATGCTCTCAAAACGCAAGGGGAAAGGATGGCCGTCTTGATCGATCTCAATCCTTCACCTCCAATGCTCCTTCTGGGCGCGAACGTTGCGACCATCCTACACCTTCCAGGCAAGGTTTGGCAAGAGCGCGGGCCAGCGCCAAACCATGCTATAATTGTACGTGCCCATCGCCCAGCCCTGGGGAACGAATCGAGGTGAAGAAATGCCGGACCCGGATCAGAAGAGCATCGTCGCGGCCAAGGCGCAGCAGTTGATCGATATGACGGCGGCTTTTTGCGATAAGTTCCTGGATGAGGAATACAGGCAGCTATGCGAGAAGCTGATCAGGAAGATGGCCCGAAAGCGTAACGTGCCGTTTCTTCCCGGGCGGCCCAACCTCTGGGCGGCCGCGACGATCTACGCCTTGGGCCAGGTCAATTTCCTCTTCGACAAGAGCTTCCAGCCGTATGCTACCCCCGACGACATATGCGATCACTTCGGCACATCCAAGAGTACGACCTCGCAAAAGGCAAAGGCCCTTCGCGATATGTTCAAGCTCGACTATTGGGACAAGGAGTTTTCCACGGCCCGCATGAACGATGACGACCCGTTGCGCGATATGGTTATGGTCGATGGATTGATCGTTCCCATCGATTCCTTGCCGCCGGGCGTGCGGGATGTCATTCGCCGAAGCAGGCGATAGGCGCATAGGGGAGGGGCCTCGTGTTCAAGGTGTTGCAGCCGGCCACGATAGGCCGCCTCGCGCTGCGCAATAGGTTTGTGCGCTCCGCCACCCACGATTCCTCGGCCGACCCCAACGGCACGGTTACCGATCGCTCGGTCGAGATCTACCAGCAACTGGCCGCGGGGGGTGTTGCGCTCATTATGACCGGCCACGCCTACGTCTCCGAGCGCGGGCGAGCCGGGGCCAGGCAGTATGGTATATGCGACGATAGGCTTATTCCGGGCCTGGCGCGGCTTGCCGAAGCTGCCCACAGGGATGGCGCAAAGATCGCCGCCCAAATCACCCACGCGGGCGTGTCGTCGACCTTTCTCGCCAGCAGGGAGTTGGTAGCACTCGCCCCTTCGCAGCTCGAAGGCAGGCAGCCCCACCGCGCGATGTCCGAGGAGGAAGTCGACGGCGTAATGGGCGAGTTCGTGGCCGCGGCCATCCGGGCGAAGGAAGCAGGATTCGACGCCGTCCAGCTCCACGGCGCCCACGGCTACCTTATGTCTCAGTTCTTCTCGCCCATCACGAATCGAAGGCAGGACCGCTGGGGTGGGACGGCGGAAAAGCGGCGCGAGTTTCACCTGGAAACCATCCGCCGGGTCAGGGCGGCGGTCGGCGACGACTTCCCTATCTGGATGAAGTTCGGCATCATGGACGACCAAGAGGGCGGGGCTTCGCTGGAAGAGGGCATTGCCGCGATTGAGGCTATGAGCCGTGCCGGCCTCGATGCGGTCGAGATCAGCGGAGGTGTGGGCAGCGGCAGTCGCGGCGCGATCCGCGTGGTCGACGACGAAGTTGGCGAGGACACCTACTTTCGGGCGAGGGCGGCTCAGGCCAAGCGTGCGACTGACATTCCAATAGCACTGGTCGGCGGGATCCGGTGCCTGGAGACGGCGGAGGACATCGTTGCCTCGGGCGATGCCGACTTGATTTCCCTGTCGCGGCCCCTCATCCGCGAGCCCGACTTGATCCGGAGATGGCTCGGCGGCGACTACCGTCGCGCCAGGTGCATTTCGTGCGGCAAGTGCTCGGCCATTATGCGTCGCGGCGACATCGTGGAATGCGGCGAGGAGCTGCTGATACGCACGGGTTCGTTCTAAGAGGCAAATCGGCCCTGGCGCGTGGAGTACGGCGGCGACTTCACGTCCGGGCCGGGCCGTGTCATTACCGTCGACCTTATCTGTAGTTGCACTAGGAGGCTCGCAGCCATGCCATACAATGATTTGAGGGAGTTTCTGGAAAAGCTGGATGCCGAGAGTGAGCTTGCCAGGGTCGAGGCACAGGTCGACTGGGATGCCGAGATCGGCGCCATCAGCCGCCGTGCCTTGGACCTGAAGGCACAGACGCCTCATTTCGTCAACGTAAAGGGGTATCCCAGAGGCTACAGCGTCCTCACCAATCTGCTGGGGCCCACTAAGCCGACCATCCAGGGCAGGGTTGCCCTGGCGATGGATCTCCCCAAGACCACGCCTACGGCTAAGATCATCGAGGCCTATGCCGAAAGGATCAGTCGCTCGATCAAGCCCAGGCTTGTGCCCACCGGCCCTTGCAAGGAGAACATCCAGAGAGGCGACGAAATTGATCTGTTCCAGTTTCCGACGCCACGCGGCCACGGCACCGATGGCGGCCGGTACCTCGGCGCGTGGCACATCTGCGTCACGCGTGACCCGGATTCCGGCTGGGTTAACTGGGGCATGTATCGCATGATGATCGAGTCCAAGAACACCCTGGGCTGGCTGGCCAATCCGGGCCAACACGGTCCGTCCATTTATTACCAGAAGTACGAGGCCAGAGGCCAGGCAATGCCGATGGCGGTGGCCATCGGCGCCGAGCCGGTTTCTCACATTGTCGCCGCCAGTCAGTTTCCCCCGAACGTCGACGAGGTCGACAAGGCGGGCGCCCTTCGCGGCGCGCCGGTCGAAGTCGTCAAATGCGAAACCAATGACCTCGAGGTGCCGGCGGGGTCAGAGATAGTGCTCGAGGGAGAGATCAGGCCCTACGAGCGGGAGCTGGAAGGGCCGTTTGGCGAGTACACGGGCTACTGTGCCGGCGAGCGGATGCCCCGGCCGGTGTTTCACGTGAACTGTGTCACCTATCGCGATAACCCGATACTCACCATCGTCACGCCGGGCAAGCCCTGGGACGGGGATTCGCCCATGCACACCATCACCGATAGCGCCACGCTCACAAACGAGCTGCGGGCAATGGGATTACGCTTCAAGAGCGTTTACGTCATGCCGACTAAAACAACGATCTGCATCTCCGTTTCGCCACCGTACCCGGGCTACGTCCACACGGTCGCCTCGGCGGTGTGGGCTACCAAGACCGGCCTCTACAAGCCGTATATCATTCTCGTGGGCGAAGATGTCGACGTCACCAATACCGACGATGTGCTGTGGTGCCTCACCAGCAGGCTTCACCCTGCCCGTGACATTCACGTCCAGCAGTACGCGCCAATCAGCGTTTTGATGCCGTTTATCAGCCGAGCGGAGCGAGAGACCCTGCTGGGGGCCAGGGTCGCGTTCGATGCCACGTTCCCGGTGGAATGGCCCAAGGAACACACCCCCACCGTCGTCGATCTGGAGCACTCCTGGCCTGCCGACGTCGTGCAAAAGATGCTGGCACGGTGGGAAGAGTACGGCATTCACTGACTGATATCGTAATTGGGGAGAAGTCAACCGTGGAAATCCAGCTCAACTACATCGGCCCGGTGATCCGCAACGGCCTGCCACGGCGCGAGAAGGTGGTGTTGGACGATGGCTCCAGTCTCGCCGACCTGCTGGCCCGGATAGACGAGCTGCACGACGGAGCATTCAGCAGCCTGGCCCGAGACAGCGAGGCGCGCATCATCAGCCAGATCAAGATCCTCGTCGACGGTAAGGAGGTCGACTCCGCCGCCGGCCTCCAATCGCCCCTGACCGTCGCCCGCGAAGTGACGATCATCTTCATCACGCCCGTGGGTGGGGGATAGGAAATGCTGGGACTATGGACGAGGAAACAGCGATAGCCAAAACAAGAGCGGCGCAGGGGGCCTGGGAGGCGGAGGTCCTGGCCAAGAGGCTAGCGGGGACGGGGGAGCGTAAGAGCACGTTCACTACTTTGTCTGGCGACCTCGAGGTGCGACGGCTCTACACGCCGCTGGACGTAGAGCACCTGGATTACATGCGGGACCTGGGCTTTCCCGGCGCCTTTGCCTTCACGCGGGAAGGCGATCCCATGATGTACCGGGGGAGCCTCTGGGTATCCAGCCAGTACTCCGGCTTCGGCTCGGCGGAGGACGCCAACGAGCGCTACAGGTACCTGCTTTCGCAGGGGCAGAAGCGCCTGTTCATCGCCATGAGGGTTATGTGGCGGCGGTCGGTTGGAGCGGGATGATGGGCATTGTTGCCGTGCGAGGAAAAGCTAGCCTGCGAAGGGGATGACAGGAGAAACAATGAAAACTTGCACCTTGCTCTTCGTCTTCTGCGTCTTGCTCGGGCTCGCGTTGGGCACGTGGCTGACTGAGCCGGGGTACACACGCGAAGCGCGCGCAGCGTTTTTCTCCAGACCCGTCAGTCTTGCACCCGCCGCCACGCCTTCGGCCCGCTACGGCCATAGCATGGTGACCATCTCCAACACCGTTTACCTGTTTGGCGGGGCTGGTACAGCAACCGGGAATTCCGGCACCGAGCTCTCCCCTATCGCCCCGCTTTCAGGACCAGTCATGGACGACCTATGGGAGTTTAAC
>JACQUC010000063.1 GCA_016210495.1 Chloroflexota bacterium
CCACAGGAAATCACGAACATATTCCCGTACTGGCATAGGATATCCTCCTATCATTCAAGCGCTTGATAGATAGAATACCATATCCCCAAGAGTTCTGCAACAATTTCGGCGTTCGCCCGCAACGCTAGTAGGCAGATGTGAGAAATCGGGGTGCACACCGATGAGTGGGCATCGGGCCGATGTTCTGCTGGACAGGCGTCTCGGTGGGATCGAGAGACCGTACGGGGCGAACGCCGTTCGCCCCTACATTATGATGGTCGAACGCCTATGGGCTTGAGTGCTGCTTAGGTTGATCCCTAACCGGGGAGCCGTCCTGTTCAGCAACCGATTGTGACGGTTACACGGGCACCATCGCTGGCTCGGGAGTCCAACTTAAGAGCAGCGCCGACGAGCTCGGCTCTCTCCTGCATCCCTGCCAGACCCAATTTGCCAATATGTGGCAGGCTCTTCAGGCAGGTGGGCGGGTTAAAACCTCTACCGTTGTCGCGGACATCGAGCTGAAACCTGCCCTCCTCAAAAGCAAAGGTAACCATCGCCAGACTCGCCCCTGAATGCTTCTCCACGTTATGTAGCGATTCCTGAACGATACGGAAAAGGGCCAACTCAGTGTCAGGAGGTAGCCGCCGCTGACATCCGCGCACATCCACTCGCACGGCAATACCACTGCGCCTTTCCAGATCCCTGCCAAGCGATTCCGAGGCCGCCACCACGCCGAGATCGTCCAGCACCGAAGGGCGCAGCTCGCGGCAAAAACGGCGGACGTCGGCCAGGACCTCCTCGGCCAGGGAGCGAAGCTCCTCTAGCGACCGAAAAGCGGTCCTGGGCAGGCGTGGAGCTGCCGCTACCTTGTCCATCTCGCGGCACATCAGGACGAGACGCTGCACGGTCGTGTCGTGAAGGTCGCGGGCGATGCGTCGCCGCTCCTCCTCTTGGGCCTGCCTGACCCGCTTGCTGGTGACCGTGAGGATAGATGAAAGCTCTTGGGCACGCGCGGCCGTCTCTTGCGCCTCCCGGTTCTTTGCGATGAGACGCAGGTTTGTCTCGTGGATGATTTCGTTCTGGTGTTTCAGCCGCGCTGTGAACCTCTCGTGTTGAGACGCGAGCGTCAGCCCCATAATGACTCCGAAGCTCAGTTGCAACGACTCCAACGGCCAGGTCGGCGGCTCCCCAGGAAGGGTCAAGATGAAGACGTCGGGCACCGCCGCCAGGACCGATGTCAAGGCCGTGGCATATGCCCAGTTGCGACCGAGTTGCAAGTGGGAGAAGAAAATGGGAAAAGTATAGAGGATCGGCACCAGGTAATGTAGCTGATCGAGGTCTGTATCTATCATAGCGGTCTCCATCACAAAATTGAGCAGGGTGACGAGAACCACCATTGCCTGAGCTTGCCAGAAGGCCGAGCTGCGCAGCGCGCTGAGGCCACGCGAGGTCCCAGGTTGTCGCGAGAGCGACACCGAGCGATCCACGGACATGGAAAGCCACTGCCCCAAGCTCACGCGACGTTCTCCATGTGAACCCATCCCCGCCGCATGCCCACCATCACCGCCTCCGTGCGCGAGGCAACGCCCAGCTTGGAGAAGACGTGACCGAGGTGGAGCTGCACGGTGCGAGGACTGAGGGAGAGAGCTTTGCCGATCTCCTTGTTCGACAGCCCCTTGGCCGCCCACGACAGCACCCCGCGCTCCCGATCCGTCAGCCGCTCGTTAACTATGTCGCGCGTATCACAGCTTCGCCCTGGGATGACCCGTCGCACCAGCTTGCGGGCTACCGACGAAGTCAGCAGCATCTCGCCGTTATGGACGGCCCGGACGGATCTGATCAGCTCACAGCCCTGGATACTTTTCATGAGGTAGCCGGCTGCCCCAGCCTCCAGTAGCGCGAACACGTAGGCGTCGTCATCGTACGCGCTCAGCGCCAAGACGGCGGTGCTCGGGCTGAGAGCTTTGATGCGCCGCGTCACCTCGACGCCGTTCAAGCGCGGCATGGCGATGTCTATGAGCGCGACGTCGGGGGACAACCCGCATACCACCTGGACAGCCTTCTCCCCATCGTCGGCCTCACCCACCACCTCTATGTCCTCGCTCCGTTCGAGGATGTTTCGTGTGCCCTCCCTGACCAGGGCATGATCGTCAGCCACCACAACACGTATCGGCATTTGTACCCCCCTCCCCAATAGAGAATTGAACCGCGCCTCCGATTCAGTTTTCGGCGCGAAATGGCTACGATGCCCTGCCCCCTCGGGGCGGACAGGGACTTGAGGGCGTACCGCCCGCCATGGATTTGCTTCCTACACAGGAAACCACTTCAGAGGACCTACAGAGCAAACGATATCATCTGCAGGACATAGTCACCAGTTGAGGAACATAGCAAGAATCGTGCCAGGCGCTCGAAAATGATGCAAGGCTTGCCTTCCCGGTGCGGAGCGCCGTTGCTGGCCACGACACATGGCCATTTGGCCTATGCGACAACGGCAGGATGGCCTAGCTGCGTCTAGCGGAAATACAGACGTCGCTCCCGGCATCGCGGGATATAGTGGTATAGGAAGGCATTTTCTAAACTCAGTAGCGTGAAAATCAGAGAGGGGGGCACACGGTGATGAACCAACTGCTAAGCAAGGCATACATCCTCGGACTGAGGGCAATGGGAGAGAGGCGCAGGATAACTCTCGCAGTCTTCCTGTTGGCGGCCGTCTCGCTATCGATGAGCGTGTGGCTCGGCGCCACGGCCACAGCGACACACGTGCCAGGCGGCCACCTGGCCGCCGTCGGCCCCGTAAACGCGCAGACGCACTTCGCCGAATGGTACGAGGACTCCAACGGACTCCAGTTGAAGCTTTGCATCAACGATGCGTTTCTGTGCATCAACGATCCGGTCGATCCGGGCAACGCCCTGTCCGTCGAGAGCGGCTTCGGCGCGGAGGCCTTCTGGTGGGCCGCCGACGCCCACATGCCCGTCGGCACCGGGGGCAGCGCTCTTCTCGTACTAGCGGTCGAGGCCGCCTATGCCAACGACGACCCCGAGGCCAACGCTCAAATGAGCTTTGGACGCATCCGCGTTCGCGCCAGCGGCCTCGTGCCCGGCGCATCCTACCGGGTGATTCATCCCTACGGCGAGAAGGACTACGTGGCCGAGGCCGGGGCGGTCAGTATTCGCGACACCATCGACATAGGCTGCTTGGGCGTCATACCCGGCGCAGTGGCCTGTGATTGGAACCTCGCCCGCCTTAGCAACGTCGGCCCCTTCCTCGTCTGGGACCCCGCCGTCGCACCGGAGGCCCCGCCCGGCGCCATCGGCAACCCAGCCGTCGAGCACAAGGTCATCGGCAGCCCCTTCGGCACCAACCACTTCAGGATCGAAGGCCTGAACGCCGGAGGCCCAGGCGTCAACTTCGCCCAGACCGATCTCTTCCTCGTCCAGGGCAAGCTGTTCGACAACCCTCCTACCGCCGTCAACGACGCGGTTAACATCCCGGTGGGCAGCACCGCCCGACCCATAGACGTTCTCGCCAACGACAGCGACCGCGATGGCAACACCATCACCGTATCGGCCGTAACCCAACCAGCCAGCGGCGCAGTCGCGATCGAGGCCGGGGCAGGCAGGGTCATCTTTACCCCCGGCGCCGCTGGAAGCCAGACCTTCAACTACACGGCCAGCAGCACCATGCCCGGCAATCCGACAAA
>JACQUC010000058.1 GCA_016210495.1 Chloroflexota bacterium
CCTCCAGAACCCTGGCCGCGGCGAGCGCCTGCGCCGGTTCGTCGTAAGGGACGTCGATCACCTCGTAGCGCCGGAACTTATCCGGACGATCGAGCCCAATGGTGCCCGGACGAATGGTGACAAGCTGCGTGGTTCCCGCCTTGGCCACGAAGGTGCGGTGCACCCTGGCGCCGTAGTTCGGCTTGGTCACCAGAACCTGTCCACCCTCGTCGACGCTCAGCCGCACGGCGTTGGTAACAAGTGGAGACGAGACGCGGGCGGCGACGAGCGCGGCCAGTTCACTGCCGAACGACGTCGCGGGCAAGAGCACCGCGCGTGGCCTATGCGCTCGGATCAACTCACCTACGTGAGGGGAGATAATGCGAGAAGGCGTACCCGCAAGTCGCTCTGCATCGCAGACCAGCACCCGGTCGGCGCCGTATTGGCCCAGCTTAGGCGCTAGCTCGTGTACGCTGTGGCCAAACAGCAGAGCCCACACCGGGCCCAGCTTACTCGACAGCTTCCTCGCCTCGCACAACAGCTCGAGACTTGCCTCCGAGACATCCCCCTCGATGTGCTCGGCGACGACCCATATTCCGGCGCCGGAAGCCTCGACAGACTTCGCAGTATCAGTCATAACAAGACATGCCCTATTCGCAGCACCCCTCTCGTAGCGTCGGGTCTAATGCACTTTAACGAAATAATCCGGTCTTCACAATCAACACGTCTGGTGCAAACCCTTGTTTGCGGAGGCCGTGCAGGTCCTGCCAGGACAGATGCCAGTAAAGCAGTATGTAGTGCGGGGGCTTGTCCCTCAGGAGTGGGCAGATTTTTATGTTGCGTTCTATCACTAGGCAGCCTCCAAGGTTTGATTTGGGGTCGGGGATTGACAGAATTGATTCGTAGGGCTTTCTTCGGGAGCAAGTCGATGGGCGAGTTGTTCCAGGGTTTCGCTCAGCCAGGATCGCCAGTCGTGGGCACGGTCGTGGATCACCTGCCGACCACGCCAGAATACGCTCAGGCGGTCCGTAGTGGTCCATTGCTGCTGGCGCGCCCGAGCCTGTCCTTCTGTGGCTCGGCCGGCCTCTGCGCCAACGACGGCCTGGATGGCATACCCAAGGGCAGCCAGACCAATCAATCTATCGAGGTGCTCGATATCCGTTTCGTGGTCAGCCACCGCTTCCAATCCCCAACTCTTCAAATCGCGATAGGTTCCCTCCGTGCTAAAGCGCAGGCTGTATCTCTGCACGGCCTGTGTACGATCACAGGCGGTGCTGAGCAAGGCCCAGATCGTGTCCGTCTTGGGTGCCCGACCTTGCCCCTTGCTAAGCAAGTGCACAACCCTGCGCTCTTCTCGTGCCCTACGACGAGCCTGGTCAGCAGGTCCCATCTGATGGGCAGGGTACATCGGCACGCCACGCCCAACGACCAGCAAGGTCGGCGCACCGGCCTGGCCGCGATGCTGATAGGAGGCTCGATAAGTGTTCCAGGTGCCGGTAGTGATGCCAGACATCAAGTCGGCCATCCTCACGCTCTGTCTGTTCTCCATTCGGACCCAATCGCCCGCCCTCAGTCTGATGGTATAGTGCAACGGGAGCGACTGGCGCCAGCGATCAAGCGCACGAAAGAGCTTCAAGCTGGGGAATCCACGGTCAGCCAACAGATGGACAGGCCGGTCCTTGGGCCAGCACGCCAGGGCTCGGTTCACCAGGGCCACCGCGTTCGGAGTGAACTTGCCTCTGGGCCAAGGATAGGGCAGGATGGCCCAGGCGACAGGCAAGACACGCCCGCCAATCATAACGCCAAGGGTGAATATCTCCCAGCGAAGGCAACGGGTACTATCCATAATCAGAATAACCTCCGCGTCACCCACCATACGCAGTGCCGCTCGGATCAAGAACTGCGTCAGGATTTTGCTCGAAAGGTGCTGACGCTGGATTATGCGTCTGACGCGGCGCATAGCTTGGCGGGCATGCGGAGTATCCAGATGTGGCAGGGAGCGAGCTAGGTCAGAAGTATGAAGGGATTGGCACAGCAGGAGAGCCCAAACCACTTCGGTTATGGAGCGCAGGCTAGCTGAGTGCATCGAGCCAAAGAAAGCGTGTAGACATTGGACAAAAAGTGGGTATAATGTCGTATCTGGGACAAGCATGGGCGCCATCCTCGTTCTCGCAGGAGCTAGCTGCGCGAACAGATACATGGTCTCATGCATTGTCCCTTTTGTCACGTGCGTCAACATAAAAATCTGCCCACTCCTGAGGGCTTGTCCCCTGCTGGGGCGGGGTGGGGTGGCTGCTACAGTTGACCCGCAGGGACCATCGAGTCGCATCCGCTGCCCATTCCTCGCACATCCTTTGTCAGCTTGTGATGCAATGAAGCGCGCTGCCAGAGAAAGCATCTCAGGGTACCTACCGTGCCACCGTCCACCCCCCAGCAGGGGACAAGCCCCCGCACTACGATCTCAAGGTAGGAAGCTGGGTGTATGCCGACATAAACCTACAGGCAGAACGTGCTGTGAAAACCAGATTATTATGTTAACGTGCATTAGACCCGACCCGTGCCCATTTTGAAAGGCCGATTACTGGACTAACGAGTTAGCTTCCGTTCTAGTGCTCGAACCACGGCCTCTCTGCAAACCCTGGCAGCAGCTTCGAGATATCCACGTCCGCGTACTTGACCCGTTCGAAAGCGCCCTTCATGCCAAACGGTATGGTAGCGTCGATGCCGACCTTGTCCACGAGGCCGCCCTGCTCGCGTGCCACGGGAATGTTGGCATGGCCGCGCGCCTGCGGCACCATGATAACTCCCTTGTCCAGCCGGGCGCGCGTCATTATCGCGTAGACTACCGCCCACGTGTCGTTCACGTCGATGTCCTCGTCGACCACCACGGCGAAATGGCAGTCCCGATCCGCCCCCAGCGCCGCCATCAGGACGTTCTTGGGAACTCCGTCGTCGACGGACGACTCCTTCTTGAACTGGATGGCCGTCATCACGTGGCGATGGCAAACGGCCTGCACCTGCTTATGCGCCACGCCCCTGGCCGCGTTCAGCACAGACGCCTCCTGCATCACGTTCACGATCGGGTAGTCAGGCCGTCCGAACGCCGCATAGTAAAGCGGATCGCGCCGATGAGTAACCGCCTTTACGCGATAAACGGGCGTCTTGGCTGAGGGCGCGTAATACCCGGTCGCCAGTGGCCCCAGGATCCCCGTGGGATTGTCGCTGTCGTCGCGCTCGCGCAGGCCTGGATACGACTCGATTTCGATCACGATCTCGGCATTAGCGGGGACCTCGAGGTCGAGGGTTTCGCACGCGACCATCTCCGCCGGCCTTCCCGCCAGCGTGCTCGCCAACAGGAACTTGTACTCCCCTCCGATGCTTTCGATGAAAGGCCCGTGGGCAGCCGCGGCAACGCCCCAGGCAGGATCGACGCCAAGGCAAAGCGCCACCTCAAACGGCAGCTTCAACGCCTCGGCCTTGCGGTAGAAGCCGACGAAGCGGCGCGTCCCGACGACGCCCAGATGCAGCTTTTCAGGGCTTCTCACCGTGCCGCGTGCCCAGAACATGATCCTCTCGCCGGTCTCCGGTTCCTTGCAGATGATGAGCGACGCGCCGAGGTAGTTCCCGCAGTCTCGCGACGTCGCCCAGGGGATCGGCAGCAGGGCATTCAAGTCGATGCCATCGCGAATCACGACTTCCTTGCATGGCCCGGTCGCGACGACTTGCGGAGGCATAGGATTTCTGATCGTGCCCCGCACCGCTTGAATCAACCGCTCAGGCAGATCCTCCGGCCTGGTGTCAAACAGTCTGGCCAGGCGGCCTTTGGAGAATAGATTGGAGACGACCGGTATGCTGAAGCCCTTGACGTTCTCGAAAACCAGGGCCGGGCCGCCATAAGCCTTTTCGGCGATGGCCGCCAGCTCG
>JACQUC010000061.1 GCA_016210495.1 Chloroflexota bacterium
ACTGCTTCATAACGTGGAATCGATCTATGACGATCTTCACTCTCTTTGGCAATGCCTCGCGCACCGCTTGGTAGTATCCTTCCCACATGTCTATAGACACCCAACGGAGCGACTTCTTCACCGAAACCGGAAGACTTGAGAGGTATGCAGAAACCGTGCTTTTCAAGCGGTTTTCCAGTACATCAAGGACGCGCGTCCGGTCGATGTCGGTGATCACACACGCGTAGTTCCGATGGCCTTTCCTCGTCGCGATCTCGTCGATGCCCAAGACGCGAATGGTGGCCGGCCGCCCTCGCGGTTGGAGCGACGTGGACGCACAGGCATCGTAGACCTTCCGGACGACGGTGTCGGAGATTTGCTCCTGCTTTGCCACGACAGCTTGGCTGCGCTCGTAACACTGGTCGTATATGTATCGTTCGTATCGCTTCGTGAAACTGGTTCCGAACTCAACGAACGGCACCGACTCGGTAAACGGTTTGCCGCACGGCCTGCACTTGAAGCGCCGGCGAGGCACCAAAAGCAGCACGCGTCGACCGAAGCATGGAAGGTCGCGCACCGGCGTTGGCTTCTGCGAATGCCGGCGGCTCGAACGTACACCGCACGTCGGGCAGGTCGCGGAGTCCTTGTCGAATTCCACAGAGACACGGAGGTCGTCGGGTCCCTTCTCGTATCCGGTCACGCGAAGAGCCGCAATGTCCAAGACGTCAGCCAATTCTCGCAGCGCCATAAGGTCCATGGCTCCATAATGTCCACGGATCTTATCGGCACGTCCAGCCTCCGAACTTTAACGGAAAGTCCGCTCAAGTTCCGATAAAGTGGGTCAAATCTGTCACACTTAAAAACGGAGAGCCAGAAAGGTCCTTCTCGTGGACGACGGCCTCGCGACAGGCTACACCGCGCTCGCGGCAGTTCAGATCCTCGCCTGTCGTCGTCCGCGACGCATCGTCGTCGCCGCTCCGGTGGCCAGCTCACATGCACGTGCAACGCTCGCACATGCGTCTGTTCCGGTAGATGTGGTGGTCCCTTGCGAAGTCTCTGCAGCTCCATTCTTTGTTGATAGTTATTATGATGACTTCTGCCAGCTAAGCGAGACCGAGACAATCCAGCTATTGCAGAGGCGCCACGTCGCTGTGTATAAAACAGCCCCACTAGGAACACAAGCCCGTCAATGTACGTCCTCGCCGCAGATATAGGTGGGTCACACATCAGGATGGGGCTACTGCAAGAAGGGCACGTCTTAGAGACGGAGTCGTTTGCAGTTGACGCCGCGTGCGCCGGACTGGCCCGACATCTCCCGCAGATTGAGGAGACGGCGCGAAGTCTCTGTACACGGCGGCGGGTGAGCCTCGCCGAGTCTCAGGGTATCGGGCTCGCCCTTGCCTGCCTTGTGGATGCGCCGGGGAAAAGGGTGTTGCGGGCAGTAAAGGACAAGTACGAGGACGCGGTTTCGCTTGACCTTCCTCAGTGGGGACAGCAAAGGCTCGGGCTCGAGGTCGTGCTCGAGACGGACAGCCGGGCAGCACTCTTGGGGGAGTGGAGATATGGAGCTGGACGCGGATGCCAAAACATTATCATGGTGACGTTGGGAACAGCGATCGGCGTTTCCGTTCTGATGCAGGGCAGGCTCCTCAGAGGAGCCCATGCCCAGGCCGGCCTTGGCGGGCATTTCATCGTGAACCCTCGGGGCCGCGCCTGTAACTGTGGAGGCAGAGGCTGCGCAACCGCTGAGGCCTCCACTTGGGCGCTCCCCGGTATCGCGCGCGAGCATCCTCTTTACGCCGAGAGTACTCTATCGAAAATACCGTGTATTGACTATCGGGCCGTCTTCCAAGCTGCCGCAGCCGGTGATATCGTGGCACAGGAGATCCGCGACCGGAGCCTTGATATCTGGGGTGCGTGCATCGTATCTCTTATCCACGCCTTCGATCCTGAGGTCGTGATCCTCGGTGGCGGAATCCTCGGGAGTGCTGAAACCATCCTTCCATGGATCAAGGCCTGGGTGACGAGCTTCGCCTGGACGCCATGGGGTCCAGTGGATGTTCGGCTTGCTGCCCACCTCCAGCAGGCAGCGCTTCTTGGCATGAGTTCGTTGTTCGACCATGGCTTGAATTGTCTTTGAGTCTGTCACTTAACCTTCATCGTAAACGGACCCAGTGACCCGCGAGATCACGAATCGCTAGTGTTCGTCGGACCCGAGTCAAAACTTCTATTGGAGATCGCTGTGATCCGGACGATAGGATTTCCCGTTGCGCTTGCTGGCTGCCTTGCACTCGGTGCAGGGTGCGACGGAAACGGACAGCCGGGGAGTGAAAACGCAGAGCCCCCGTCGACGCCCCAGAACCTGGTAGCGGTAGCAAGAGCAGGTGGTCCAAAAGGCGTCGAGATCACCTGGCAGGATACTTCAGACAGTGAGGACAAGTTTGTCGTCGAACGAAGACTAGGCGTTGGGACCTGGGTGAAGATTGCCGAGCTTCCTGCGAATACAACAAAGTACGAGGATAATAACCCTCCACGAGACCAGGAAGTGTGCTACCGCGTCTTCGCAAGCAACCCTGCCGGGAACTCCCCGCCTACGAGCCCAGTCTGCCAGACCATCTCCAACGAGCCACCTAGGGCTGATGCCGGTCCCGACCAGATCGCCTGCATTGGGTCCGCAGTCAGTGTCGATGGGAGCGGTAGCAGCGATCCCGAGGGCGATCCTTTGAGTTACGTTTGGTCTCTGGTCTCCACCCCCACGGGGAGCAACTCAAAGGTATCTCACCCTCACACGAGCGAGCCAGGGGCGACTTTCATGCCGGATCGTGCTGGTGACTACGAACTTCGCATTGTGGTCAACGATGGTACATCCGACAGCATGCCCGCCGTCGTCAAGATTACGGCAGCGGCGCCTCCCGCTGCGGATGGGGGCCCGGATCTCACGGTCAGGGAGGGCACCCTTGTTACCTTAGACGCGTCGAAAAGCAGTGATCCTAATGCAAGGCCATTGACGTATCGGTGGCGTCAGATCGCCGGAGCCTTGGTGGCCTTATCCGATCCTGCCGCGCCCCAACCATCGTTCACTGCTCCTTCCGTCAACGGCGGAGGCGAGACTCTTGTTTTCCAGCTGTCCGTGGAAAACGGAATCTGCTCCGCACGCAATCCCGATACGGTCCAGGTGTTTGTGGAAGATACCGATGGGCCATCGACGCCCCCCGCGATCACTTCAGTCAGTCCAGCTGACGGTTCTACGTACATCGAAGGTGACAGGGTCTCCATCATCGTTTCGGCCTCCAATGAGGATGGCCATCCATTGGAGTACCAGTTTCGGATTGACGGGACTGTCAGGCGCTCCTGGGCCACGACTTCCTCTTGGGCGTGGGACACCGGCCATTTGGTCCGGGAGCATCAGCTTACTGTTGAGGTCCGGGACTCCTCTGGCCTTCAGGCGCAACAGACGATCCGGCTCTTCGGCTACCGCCGACCAATTGCGAGACCTACGCCATGACCCTACACATTACCAGTCTTCGTCGGAAGATGCGTGTCCTTCCGGTGAGCCTGCATGAATCCGCCCGGCGCCCCGGCTACCCTGGGCCGGCATGGAAACCCACCGCCCACCGGCATGCCGGCGCCGCGCGCCGAGCCTTGCTGCGGTCCGACGCCAGATCGACGCCTGGCGCGCGACG
>JACQUC010000001.1 GCA_016210495.1 Chloroflexota bacterium
TCATGGCCGAGCATTCGATGTGCCAGCCCGGCCGTCCCTTGCCCCACGGGCTGTCCCAGTGTGGCTCACCCGGCTTCGAGCTCTTCCACAGCGCGAAGTCCATAGGATTCTCCTTGCGCACATCCACCTCGATGCGCGCGCCGGCCTGCATCTCCTCTAGCGACCGGTGCGACAGCTTGCCGTAGTCGGGATCGGCGCCCACGCGGAAGTACACCTCTTCGTCTATCACGTAGGCGCAGCCCTTGGCGATTAGCCCCTCGATCACCTCCACGATCTTGTCGATCTCCTCCGTCGCCCTCGGATACACGTCCGCCCGCTTGATATTGAGCGCGTCCACGTCCGCGAAGTACTCGTCGATGAGCCTCTCCGCCAGCGATTTGACGGACACCCCGAGCGCCTGCGCGCGCACGATCAGCTTGTCGTCGATATCCGTGAAATTCTGCACGACCTTCAGTTCATAACCTTTGAACTCCAGGTAGCGCCGGATCATATCGAACAGTATGTACGACATCGCGTGGCCGATGTGCGACTCGGCATACGGCGTGACCCCGCAAACGTACATCTTGACCGGACTACCCATCGGCTCAAGCTCGCTCTTCTGTCCGGTCATAGTATTGTAAATCTTCATCGTTCTCCTCCGGAAGGACGGCCGGCGGTCAGTGAGGTCTCTTCGTCGAGCCTCTTCACACTCGGCCCCCCACCGCTTGATCCCTCCAGTGCCGCGATTCTCTCTTCCAGCTCCAGAATCTTGCGGTGCAGCGCCTCGATCATTTCAGCCTCGGGGTCGGGCAGATTCTCCAGGCGCTTCGTCGATCCGCCGTTCGGGTCGTGAAAGGTGACGACCTTGGCCGGCACGCCCACTGCTGTGGAGTTCGGCGGCACGTCGCGCAGCACGACGGACCCCGCCCCCACGCGGGAGTTGTCGCCCAGCACGATGGCGCCCAGCACCTTCGCTCCTACGCCAACCGTCACGTTGTTCCCCAGCGTCGGGTGTCGCTTGCCCTTCTTCTTGCCTGTGCCGCCCAGGGTCACCCCTTGATAAAGCGTAACGTCATCCCCGATCTCCGCCGTCTCGCCGATCACCAGCCCCATCCCGTGATCGATGAACAGCCCCTTGCCGATCTTCGCCCCCGGGTGGATCTCGATGCCCGTGATGGCGCGGTTGACGTGCGAGATCAGCCTTGGTATCACCGGTACCCCGAGCCTGTGCAGCGCGTGGGCAATCCTGTGCAGCCACAACGCGTGCAGACCAGGGTAAGCCAGCAGCACCTCCCAGATGTTCGCCGCCGCCGGATCCCGCTCAAAAACCGCCCTCACATCATCCCGGATCGACATAACAACACATTTCCTCTGCGCTCTTTGCGTCCTCCACTCGTTCTCTAGTGCCAACGAGTGAAGGATTCGCCCTCTGCGGTTCAACTCCCCTCGTCCCTCAAACAGCCCGTCTTTCTCTGCCTCTGCGCCCTTTGCGTCCTCTGCGGTTCAATCCCCCTCGTCACCCTCCCCGTCAACCTGCTCCAAAAGCACCACCGCGTAGGCCGCCATTCCTTCGCCGCGACCGGCGTACCCCAGCCCCTCGGTCGTCTTCGCCTTCACACTCACCCTCTCGACCTCGACCCCCAGCGCCCCCGCGATTCTCGCGCGCATATCCGGCACATAAGGCAACAGCTTCGGCTTTTCCGCCACGATCGTCACGTCCACGTTGCCCACCCGATAGCGATTTTCCTCTATCAGACCGTTGACCCGCTCCAGCAGCGTGGTGCTGGAGATATCCTTGTACTGCGCGTCTTCCGGCGGAAAATGCGCCCCGATATCTCCCAGCGCCGCCGCGCCCAGCACCGCGTCCATAATCGCGTGCAGCGCCACGTCGCCATCCGAGTGCCCCAGCAATCCCCGATGGTACGGCACCTCGATCCCGCCGAGCATCAGCCTCCGTCCCTCCGCCAGCCTATGCACGTCGTACCCGACCCCCACTCGAAACCGGCCCCCATCAGTCGAATTCATACCCCCGCGCCCCTCCGCGCCTCCGTGGTCGCGTCCCCCCCGTATCTTTCCGTGCCTTCCGTGTGTTCCGTGGTTACGTCCCCCCTGCGCCCCTCCGTGCCTCTCCGGAGTACCGGAGTCCGTCTCGGACCGTGTCTCCGTGGTTTCGCCCCCCTAGCCCTCCGCCGCAAGATCCCCTCCGCCACCTCCACATCCTCCGGCGTCGTCACCTTTAAGTTCTCGTACGACCCCAGGAATACCTTGACCGGATGCCCCATCAGCTCCACCGCCTGCGCGTCGTCCGTAACCTCCTGCGTCACATTCCGGTACGCCTCGACGATCAGCTCGTACCGAAACACCTGCGGCGTCTGCGCCGCCCACATATCGACGCGCGAGGGAGTCGAGCGCACCAGACCCCGTTGGTCCACGACCTTGATCGTATCCTTCACCGGTACGGCGGGCACGGCGGCCCCGATCGCCTCCGCCTCGGCAAGCCCCTCCTCGATCAGACGATCCTCCAAGAAGGGGCGGGCTCCGTCGTGGATGATAACCCATTCGCAGCCCTCGAGCCCGGCCAGCCCGTTCTGCACCGAGTCCTGCCGGCGCGCGCCGCCCGCGCAGACGCTCGTCAACTTGGTCCACGCGAAGTCTCGCGCCAGGCTGCTCCCGCGCTCCAGATTCGCCTCGCTCAGCACCAGGACGATCTCGTGGACGTACCTGGAGGCCTGGAGCGCGTCGACGGCATAAGCAATGAGGGGCTTGCCGCCAAGGTTGATGAACATCTTGTCCACACCCATTCGCGTGCCCGCCCCCGCTGCCACGACGATCGCGCCCACCCTGGCCCCGACCGCCATTTCACTCCCCTTTCGGATGCGCAAAGATCATTCGGCCCGCCACGGTTTGCAGCACGCGCGTCACCGTTATCTCCAGCTCGCGTCCGATGTACCTGCGCCCGTTCTCCACCACGATCATTGTCCCGTCGTCCAGATACCCGAGACCCTGCCCGTGCTCCTTGCCCTCCTGGATTATGCGCACCACCATCTCCTCGCCGGGTAGCACCACCGACTTGACCGCGTTGGCCAGCTCGTTGATGTTGAGCACTCTTATGCCCTGCAGCGCCGCCACGCGGTTCAGATTGAAGTCGTTCGTGATGATTGGGCAGCGCAGATGCTTGGCCAGCTTGACCAGCTTGCCGTCCACATCGGTGACGCCGTCGATTTCCACCTCGGAGAACTTTATCGGCACGTCTGACTCCTTTTGCAGCCGGTTGAGCACCTCCAGCCCGCGGCGCCCGCGGGCGCGACGCAGCATATCCGGCGAGTCCGCGATGTGCTGTAGCTCGTTGAGCACAAACCTCGGCACGATCATCGTCCCCGGAATGAACCCGGTGCGCCCCACGTCCGCTATGCGCCCGTCGATGATCGCGCTGGTGTCCACGACGAGCTGCTGGCCGTGATCGCTCCCCTCCGCGTGGGCGCTTAGCCGCCCGCCAATAATATTGAAGATATCCCTCTTCCTCGCCACCATCGTCACCACGCCCATGTAGGCGAAAAAGACCGTGGCCGCGAAGGGAAGCAACCTACCTAATAGCGAGGGCAACATCGAGAGGGGGATGGCCAGTAAAGCGGAGATAATGAGTCCGATGACCAGACCGATGGTGGCGGCGACCAGATCGAGGGCGGGGAGCCTCCGCGCTCGCTCGCGGAGCGCGACCGTTGGATACAGGGTTACCCAGGGCGTAATGAGGAGTCCCAGTGCGAATCCCGTCACTGAGAACACAACGGCGTACCTGAGTTGGAGGTCTTCGCTCACGTTGCTGGTTAGGGCAAGCGCCACATACCAGCCGGTGACGGCCAGACCCACTCCACCCAGAAAACGGAAGAGCAGTTCGACCCTCATAGGATTACCTCCCCGATTCAATCCTACGATTGTCAGCTAGCCGGCTGGACACCTCCCTTCCGCGAGAAGAATGCACGGGGGCACGGCATCGAGGCAAGCGCTCAACCCGGAGAACAGATGACAAGAAGATAAGTCCTGTTACAAATGAAACTCGACTCCTTGTTTGCGCCGACCCCTACTGCGCACCGAGCGACGGCCTGGATAGCTCTTGAGCTAGTGACAACAGTAGCATATTTATACTAGCATAGAATCAAACGGCTTGTCAAAGCAGAAAAGTTGCTACGCAATGTTGGCCGCGGCCCACTCGTTGTCCGCGATAGCAGCCTGAATTTCCTCCGGGAATGCCGCGGCATAATTCAAGGCGGCGATTTGAACCTGTGGCCTATCGAGGTGCTCGGCGGTTTTCGCCACGTCGCCCTGGAAGTCTCGCGCGACAGAGGCTATCTGCCATATCGCCAACCTGGTGCCCTGTAGATACGCCTGGCGTCCAACCGGGGAGTCCCGAAACTCGATAAACGCGAAATCTTGCTGTATCAGTGCCTTCCCCAGGACGGAGCGGAGCAGCAAAGCACCCAAGCCCGCCTACCACCAAAGACGCCGACCTCTCACTTCTCTCGACATAACGGCGTCCCGAATACCCTTTTCCGAGGGCTTGTGGCTGGTACGATTGTCTTGAATATGCCCGAGTAGGGCCAACGCCACGACTCAAAGTGCAGTCCGCACTTCGCTACCCTCCCAGCACCTAATCCCCCGACTTCACGCGAAACCCTCCGAGCTTCAAAAACCGCACCCACCCCAGCCTCGCCGTCCGTGGCCTGTCTTGCCAGCGCAGCTCCTCCAACCGCCCTTGATCCCAGCTTCCCCGCGTGGCCTCCAACCCGCGCACGCGGGTTTCCCCCTTCGAAGCCCGCCCGCCTGAGGCGGACCGGGCGCCGTCAGCCCCGCTCACCTCTCGCACGCCCAACCCCCAGCACCCGGCCCCCGGCTTACAACAGAGACCCTTTGAAAGTTACTGAAATGCGCTGCCATGGCTCCAGGAAGTGCGGCCGCTGGTGATCGCCACGCGGACGTGCCCGGCGCGCGGGGCGGAGTTTCACGCGGTGCGGCATCGGCTCTACTACACGCCGTGGTGCCGGAACCTCGCGCGGTGCGCCAGGCGCGCCCTACGCCGCCTCATGCGGCTCCGCCCTCACCGTATCGACGGCGCTGATGGTGAAGTCCACGCCCAGGGCACTCGCCAGCCGCATAATGGTATCGACCCTGGGAATCCGCAGCCCAGCCTCCAGCCGCGCGATGACCGGCCGGCTCACTCCAACGCGCCGCGCCAGCTCGCTCTGGCTGATGCCCGCGTTCAGCCGCGCCCGAATCAGCGCCGAACTGAACTCGCGTTGCGGCCGTTGCCTTTCCCATTCCTCACGGAACTCGGGCTCTCGCATGAACTTGGCCCGTACCTGCTCAAGGGTCAACTGGCGGTTCATCAGGATACCTCCTCTGATAATCGGCCATCCGGCCCCGCGCCACGTCGATCTCGGCGCGGGCCGTCTGCTGCGTCTTCTTGGTGAAGGCGTGAAGCAACACCAAGTTCCGGCCCGCGGCAGCGAAATAAAGGATTCTGTGCTGGATGCGCCCGACGACTCGCAGCTCCCATATCTTGGCGTCCAGGTGCTTCACGTTGGGGAGCGCCCAGTGCAAGCCCAAACTCTTCCAGCTTTTCCAGGTGGTTGATAACTCGCCCTCGCTCGCCGGCATTCAGTTTGGCCAGATACCTCTCCACGGGACTGCCGCCACCCGCCGTTGTGTAGAACACGACGCGCCATCCGTCCATAGCCCGATTGTAGCCAATTGGCTACACGTTGTCAAGCGGCCGTGCATACCGCCCCGTCTTGTATCGGCCGGGGTGCTGCTGGGTGGTGGGGGCCTCCATGTTCGCGGTGTTCGCCTGACGCAGGCGGCCCCCGCCGGACCCGAGTTGGGGTGCGGCTGGGCAGGCGTAGGGGCGAGGTCTCCTCGCCCTGGGCCGTGCCTGGGTGCCGCCGCCACGCTTTCGCGCCGCGACCGCACCCCGCACCAGCATCACCTGTCCCCTGGCCACAAGCACAACACCGAAAACAACGATCCCCGACCATTATACCCCGCCCGCGCTCCCGCACCATAGCGCCCCACCCCTTCCATCACTTGAAACCCACTACCAAATATGCCATAATACGTCTGCTGGACTGCTAGATTAGGACGGGGCGGAGCAGCAAAGCACCCAAGCCCGCCTACCACCAAAGACGCCGACCTCTCACCTCTCTCGACATAACGGCGTCCCGAATACCCTCGTCCGAGGGCTTGTGGCTGGTACGATTGTAATCAGGGAATCCAAAGTGGAGCGTCTTTGATGAGGCGACTAAATAGATCGACATAGTGGTTGCAGTCTGATCGTCTGGTAGGGGTCCGCCCAAGGCGGGCGAACCGCCCCTACCACCGACACATTTTGTGTCGGACTATTTGGCAAATCGGGCAAGTTTCTTGACAAGTTCGGTAACGGGAAGCGAAGGGTTCCCGTCGTCTCCACTATAATCTCACTGTAGACCATCGAGCAGCCATCTGTGCCTTGGCAAGTACGTTGCTGGAGGTAGCCCTTATGGGTTCCGAGTCATGGGTCCAGAGTGCGGGTATCGCCGAAGAAACGAAGCGTGTTGCCAGGCTATTGGACATCATCGCCAGGATCAGTAGTCGCCCCAAGACCTGGAGCCGACGACGTCTCGCCGAAGTCTACGAAATCAGCGAGCGCCGCATCCAACAAGACCTTGAGATTCTAGTCCACCGCCTGTGTTTGCCCCTGGCTCGCTCCCGCTCAGGCTACTACTTCACCAGACCCCACGCGTTCCCATCCGTGAGCTTCGCTTTTGGGGAGGCCGTGGCGCTGCTGCTGGCCGCCAAAGTTGCAGAGTCGCTGGCCGGGGTCGGATCGGCCGAGCTAGCCGCCGCTCTTCATCGCCTCAAGGCAGCCTTCCCAGTGGAGTTCCGTTCCCTGCTGGATAACCTCGACCAGGGGCACCCTCTGTCCAAGCCGGCGCAACAGCGACAGCGATTGCTCGAGCTGTTGCAGGAGGCGGTAGCCCGTCGATGCACTGTGGAGATGCAATACGCTACGGCCTCTCGCGATGGAGCGGAGAGCCAGAGGGCGGTTGATCCCTATACGATACTACCCTACGTCCGCTCATTTCACCTGGTGGGCTACTGCCACCTGCGCCAGGAAGTGCGCATCTTCAAGGTGGATAGAATCAAGGACCTGCGTCTGACCACGAAGCAGTTCGATGTTCCCTTTGACTTCGACCTTCAATCATACCTGGGTGACAGTTGGGGATTGATGCGTGGCGTGGGAAGTGGGCCGGAGCAAGTCCGGCTTCATTTCAGCGCTCGCGCTGGCCGCTGGGTTTCGGAGGAGTTCTGGCATCGCAGCCAGCAGGTAGAGTGGCAGCCGGATGGATCGCTCATCTTCTCCCTCGAGGTCGCCATTGGCCCCCCATTTGTGGGGTGGATACTCTACTATGGCGCCGACGCCGTCGTGCTTGAGCCGGAATGGCTTGCTAAGGAAGTCCGCGAATCCGCAGCCGCCGTGGTGCGGCGCTATGCAATTTCTGGTGCGGAGTGCAATCTGTAGGGGTCCTTCTTCGGAAGGACGTGGTTGCCCAGGCGCAGGGGGGGAGCATCGCAGCCATTTCGCACCAAAACTATGTAAGGTAATGGAGCCGGGTAGTGACTGACTTCAGCGTCCACCGCCTTTGGTTTGACTGCCGGGTCGAGACGCCTATCGCCCTCGGCGAGCACCAGGGCTCGGCTCTGCGCGGCGCGCTTTTTCACGCCCTTCGTGGTCGTCCCCACAGCCCCGGCTTCTGCACCGACACGGCTCGCACCGACTGCCGTGGTTGCCTCGTTCTAGCGACTTGCCCTGTCTCGTTCCTGCTGGCTACCGTGGACGAAGAGGGCCGCCGAGGCAGCGACGTTCCCAGACCTTATACGATCCAGCCCCCGCTAGGCCGCATTGGCCGCTATGCGCCGGGCGACCGCTTTGGCTTTGGCATTACCCTGTTCGCCCGTGCGCTCAACCTCTTTCCTTACCTCATCGTCGCTGGCCGGCGGCTGGAGGAGGATGGCATCGGGCGCAAGCTGCCTGATCCGCCTAAGGCGGACGGCCGGTGGCGCCCTGGGCGCTTCGCCGTCGAGCGCATCGCCGCCGCGAATCCCCTCACCGGCGAGGAGCAGGTGGTCTTGCAGCGAGGCGACGAGCTGGTGAAAGTGCCCGCCGTGCCGATAACCCACAGCCATGTACTGGCACGGGCAGCGAAACTGGGCGCGGAGCTGGCCACGGGCGGACGGCTAACAATCGAGTTTCTCACGCCGACGCGCATAGTCGCCGATGGCCGCCCCTTGCGCCAGCCGGCTTTCCGACCGCTGGTGCAGCGCCTGCTGGAGCGTCTGTCGTCGCTTTGGGAGGAGTACGGCGAGGCAGAGTTGCCCATCGAGTTCGGCGACCTGATGGAACGGGCGGGCGAGGCGCGACTGGTGGACGATGGGACCCGCTGGCTGGAGCTGCGGGGCTACTCCACCCGCCAGGATGCGCCCAAGTACCTGGACGGCTTCGTTGGCCTGGCGACGTACGAGGGCGACCTCGGCGTGCTGCTGCCCTGGCTAGTGTGGGGAGAGCAGACGCACGTCGGCAAGGATGCCGTCAAAGGCTGCGGGATCTACCGCATCGTGGATGGGTTGCCCTAGCTAGCTAGTTCCTGGTGCAGATTGCGATTTGTAGGGGCAACCCTATGTGGTTGCCCTGGGGTGGGGCGGAGCAGCCCCGCCATTTCGCACCAAAAACTAGCTAGGCCACCGGCAAGCAGGAGGTGCCGAACATGCAAGCCCTGGTCGTGGACCAGTTCGGGACGTTCATCGGTAAGAAGAGCGAGCGGGTGCGTGTCCAGAAGCAAGGCGAGGTGATCGTCGAGGTCCCCCTGTTCGACCTGGAGCAGGTGCTGGTCGTCGCGGAAGGAGTGAGCCTATCCAGCGACTTCATCTACGAGTGCGGCACTCGCGGCATCCCCATCACGTTTCTGACGTTCTCCGGGCAGCCGTATGCGACCATCATCTCATCCGAGCTCACGGGCACCGTGGCCACCCGGCGCGAGCAGCTACTGGCCTACTTCGACGAGCGCGGCGTAGCCCTCGCCCGAGCCTTTGCCGCCGGGAAGCTCACCAACCAGGCGAACCTCCTGCGCTACATGGGCAAATACCGCCGGGAGGCCCAACCGGAAGCATACAAGGCGCTCCGCGACGCTGCCGTGGACATCCAGGACATCGCGGCGGACCTCGACAAAGTAAAGGGAACGACGTTGGAGGAGGTGAGGGCTGAGATAATGGGCATCGAAGGCTTGTGCGCCCGGCGCTACTGGGAGGCGCTGCGGCACGTTGTCCCTGATGAGTTCGGCTGGACAGCGCGGGAGCACCGGGGTGCGACGGACATCGTGAACTGTCTGCTAAACTACGGCTATGGGATACTCTACGGCCAGGTAGAGCGGGCCATCGTACTGGCCGGGCTTGACCCGTATGGGGGCTTCCTGCACGTAGACCGTCCCGGCAAGCCGAGCCTGAGCCTGGACCTCATCGAGGAGTTCCGGCAGATGGTAGTGGACCGCGTCGTGCTCGCGCTTCTCGGGCGGCGGCAGGAGCTGCGCCTCGAGCGTGACGGCCGCCTCGACGGCCCGACGCGCAAGCTCCTGGCGGACAAGATCCTCGAGCGGCTGGACGCCGACGAGCCCCACGAAGGCCGCCGCCACAAGCTCAAATCCATCATCCAGCTCCAGTCCCGCCACCTCGCCACGTTCGTGCGGCGGGAGCGGCCCGAGTACAAAGCCTGGGTCGGGAGGTGGTAAATGCCAGGGCAGAGGCCATTACGTTCGCACTACAACGCAGCTACTTGCAACGATAGTCAAATTGCATCGTGAAAAAGGGAGGCTGGCAACAGTGGGTGGGCTTTTCAGACCTGCGAAAACAGGCGGAGTGAGCATCCTTGAGCATGGGATTCATGCTTACCAAATCGGGGCATTCCTATACAGCAAGCTCCAGGGGCACCCGTATTTCGCTGTTAGACCAGCCGACCGGGAGCGTTTCCTCTACGCCTGTCTGTTTCACGACGTAGGTAAGATGCTGGTGGACCGCTTGGGGCAACCCCATACCCCTCTCACCCGCAAGGCCCTCGAGAGCCTACGGGACGACCCGCAGTATCATAGGCTACTGGACGTATTTGGTCTCACTGATCTTGCATCAGACCCACCAACTCTATCCGTCTTGGGGGAGCATCACGATGCCGCCTCACAATTGGGACTATGGGTTGCGGTCGCTGATCACATAGCTTCAGCGGAAAACGACCCGGACTGGACCACAACTCCTTTGGCCGCGGCCAGATTCGTGGGCCTATCTTCCACTCATTTCTTCCACATTTCGTTCCCATCGTTCTCCAAGAATGAGTTTAATGCTGTGGGCAAGCTGATTCTGTTTAAACTACTTTACGAGACCGTAGAGCGATTGCCTGACATCACTCTCCTGTATGAAACCAAGGGGGGTTGCAGGATTGTTACTCCTCTGTCGAGGGAACAGGTGCATGTTGCGATTGGCGAGGCACTCAACCAGACAGTCAAGGACTTCGTACGTGGACAGGACATGAGCATCTTTTTTAAGGGCGGATCCCAGGAAGCTGACAGGTATGCCGAAATGCTTCCCTTCTCCAAAGAGGAGCTTGTGGAGGTCATCGGTGACGTCAAGAAGGGGGAAATCCTCGCTGGGCTGCGGAACAAACTCAAGGATGCTCCTTCGCCTCCGGCGATGGAGACAACGGGGCTGCCAAAGACCGTTTTCGCGTCGTTGGCCGGCATAGATTTATCGCATTATGGCTCCGGCAAGCAATCACTGGCACCGTTGAAGGCCGACATGAGCACCATACTGCGACAGGCAGGTGTGAAAAGTTATGCCCACAGCGATGTTGTTGATCCCATTTTGGCGAATTACGTCTTCACCCTGAACAAGGTGAAGACAATTGAACGCCCGTTGCAATTCGATATCCGTCCCTTCCTAGCCGTCGACAATTACTTCGATATAGCGCCCATACTCTCAAACGAGCCAGAGCAGGACGTCTGCATTGACTGTGGCACCTATCACGGCGTCGTCCAGTCCAGCAACGTGCTGGTAGAAATGATGCAGCACAGCAGGGAAACTCTGTTCTGCGAACGAATGACTGATGCACGCAAGCACCTGTATCTCTGTCCGATCTGCTATATCGAAACGTTGTTTAACGTCCTCCTTTGTGGGACGACCGGCGGAATGCAAACGAGGGTGAAGGGGTTTGCCCATATGGCTATAATCGGGCTGGACCTACCGGAGGACATTCTGAGGGCAGAAGACCCCTTATTCCCGGAGCACGTTTTGCGCGAGCTTCGGTCCCAACGGATAACTCAGAGGACACTTTACGCTAAAGACCGTGACATTAATATTGCCCTTGTGTCATTAAACGACGGTTACGTAGGGTCTAGCGAAAAATATCGGGAAATCCTCTTTGGCTGCCAGGCAGCATCCATCCGCGCAGCTTACCCGTTGACAACCTCCTTCTCGGTCAATATGTTGCCGCGCGTTTATGACAACGCGATGGTGCAACTTCACCATAAGGATGTCCCCCTGCCTGACGACTCGTTTGTGGACTGGTTCTTCTACATTTTTGCTCACCCCGGACTGGGTGCTGGCGAGGAAAGGAGGCACTATGTGGTCGAGTATGCCACTCGACCACTGCTTGGAATAGCGTATCTATTTAGACGGAATGCTCAGAGAGCCCGTTATGATGAAGAATTGGAGAGAGTGGTGAATGAGTTGACGCGGGATGATGTGCTCTTCCAGATTCTGGACGAGATTTGGGAGATGGCAAAGCTCGGAGGAGGGCTGGAAAAAGGGAGAAATGTTGGCTCTTTCCTTACCACGTTCAAGGGCAGACCCGAGGACACAGACCGAATTGCCAACAAGCTGCTTAGAAACGAGAAACTAAAGGAGGAGACCCGACAAGGCATACTTGACGTATGGGAGAGGGTTCGAGGTCAAATTGCCGCACTAAACCAGGCACAGAGGAGAGAGTTAATGGATCGGGCCCAGAAGACCAGGTATCTCATGAATTCTAAGAAATTCTACGAAGTGAAACGAGGAGTGTAAGCATGGCGGAACTAGTAGCGTCTCTTCCAGAGTACACCGACTTCGGAAAGTTGATCCAAGTAAAAGAGAACCAAGAGAGGCTGGACCACCTTAAGCTGAGCTATCTACAGGGCAACACCTACTTGGCGATTGTCGGGTACATTCGGCTAGAGGACTTCGCCCGATTCACGTCCCAGGAGGATCAGAGGAACGACCAGATCGATGCTTTCGGGCAGCGGCGAATCTACCTGACCGGACTCAAGAGACGTGCCGTCTACCGTCGTATCTCCGAGGGCATTCTGAGGGCGCATAAAGATGACTATTCTTGCGCTACCCCTGATCACCAGTGTCTCGAGTGCTACAATTGCTATGCCTATGGTGGGGTACGAGCTATCAAGGATCAGCAGGACGCGTTGCGCTCTCGCTTCAAGCCCACTACGGCGTTTTCTATTCAAGCTGCCGAGGATGCTCTCGCCGATGAGGAAGAGTTTCATGCTATGACCCACCGCGATCTCAAGATGCCGACCTCAGGCGAGGGGGCGAGTATCTACAATCTCCACTTGATCCGGCCCGGGGTGGTGTTCCCCTTTATCGACTTCATTTTCCAGCCGTGCCAGTTCGATCTGGCTATATACTTCGAGACTCTGAGGCAGGCCGAGAAGAGTGGGTTTGGCAGTATGACTTCCCGTCTTGGTACCGTCTCAATCAACTGTGTAGGGGTAAGTGCCGACCTTGCACTCGGCCAGGCGGATCTTCTGAAAGATATGCAGGTAAATGCGGACGGCACCGTGGATGTTGATGCCAGACTCACGACTGGGTTAGAAAAGGTCGATGGGTCGGATTTGCGGTCCAAATTGAAGGGCTGGATTGAGACCTACAAAGGAAAGATCTTTGGCGGAGGATAGGGTTGGACTCGCTCTTTGCAGTTGAATTCGAGCTACAGGATTTCGGGCAGAACGTGAGTCATTTGACCCGTAAGACCTACTACAGCCATGATTTCTTCACGGACCGACAGGTGTACGCGGCGATCAGCGGCCGCTGGATTGGCTCCTTGAGCGTGAAAGGGAACTTGGCGAGCCATAGCGCGTATCAACTCCTGAGCGAGCGTGTACCGGCTACGATTGCTATCTCGCGTTCGCCCGTTCCCAAAACCAAGAGTTGGTTCAGTATTCTGCCGAGAGACTTAGCGAAGAGCAATGAGAGAGTGAACGTCTCTCTTGTTATTCAAGAGGGCTGGCGCGAGCTGATCTTGCCCGGGACGCGGTTCGTCGCATTTTCTTTCGAAAAGCCGCCCAACATAATGTTCATCGGGAAAAAAGGTGCCTTTGCCAAGCTACTGAATTGCACAGAGGTAGATTACTCTTTGCGCCCCAATGCTTGGACTACTACCGATCTGATCTATTATTCGGACTATATGAACCTATGGGGGAAGGAGATAACGAACGCCCGTTTTCGTGATGCCTCGGCTCGGTTCCTAGTAGGCGAGTTTGAGTGCAGCGAGGTGCTGGAGGTGCAGTACAAAGGTGAGCTGTTTCGTTTCTTCAGTCTGGTGTTGTTCCAGCGGTTCAAGGGGGTTTCGTGGTGTTAGTTCGGGAAAGTCGGCCCCCGCTCGGCGGTTCTATACCTAAGTTTCCCCATCCTAATGCATTCCGCCATCAGCGGCAGTTTTTCGAGTGCAGAGATGGAGACATCATCTTCCAGGCCCCTACGTGTAGCGGGAAGACAGATGCTGTCCTATTCAGCTTCTTGGAGGACTACCTTTCAGCTCCGCCAGGTGTGAAAAGAAAGGCCCTGTATCTCGCACCTACACGCCTTCTCCTGCAAGGCCAATTCGCTAACATCGTTGACTACCTCAACGAGTATGCGGTCCCATCCACTATCTTGCAAGGGGGGATGACCTACGCCGGCTTGTTCAATAAGTTGATGGAGAACGATTTTATCATATCGTCACCAGATATCCTGTATTACATGCTACTGCGAAAGTCGAGGACTCAGCACATCCGCGCCGAATACGAGCTGTTCATGGCTTCCTTGCACGCCGTGATCCTGGACGAAATTCACTTATATGATACATTCACACTCTTCAATATTGACACATTATTGAAGATTGTGAAGAAGCTGAACGCTGCCAGTCGTCTCTACTTGCTCAGTGCCACTATGAACCTGGGTGGCATTATCGATCTTTCATCGTTTCAATTGGTGAACGGCGTAAGTTGCACCCACCCGGTCCGCGTCAAATCAGAAGTGGCTGCATACACAAATACCAAAACGATGCGGGAGTTTGTGAGGGACTACCTGTCCCAGAGGCATCTGGGTGTTGATGACGCCTTCACGGTTTATGTTGGTAACAATGTGCAGAGAGTGATCTCGCTCCACCGACAGTTTCCCGGGTCCGCCCTTCTGATCGGAAGGGTGCATCAAAGTGATCAGGAAAGGCATGTCAATCTCTCGCTATGTAAGCTTGGGAGGTTGACTTTCAGCACGAATGTCTTTCGGCAAGGAGTGGACATCGATGTCGTGCGTTTGATCACTGAGGATGTTGCGACTAGGGAAGACGTGGTCCAGACGTTCGGGAGAGTCGGGCGGCACTCCGATGGGGAATTCCTTCTGCTGGCTCGCAGCAAGAGCGTTTGTGACGTGCTTAACGCAGACCGTACAGTCAGCAGAAGTGAATTCGAGGCGATTCTCTCAGATCTCTACCGCCCAATGGAGCACGATTTGCTGTCTGAAATGATGAGAGCGCTATGGTACAAGGTCTATGAAAAGAGCCGACTGCAGGATATGCTGGCGTTCTTGATAACGCCTGAGGTAGAGGCCCTTTACCGTAAGTGGCAAGACTTCCTGCCAGATGCCGGATTTCGCGAGCCCTATCCACAGGCGAAGTATGAGCAAGACACATCCACGAACATATTCGATATTCTTAGGACTGATCTAGCCTCCTATCTCGTTCCTTCGTCGGATGCCTTCTTTGTTGCTGAACTTGATGACAAAGGCAGATACCGGAACTGCCAGTTTCGCTACAGGCAACCCCCAGTTCTCTCTTTCACACAGTGCAAGCGATGGAAGGAAACCAACTTCTTCAACCTGCAACTCAATTGGAATGGCATTAGCTTCGACACCAACGCAATGGTAAGTGAGAATCAACATGAGTACCCTTTCAGAGTGAAACAGATGGGCCGGAGTTTCAGAGAGTACTCGTTCAAGCCGTGTGTGTTCTTCAGTGGTGAGGGTATAGAGGACAAATCCTGGTCATGATCACTCTCCTCATCTACGACATACCCGACGATAAGCTGCGCGGGAAGGTGGCGGACGTGTGCCTGGACTATGGGCTGCACCGCATTCAGTTCAGCTCCTTTCTGGGCGAGATGAGCCGCAACCGCCAGGGGGAGATCGTGCAGAAGATCAGACGTCTCGTCGGCAGACACGAGGCCAACGTGCAGATCTTCCCCCTGTGCGAGAAGGACCTCGCCCTGCGCCGCGAGGTCGTCGTCAAGCCCCAGGAGGCGAACTAGCCGTGGATGTCGAGAGTCGAGAGACGAGAGTCGAGAGTCGAGGAGGCGTCGTCAAGCCCCAGGAGGCGAAGTAGCCGTGGACCAGCTCACCATCCGAGCCAGTGACCTGCGCCAGTTCGTCTACTGCCCGCGCGTCGTCTACTACCGCTACTGCGTGCCCGTGCGCCCGCCGCCCACCTACAAGATGGTCGAGGGCAAGCGCCAGCACGAGCGCGAGGAGGAGCTGGAGCAGCGCCGCGGTCTGCACGCCTACGGCTTGTCTGACGGCGAGCGCCACTTCGACGTCTGGCTCGCCTCCGACCGCCTGGGGCTTACCGGCACGCTCGATATGGTCATCCTGCGGCGGCACGAGGTCATCCCCGTCGAGTTCAAGCAGGCCCAGGACAAAGTGCTGCCCGAAACCAAGGTCAAGCGCAGGGCGGGTATCGTGCGCGTGTCGGCGCCGGACGACCAGGACAAAGAGGAACGACCAACGCCGGCCACGCCGGATCCTGTGGACCTGCACCACAAGTACCAGTTGGCGGCCTACGCCCTGCTGGCCGAGGAGCGGTGGCAGAAGCCCGCACGCCGGTGCTTCGTCTACCTGGTCTCCCTCCGCCGGGCCCTGGAAGTTGACATAACCGACGGCGCGCGCCGGTACGTCAATCGCCTGCTCCGGGAGATGCGCCGGATGATCCTGGCGCAGGCCATGCCCGATGGCACCCGCCAGATCGGACGCTGTCGCGAGTGCGAGTACCTGCGTTTTTGCAACGACGTGGACTTCTTGGACGACCAGGACTAGGAGTAAGGAGAATGAGATGTACTTCCTGAGTGACGAGGAGCGCCGGTATCTCACCGGCCGCCTGCTGCCGCTGGCGCGCCGACACCCGGTGCACCCCGAGCTGCGCGGTTGGAGCTGGCGAGAAGCGCCGCTGCTGTCGCCATACGATGTGAGGCTTTCGGTGTACGAGGTGGCGGCCAAGTACTGCTCCACCAGCAGGGACGTGTACCTTCGCCGCGTCATGGGGGTCAAACCCGCCAGCAGCCAGGCGATGCGCGAGGGGGCGGCCTTGCACAAACAGCTACTGGACGTGGTCGTCGAGGCGAAGCGGGCCGTCTATGCAGTTGGGGCGGAGGAATGCCTGGCAGCACTCGAGGCGCTGGCGACGCAGAAGTCCCCGGTGGACGACGCAGGCGCAGACGCTGGGTTGGCGCCCAGGCTTGCGTTGGTGCGAAACTTCGAGTATCATCGCATCGTCGGGCGAGTCCAGGACATCCTGGCCCGGCACCCGAGGGTAGGCTCTGACTCCCTGGTGGCGCTGGCGCTTCCCATCACACTGGAACAGCAGTTGGACGGGACGTTTCTGGGCCTGTCGAGTCAGCTCTCCACCGACGCCCTGATGGCATTCCAGCCGATCGTCTTCGACGTCAAGTTCGGTCGGCGGCGGGACTTCCATCGGCTGGGGACAACGGCCTACGCCCTTGTGTTGGAGAGCCTGCACGAGCATCCGGTGGACATCGGTTGCGTGGTGTACGGGCGCATCGAGGGGAATCGGCTGCTGGTGGAGCGAGACCTGCACGTGATCGACGACGAGCTACGCCAGTGGTTCATTGACGAGCGGGACGAGCGCATGCGCATGGTAACCGACGAGATAGACCCGGGCAAGCCGCAAGAATGTGAGAAAGACTGTCCATACCTGGGGGAGTGCGGCCGAGGATGAGACGGCGAAGCGCAACGGCTTCCGGCCCGCAAATGCGGAGCGGCCGGCGAGCCGCGGCGGCGAGGTCGGCCCCGAAAAAGGCCATTTGGACGAGAGCTGCACGAAAACAAGCTCAAATACGCCACCCGCTTTTCGCAAATCCCCCTGCCTTTCCGGCAGAAAGAACACTTGCGAAAAGCGGTATCCACAGGCGCAGGAGGTGAGATTCGAGGGCGCACAGGAAGCCCCTAGAGGCCCCTTGGGGCCTCCGCAACACAGAAACGCCCTCTGACACCGTTCGAGTGGCCGGCCTTACAATCGAAGAGACCCGTTGAAGGGTACTGAAAGCAGATATATCGATAATGTCCGAGTTGATGGTGCCCGCGCTTACAATCGAAGAGACCCGTTGAAGGGTACTGAAAGGTCAGCCCACCTCGTTACATCCTGGCACCCATCCTTTACAATCGAAGAGACCCGTTGAAGGGTACTGAAAGTGGCCCTAAGGGCCGTGGCCATCGCCCCAATTGGCGTCTTACAATCGAAGAGACCCGTTGAAGGGTACTGAAAGATACCCGGCCACCCGAGTTGATCGACGTGATAGCGCCTTACAATCGAAGAGACCCGTTGAAGGGTACTGAAAGTTAGGGCTACAGGGCCGATGCCGTCAAACATCGGGCACTTACAATCGAAGAGACCCGTTGAAGGGTACTGAAAGACTCAAACACACCAGACAACCCTACCCACACCAACAACTTACAATCGAAGAGACCCGTTGAAGGGTACTGAAAGAGTATTCGCCGGTGCCGAAGCCCTCGCGCGCCAGTACTTACAATCGAAGAGACCCGTTGAAGGGTACTGAAAGGGCCAAGGGCACGCGCATCTCGGCGATACTACGGGCCTTACAATCGAAGAGACCCGTTGAAGGGTACTGAAAGCTGGCTCGAGCAGGTGCCCGAAGTCACGCCAAGCTTCTTACAATCGAAGAGACCCGTTGAAGGGTACTGAAAGCAGCAACCCCCGCCACCGAGACCAGACTCATCAGAACCTTACAATCGAAGAGACCCGTTGAAGGGTACTGAAAGAGCCTGCCTGTAGTAGTAGATCTAGGGCGATTCGTTCTTACAATCGAAGAGACCCGTTGAAGGGTACTGAAAGCTTCCCTCCAACCTAACTAACTGACCCACACTCACTAACTTACAATCGAAGAGACCCGTTGAAGGGTACTGAAAGGTCCTTGACATTCGCCCTACCCACGCTGTCGTCTCCTTCTTACAATCGAAGAGACCCGTTGAAGGGTACTGAAAGTGAGTTAACAGCTAACTGATGACTACCACCAGGTTAACCTTACAATCGAAGAGACCCGTTGAAGGGTACTGAAAGGGCGTTCTGGCAGAGTGAGCCGTTTGGAGAAAGCGAGCCTTACAATCGAAGAGACCCGTTGAAGGGTACTGAAAGGGCCGAGAAACGTGGGCTGCACGAGCGCATCAAGGCCTTACAATCGAAGAGACCCGTTGAAGGGTACTGAAAGATGCCATGGTGTAGTGCACAGCGAGGTACTCCATACTCCTTACAATCGAAGAGACCCGTTGAAGGGTACTGAAAGTCACAGCGGCACAGGCCAGATCAATTCGTACTCATCCCTTACAATCGAAGAGACCCGTTGAAGGGTACTGAAAGTTCAGGTCATCCCACATGTCCTTACGGATCGCCACACACTTACAATCGAAGAGACCCGTTGAAGGGTACTGAAAGGCGCGCTGGGCGACCTGGGACA
>JACQUC010000068.1 GCA_016210495.1 Chloroflexota bacterium
AAGCCCAACATACAAGAAGCCATTGCCAAGACGTGGCAAATGGTGGAGAAATACGCCCTTAAGAAGGGCTACGTGTTGAATCCTGACCGAGCGTCGCTGGAGAAGACGGTGCGGTCGATGGCCAGGCGGCAGATTCTCTACGGTAAGCGCTACTGACCCTGAAGGGAGCTTAGCGACGATCCCGTGGAGGATCGCAGGAAAATCTGTCCCTGTGACTGGCACGAAGAGGAGATAGCCCGAGACGGCATCTGCACGTGTCGCCTGTTCTGCACCAAGGAGTACGCCGCGGCGCATTCCCAAGCCAAGTGAGGCTTGGTCATAATTGGCTGCGAGGAATCTGGGGGGCGCAGGCGTCTCGCCCGCGAAGGGGCGGGCAGGCGAGACGCCTGCGCTCCCGGCTCAACGTTCCCAGTCCGCTTTTACGCGCCTTGTTGGATTAATGACCATGCCTCAGCTAAGTAGGGTTGAGGATAACCTTTCCCCACTTTGGGTCGACCTACGTCTTGTGGAGTCGTTCTTTGGCGCCCCATGCGCATCAAGCTAAGGGAGGCTAAGGGAAAGTTAAGGGCAATCTAACGGGAGTCTTAGCCAGGCGACTGGGTCGGCGATCGTCGGTGGGGACCCGGGGGACGTAGGGGCGGACGTCCGGGGGGTGGCCGGGGGTGGTAGGGCTGTCCGCCCCGTTTGCTCTATCTCCGGCGGGCGTGCCACCCCACCCCGGGGCGGACAGAGGACGTCCGCCCCTACGTTCGGGGCGCGGTGAATCGCTTAGCTTGATGCGCATGGGAGTCGTTCTTTGGCGCCCTCGGCATCGAGAACATTGACATCTTACACGGAACCGTGTAAAATGGAGCCAGCTCTCAGCGAGGCGTGTGCATGATGGCGAGGAAGCACAGGCAGAGGTTGCCGTGGGACGCAGCGTCCATTCGGAAGCTACGGCAGCACCTGGAAATGACGCAGCGGGAGTTCTCGGAGGAGCTGGGGGTTCGACAGCAAACCGTCAGCGAATGGGAGACAGGCGCTTACGAGCCGCGTGGCCCATCGGTGACGGTTTTGACGCTGGTAGCCGAACGCGCCGCCTTCGCCTACGTGGCACAGGAGGGCGGGGATGCGCGCGATGGCGGCTAGGTCGAGCACATACACGGCGGTCTCCGAACGGCTGGTGGCGCAGGTGTGGCAACGGCAGCTTGTGGACAAGGAGAAGCTCGCCACCAGCGATGGAAGCCCGGTGGAAGTCGTCTACCCCGGCCGCTCCTGTCGTGACCACGGCCCCGACTTCCGCGATGCCCTCGTCGTCCTCGCGGGCGACTTGCGCCGGGGCGACATCGAGGTACACGTACGCTCCTCCGATTGGCGCGTGCACCGCCATCACCTGGACACCGCTTACGATGGCGTTTTGCTGCACGTCGTCCTGTGGCAGGATGGCGCGGCGGCTACCCTCAAGTCGGACGGACTGGAAGCCCCCGTTTTGCCCCTGGAAAACAGCCTGCCTGTCCCGGTCGAGTTTCTCGCCGCCTACATAGAAGCGTCAAAGGAGCCGGCGTCGTGCCACGCGGCGCCGGGCGATCCGCAAGCGATAGCCCGAATGCTCGACGAGGCCGCCGAGGACAGGTTGGCGAGCAAAGCCGTCGCGCTGGAAGGCGACCTGGCCGTGTACCCGGCCGGCGAGGTGCTCTACGGCGCGATCATGGATGCCCTGGGGTACACCAAGAACAGGGATGCCTTCCTGGAGCTTGCCCACATCGTGCCCCTCTCGATTGTCGAGTCGGTAGCCCATTGCACCCCTCGGCTCGAACGGGTGAAAACGCTGCAGGCGGTGCTCTTCGGCGCCGCGGGCCTGCTGCCATCGCAGCGCCAGGGCGCGGCTTGTGCCCAGGCGGTCGCGCCGCGCGGTACGCTGGTAGGGACGTTGCACGCAACGTCCCTACCAGGACAACGCCGCCCCGTCTCGCAGATGGCCGGCGACGAGACAACAGACACCCCGCGGTACGTGGCGGAGCTGGAGACTGTCTGGGAGCGCTGGGGCGCGCTCTGGCTGGACGGGCAAATGGTGAGGACCCGCTGGCACTTCGCGAGGGTGCGGCCCTGCAACTTCCCGACACGCAGAATCGCCGCAGCGGCCGAGTTGCTGGCTCGTCACCTCGACTACGGCCTCCCAGAGGCGTTCATCGATCTTCTGCGTCGAGGTGCGCCAAAGGAGCTTTCGCGTGCCCTGCTGCAGGCCATCGCCGTTTCCTCAACACACAGCTACTGGTTCCATCGCCACGACTTCGACGGGCTCGGGCGGTTCCCCGACGGCCATAATGCCACCGATCGCCGGCTCATCGGGCGTGACAGAGCCTTGGAGATCGCGGCCAACGCCGTCCTACCGTTCGCCCTCGCCTATGCCAGACACACGTCGGATCCAGGGCTCGAGGAATCGGCCGTGGCCATTTTCCACGCCTTGCCCGCTTCGGGCGGCAACGAGATCACTCGCCACATGGCGCGCCTGATGCTCGACACGCGGGACATCGGGTTAGCGGCGCCGGCCAGCAGGCAGCAAGGTCTGCTGCACATCTACCGAACCTGGTGCCTCGACAAGTGGTGCGCCGAATGCCCGGCCCCTCGCCACTAGCCACTTTGTGCTAGCATCGAATACCCCTTCCCAGTACTATCTACCCTCTTGCCTAACTGCCCGACGCTGCCCTATGATTGGCGAAGGACAAACGATACAGTGGACGCGGTTATCGTAATTTGGTAGGGGCGGACGTCTCTGTCCGCCCAGGGGTGGGGCGGGGCTTCGCCACCATTCCGCACTAGGAAGCAACTTAGCCGAGGGCAATAGGCAGTGGGAAATGCAGCACATGGAAACCACAAATACGCCCGCCAGGACGCTGGCCAGAGCCTGGTCGAGCTGGCGCTCCTGCTGCCGGCCATCATGCTGATTCTGCTGGGCGCCATCGACTTTGGCCGGCTGTACTACAGCTACGTGGCCGTCAGCAACGCGGCGCGCATGGGGGCCGAGTATGCGATGGATCCCCGGCGCACGCAGGACGCCGTCAGGCAGACAGTCAAAGCCGAGGCGAGCCCTTACGTAATCATTACCGACTCAGATATCACGATCACTGCCGTTCCATCCTGGTCACAGGGCAGCAATGTTACCGTCGAGGTGCGCACCCAATTCTCGGCGTTTACGCCACTAATCAGCCGCTTTTGGGGCGGAGGTCCAGTTACACTGCGTGGCACCGCGACGACGCGCTTCAACACTTTGTGAGATAAGGCGGGAGTACGAGACCATGTCTGTTTGGCGAGATCTGGTCCGAAGAGGCCGAGGGCAGTCGATGATCGAATTCGCCCTTGCGCTGCCGATCCTGCTGTTGACCTTTCTCGGTCTTTTCGACCTGGGCCGAGCGGCATACTACTACAACAGCCTCTCGAATCTGGCTCGCGAGGGAGCTCGCGCCGGGGTCATTATTCAGGACCAAACCCTCTGGCGTACGTCCGGCAACTCAGCAGGGACCTATTCCGGCATCGCTTCCTATTCCGGCACCGGCACCATCGTCGGCAGTGTCGCTGCTAAAGCGGTTATGTTCGATCTCTCCCGCACGACCGTGACGATTCAGGCTCCTTTTGGAACCTGGCGCTCGCAAGCGTCGCCTCTCACGGTGAGGGTGCAATATCCTTTTCAGCCGCACTTTGCGGGCTGGATCGGGCTAGGGCCGACAATTAACCTGCAGTCCCAATCGACCATGCGTATCCAGTAGTGATTTGGATGCGGGTAGTGGGGTTACGATGAGAACGAAATCGATAGTGTCCAGAGCGTTTGAAGCCGTTCGTGGCGTGCTCCGGCCTTCTTGTTCGGGGCGGGGAGGAATATCGACGGGTACAAGGACGCGCGAAGGGGAAAGCGGTCAGGCGCTCGTCCTCGTGGGCCTGGCCGGCACGGTGCTCGTCGGGTTTCTCGCTCTCGCGGTCGACGTGGGCAACCTCTACCTGGTGCGCCGCCAGGCCCAGAGCGCGGCCGATGCGGCGGCCCTGGTGGGGGCGCAGGACAAACAGGGGGTGATCCCGGACGTTACGCTCATCGTCAACGATGCCGTGCGGGATGCACGACGGTATGCGATTCAGAACGGATTCCAGACCGACTCGGGAGCCAACAACGGCACCTGGAACCAGGAGGTCCGGGTTGATGTCCCGCCAGCCAGCGGCCCGTACGCAGGTAGGATGGACTACATCGAAGTGAGGATTCGTCGTCCGCTTCCGGCGCTGTTCACGGGGCTGTTCGGCGTGACCTTCGAAGCCTCCGCCCGCGCGGTGGCCAGGGCAAGGCACCTTGGTATCGAGGCGGCCACCATTTCGCTCTACCCCGGCGACCCTTCCACGGTGGTGAACGGAAGCGCGAACATCGGCGTTGTGGGCAACACCTATTCCCGGGGCATCACGCAGAACATGGCCGGAGTCCTGAATGTTAGCGGCTATGCTTTTGCGGGCACGGGATTTGAAGGGACGGTGAATGCTACTCTAGGTCTGGTTAGCGGTGTCGCCGAGCTCTACGACCCTCGCTGGGGCCCGTGCGGGCCCATCGATCCAAACCCGGGCATCAGTTGGAACAGCAACGGCGTGGTGGAGAGGCAGACTTTGGACGGCGACGGCTACGTCTGGATCAGTCCCGGGACGTACGACTGGATCAACATCCGCTCCAGCGACCGCGTCAAGTTTCGGCCCGGTGTCTATCGGACCACGAAATCGCAGGGGGTAAACATCAACGGCGACGCCATTGGCACCGGCCCGATCTGCTTCGTGATGGACCCCGTCGCGACTTTTAACGCGCAAGGCGATGGGACGATCGCCCTGTCCAGTGGCCCGATTTACAACAACATACTCATCTGGACTTCCAACTGCTCTACGAACGCGGTCAAAATAGCCGGCAGCAACGACGTGTTGCCGGGCTTCGGCTCGCCGTTTCAAGGCACGATCTACGCACCCTGTGGAACGGTCAGGCTGTCCGGCGGCTCGACCGGCAGTGTTCGCGGTCAGGTGTTTGGCTACGTCATTGCCCTGGAAGGCGGCAACGGCACCGCGGTGGTGTACGACGCCAATCTCGCGCCTGGGCTGCCTGGACCCGCGCTCGTGGAATAGGCTTACGTCCCGCCCGTGTGCCCGAAGCCACCCTCGCCGCGGGCGGTGTCGTCCAGCTTCTCCGCCGTCTCCCACTCCACCCGCGCGACGGGGCTGACCACCAACTGGGCAATGCGATCGCCCCTTGACACGGTGAACGGCTCCGTCCCCAGGTTGGCGAGAATCACGCACACCTCGCCCCGGTAGTCGGCGTCGATCGTGCCGGGGGAGTTCAGCAGCGTCACCCCGTATCTCAGCGCCAAGCCACTGCGCGGTCGGACCTGCGCCTCGTAGCCCGGTGGCACCGCCAGGCGAACGCCGGTGGGAATGAGCTCGCGCCCCAGCGGCGCCAGCACCACCTCCCCTTCCACCGCCGCGTACAGATCCAGCCCGGCTGCCTGTGGGCTGGCGTAAGCCGGCAGCGGCAAATCCACGCCTCGCTCGGTTCTCACAATCGGCACCCGAACCGTCTTGGACACTGGGAAACCCTCACCCTGAACTCGTGTCACTCGTAGCCGCACCCTTCAGGGTGCGCGGGGCCGTTCGATAGGCACGAATGCCTGCTATGCCCGGCACTCAGACCACAAACGGCCCCGCGCACCCTAAAGGGATGCGGCTACGGGGCCCCTGCCCCACCGCGTCCCCGCGCGTTGCCAGGCTCTTCGCCATCACCGGCAGAGTTCCTGCCCAACATCTCAAAATACGGATAGGCCAGCCAAACCGTGGCAGCGCCGAAGAGCGCCCCCGTCAGGGTCCGCAGTTGCCAGTTGCTATGGCGCCAGCCGAACAGTTGCGTGAAGCCGTCCACGACCAGCGGCGCGATGAGCAGTGCGAACACGCGCCAATCCAGCGGCCTGAGCCGATGACGCACCAGGCCATAGCCCACGCCCGCGACGAACGTCGCGGCGAAAATGGCGACCATGCGCTGGTCCATCGCCATCTGATAGCCGAATACGAAGTACGAATGGTCGGGGTTCTGGACGCAGATGAAGCGATAGGCGGCGAAGATGGGCTGGGCCAGCCAGTGCAGTCCGGCCAGGTGTATGTAGGGCACGAGAACGGCGACGATTACGATGATGGCGTTCGCCAGGTTGAGCGTGAACAGCCAGCGTCTGGCGACGAGGGCGGCGATGTTGTCGATGAAGCGTATTATCGCCTGGTCCAGCGCCAGTCTTGAAGAGGAAATGTCTTGTGGACCGTAGAGATGAACAGGATCGTAGCCGGCGTGCGCGGGTCGATTCGCCTGCGCGCTAGCCTCTCTTGCGCGTGGCAACTTCTGCCCATCGTCTAGGACGCGGCCCTCACCCTTGCCCTCTCCCAGAGGGAGAGGGGACGTGCGGCCGGTTTCGCGCCCGTTAGCTAAGTCCGAGCTGCTGTCCATGTGCCTCCCCACCTCAGACTACAGTATAGCACAATCTGGTAGGGGCGGTTTTCGCGCTGTGGGTCAGGGGGGTGTGGGACAAAATTCCGCAGACGGGTGCGTGTTCGTATGGGCAGGGAGACTGGCGCCAGCGAATAGACAGCGAATAAGCGAATGATTAGGCGGGCTGTTGTCCGAGCCAGCAGTTCTTGTTGGAGAACAGGATTGAATGGACGGCCCAAGTTGCCCCCCACCTTGGAAGGTGGGCCGAAAAGACCATCTCGCGATTGGCTTATTCTCAACTACTCGCTGGCGCCAGACCGTCAGACTGATGTATCTTTATCTACTGACACTCGGCAGCGCGAGGTAAGGTCACGGCTGGAGCACCGGCGAATTCAACCCCCCCCCGCAAGATCAGCATTCAGAGACGCCGGGAATGGACCAAGCTCCTGCCGCCGTCCTAGCCAGCGCGATTGGCCACACAAAGCGGGGCAGCGACTGAGAAGGCGCCTGACCGATGGGCGTCTCTGGTCAGGACAAGGCCACGATCTGGCGCCTATGCATTCGCTTATTCGCTGTCTATTCGCTGGCGCCCATCTTCGCCTGCTCTCTTGCCGCGGAAACGTGTTTCGCAGCCTGGCTCAGGTGCCGCCACGTGCAGACATGGTAGAGGCGGCCCGCGAACCGCCCCGCGCATCGTGCTGAGACGTAGCCGGATCAAAGACGAGGTGCCGAGCTGGGGTCCCCTCTCCCTCTGGGAGAGGGTTAGGGTGAGGGCCGTATCATCGCCTGCACTGCATTTCCCCTGGCAGAACCGATTGCCGATTCCCAGAGGCTCCGCATCGGTGCGTTCTACGTACCTCTCGTGGCAGCCCACAGCAGCCTTCTACCCCGGCCACACCCTTCAGGCCGGCGACCGACACGCGCTCCCTCAAGCCTACAGGATGGTGTAGTCAAATGGTGCGCTGAGCGGTCCTCCTGACGGCTGGACACGTATCTGCGTGGGACCATCAGGGACAATCGTCGCAGCAGGAACAACCACGACTATAGAAGTATTCGTCCAGGAGGTTGGTGCGACTTGGACGCTACCTATGAACACCACATTCGAGGTACCGCCGAAGTTATTCCCGCTTATCGTAATAAAGGTACCCTGTGGCGCCCCTGTAGGCGGGCTGATAGACGCGATCTGCGCCACCACCGGCGTGGCCGTCGCCGTCGGCGTCGGCGGGGGCAATATCGTGTAAGAAAACGCGTTGCTGCTCTGGCCCGAGGACACGACGTTGATGGTGCTGGCGCCCGTGGTCACGTTCACCGGCACAACCGCCACGATCAGATTGTTGGCCCAACTGGACACCGTCGCGACCTGCCCGCCGACGATGACAATTCCACCCACTGCGCCCTGCGAAGAGCCGAAGTTGTTGCCAGAAATCGTCACGGCGTCGCCCGGTCTGGCACCGGCGGAAGGAAGGACGCTCGTAATAGCCGGCGGCGGTGGCAGTGTTGGCGTGGCCGTGGCCCCCGGTATCGGCGTGGCGCCGCCGGGGTTCACGAACCCGGTAACGCACAACTGCGAATCGTTGATGAAGAAGTCGTAGTTGAACAGCCCGGTCTCCTGCACCAGAGCGCGCCACTGCCAGACGAAGCCACGCCCGCCGCTGCCCGCGCCTATGAAATGGGGCGAGCCGGGGCCGACCAGCTTGACGCTGTTGTAGGAAGTGCCGGCCGTGACGGTGATGGTCAGCACGTTGCCGGCCACCGGCGTCTGCGGCACGAAGATGATCTCGCCGTCGAAGTTGCAGTTCGGCCCGAGCGCGATCGGCGTGGGCGTTGGCGTGCCGGGCGTCGGCGTGAACGTCGGCGTATTGGTCGGCGTCGGCGTGGGCGTCGGCATACCCGGAGGGAACTCGGTGTCGAATGCGCCCTTCATGTTGGTGTCGGGGAGCTCGTTGGGCCGGTTCAGGCCGTTGGGCATATCGTTGTTCCACTGCTTGTAAAAGCGGCTGCCGCGCGCCTGCTGATCCAGGTCCGGCGGCAGGCCCTTCCCCGTGATCATGGCCTTGAAAAACTGCGCCAGCAGCAGCCCCTGTGTCACCTTCTTGCCCCTGTCGAAGTGCATCAGGTTGCGCTGGTAGCGCTGGTAGACGAAATCCTGGTTGTTCGGATCGGGGGCCGCCCGGCTGATGGGAACCCCCCATATCTCGAGGTTGATCAGTGGCAAGATAGCTGGATCGATCTGGCCGCTCGGCGAGATGTCCTCCGGTCTGACCGTGTTGAGAAACGTGTCGAGGAAGTTCACCGGCAAGCCCTGAAACTCGTTGGGCGCGTTTTGTCTCACGAAGTCGATGATGGCGGTATCGTAGTTGGGCGTGCCCACGGGAGGAGCCGAGGCCGTTAGCTGCGGGTCGACCCCCGGCAGCACGGCGCCGTTGATGCTCGTAAACGGCATCAAGTCGGATCCCAGCAGGTTGAGAATCGTCACGTTGCCCCGGCCGTCGATCTGCAGCACGTGTCGCTGAAAGAACTGTACGCGAAACCCGAGCAACTGGAAATCGCGCGAGATGGGGAAGCCGAAGGTCCTGACGCCACCCCTGGCGCGGAAATACTCGATGAACTTGGGAATCCGAATGAAAAAACTGGTTTCCGAAAAGAACAGCTCTTCCTGCTGAACGCTTGCTTCCTGGGGAAAAGAAAGTACCGCGACCAAGGCAAAAAGGGCTAAGACCACGGAAAAGATGGCCCGCCTCAACTACCTACCTCCACGCTACGTCAACGAGCGACATCCCCCCATTCCACCCCGCACCATAATACATTATTTGACCTGGATGTCAAGTGCGTCGAGCAAGCAAAGATTCAGCCTGTGTGAGAATTCCCCGCCCCGTAGTTCACCACAAAGGCACAAAGCTCACAAAGGGCCTTTACAGCGCCACTCTTTGTGGTCTCCGTGTCTTCGTGATGAACCCTGCCGCCGGCAGAGTCTGGACGTTTGCGCGAGTAATATCCGCCGTCTCGGTTTTGGCTTTGAAAAGACCCGGGGAAGCCCTCCGGTCAGGGCTTTGGATAGGCTGCTGGCGTTGGCGGCGGACTCGTCGGGCCGGGGGCCGGATAGGATTGGGGCGCCGACGGCGCGGGTGTCGCGCCGGCGGGAGCGCCGGGCCCCGGGTACGGCGCGGCTGCTGGGCCTGGTCCGCTCGGACCGGCGGTGAGCGCGGGCACCGGCACGTCCCCGGGAGTCGTCGCGCCCGGTCCCGTCACGGTGGGCGGGGCGGCGGGTGTGGGCGCGCACGCGGCGCCCGTGCCGATGGCCACTGTAGTCACGATGCCCAACAGGCATACGAATGAAAGCCTACGGGTCTTGGCGAGCCTGCGCCCTGCCGCGAGCGTTCGGCGCGCGCAGCCGAAAACAAAATGGAGTGATTGCCCAATCTGCGTTGCCAACTCCTCTACCTCCTGTAGTGCCGCGGCCGGCTATCCGGCGCGGTGCCGGTTGCCGAGGTCGACAAACTTGAGATCGTCTATCCCGTCCACCGCCCGAAGCTGATCCAGCACCTCGGATGGTATCGGGTCGTCGATGGACAGGACGGTCACGGCCCTGCCCCCTGGCGATTTGCGACCGACCTGCATACCCGCGATGTTGATGTGCCAACTGCCCAGTATGGTGCCGACTTTGCCGATCATCCCCGGCTTGTCGACGTGGGAGTCGATGAGCATATAGCCGAAGGGCTCGAAATCGACGCGGTACTGGTCGATGCGGACGATCCGCGGCTCCCCGGCTCCGAACAGCGTGCCGGCAACAGAGCGTGTCCCGGTCCGCGTGCCGACCTCCACCGAGATCAGGCTGGCGAATCCCTCGGCGGCGCTGGTGCGCCGCTCCGACACCAGAATGCCTCTGCGCCTGGCAATGGCCGGCGCGTTCACCAGATTGACGGGCTCGGTCAACTGCGGGGCCAGTAGGCCCTGAAGTGCGGCCAGCGTCAAGAGCGCCGTGTTCTTCTCGGACACCTCTCCGGCATACTGCACCTCCAGCCTGTCCACGGCGCTGCCGGCCAGGTATCCCAGCAGTCGCCCCATCTTGTCCGCCAGGATGAGATAGGGCTCCAGTTGCCGCAGCACCTCACGGGGAACCGGAGGCAGGTTGACGGCGTTGCGGACGATCTCGCCGCGCAGCGCGGCAAGGACGTCTTCCGCCACGTCGACCGCCACGTTGACCTGCGCCTCCTTCGTCGCCGCCCCGAGATGAGGCGTCACTATCACGTTGGGCACGGTCAGCAGAGGGCTTGTAGCCGACAGCGGTTCGGTTTCGAAGACGTCCAGGGCCGCCCCGGCCAGATGCCCGCTCCGCAGGGCATCGAAAAGCGCCCCTTCATCGATGATTCCTCCCCGCGCCGCGTTGATCAGGCGGGCGCCTGTCTTCATCAGCGACAGCTCGCGGCTGCCAAGCAGGTGGTGCGTCTCCGATGTCAGTGGCACGTGCACCGTCAGGTAGTCGGCCCTGTGCAGCACGTCCTGCAAAGGCAGCATCTCGACCCCGAGCTTGTGCGCGGCTTCCTCGGACAGGAAGGGGTCGAAGGCCACGACCCGCATCAGCAGGCCCTGCGCCCGGCGTGCCACCTCCGTGCCGACGCGGCCAAGGCCGACGATGCCGATCACCTTGTTGAGCACCTCGACGCCGGTGAACCTGGAGCGCTCCCACTTGCCGCTGTGGAGCGCCGCGTTGGCCTGGGGTATGTTGCGACTCAGGGCCAGGATCAGGCCGATGGTGTGCTCCGCGGCGGCGGTGGTGTTGCCCCCGGGCGAGTTCACCACCAGAATGCCCTTGCTCGTGGCCGTCTCGACGTCGACGTTGTCGACGCCGACCCCGGCACGGCCGATTACCTTCAGCTTGTTCCCTGCCTCGATGACGGGAGCCGCGACCTTCGTCTCGGAGCGCACCACCAGGGCATCGTATTCGCCTATTCGTGCCACCAGATCGATAGGGCTCAGTCCCAGTGCAACGTCGACCTCGGCCTCACAGCACAGGCGGTCGAGGCCCTCTTTAGCGATGGGGTCGGTAACCAGTATCTTCAGATGAGTTTGCCTCCGGATCTCACTGATCGATAGGGGTGTGATACGTGGTAGATAGTGCCAGGTCTGCGCCGCACTGGCCGCAGAACTTGCTGCTGACCGGGTTCCAGGTGCCGCAGGCGGCGCACGCTCGTCCAGTGTGCGGCCTTACCTCCCGCGTCTCGATCTCCATAGATTTCGTGAGCTCCTGCGTCGCCTCGCCGGTTACCCGCCGAAACTCACGAATGCCCTTGCCCAGCGCGCTGCCGACCTCGGGCAGCTTGCCGGGACCAAAAACAATGAGAGCGATGACGAGAATGAGGATCAGCTCGCCGGGGCCGATGCCAAAAAAGTTCATTAGTGCCGGACGAATCCTTTCGCCTGTATTGCTGCCGTCTATCCGCTAGAAGAATGTTAGCGCTTTTGGTTGAAATGGTCAAGTGCTGTATCGGCCCTATCCGTCCCATTTGTCCACTTCCATTTGTCCCCTCGCACTGCTAAAATGGTTGTGCTGACGGCGAAAGAAGATGATTGTCTACTAAGGAGGCGGTGAACGTGGACACAAAGGACGTCTTAGCGGCAAAGCCGGACGGTGGAGGTGCGGCAGAGAGGCCATGGCACCGGCACTACGAACCGGGCGCACCTCGCACCATCGACTATCCTCTCGTGCCCCTTCATCGGTTGCTGGAGGAATCTGCCAAGAGGTTCCCCAACAGGGCGGCCACCGTCTTTTTGGGGGCGACGCTGACCTACCGGCAGATCGACGAAGCGGGCAACGCGTTCGCCGCGGCGCTGGCGGACATAGGCGTCAGAAAGGATGACAGGGTGGCGCTACTGCTCCCCAACTGCCCCCAGGATGTCATCGCCTACTATGGGGCGCTCAAGGCCGGGGCCGTCCTCGTTCCGACCAACCCCCTCTACGTCGAGCACGAGTTGGAGCACCAGTTCCGCGACTCGGGCGCCGAAACAGTCGTGACCCTGACCAAGTTCTATCCGATCCTCCGAAAGGTGCAGCCCCGCACGGCGGTGAAGAACGTCATCGTCACCAACATCAAGGACTTCTTTCCGCCCCTGATCCGCCTTCTGTTCACGCTGGCGAAAGAGAAAAAGGACGGGCATCGTGTAAAGGTCGACGCCGGGCCGGGCAGCTACTCGTTCACCGACTTGCTCAAAACCTACGCCGGCAGGTCGCACGTGGCGAACGTCGGGGCCGACGATGTTGCGCTGCTCCAGTACACGGGCGGCACGACCGGCTTGTCCAAAGGCGCGATGCTTACGCACGCCAACCTCGTCGCGAACACCGTGCAAACGCGCCGCTGGCTGACCGACTTGCAAGATGGCCAGGAGGTGATGCTCGCCGTCCTTCCTTTCTTTCACGTCTACGGCATGACCGTGGCCATGAACATGGGCGTTTCGTGCGGGGCGACGCTCGTCCTCTTGCCTCGGTTCGACCTTCACGACGTGCTCAAGACGATCAACAAGCACAGGCCGACCATCTTCCCTGGGGTGCCCACCATGTACGTCGCCATCAATAACGCCCCGAATGTGGCCAGGTACAACCTTAGATCCATCCGGGCCTGCATCAGTGGAGCAGCCGCGCTGCCGGTGGAGGTGCAGCAAAGGTTTGAGGAGCTAACGGGGGGAAAACTGGTCGAAGGTTACGGACTGACCGAGGCCTCGCCGGTTACCCACAGCAACCCGATCTACGGCCTGCGCAAGGCGGGCAGCATCGGTCTACCTTTTCCTGATGTCGAGGCCAAGATCGTCGACGTCGACACGGGCCTGGCGGACCTCGGCATCGGGGAGGTCGGGGAGCTGGTGGTGCGTGGCCCACAGGTAATGAGGGGCTACTGGAACATGCCGGAGGAGTCGGCGCGCGTTCTGCGCAACGGATGGCTGCACAGCGGCGACATCGCCAGGATGGACCAGGACGGGTACTTCTTCATCGTGGACCGGAAGAAGGACATGATCATTGCCGGTGGCTACAATATCTACCCTCGCGACGTCGAGGAGGTGCTCTTCCAGCATCCGAAGGTCAAGGAGGCCGTCGTCGCCGGGGTGCCAGACCGGTACCGGGGGGAGACCGTGAAGGCCTACGTCGTGCTGAATGATGGCGAAACCGCCACGGAGGAAGAGATCGTCGAGTTCTGTCGGGGCAGAATCGCCCGCTACAAGGTGCCCACCGCGGTGGAGTTTCGCACGGAGTTGCCCAAGACCTTGATCGGCAAGGTCCTGCGCAGGATCTTGATCGAGGAAGAAAAAACCAAAATGGAGGCTGAGAGCCAGACATGACCGAGGAACAACCCGCGAAGCGCTGGTGGGAAGACCCGGAGGCGCTCCGCAAGAGAATCGAGGCGGCGCTCCAGAGCCCCGAGGCAAAGAACCTGGAGCGGAGGCTGGAGGAGCTGGGCAAGGATATCGAACGGGCCTTCGAAAAACCCGAGGGCCAGCAGGTGCGCGAGAAGATCGAGAAGGGCTTCGATAGATTGGGGACCGAGATCAACAAGGCCGTGGAGAGCCCCGCGGGGAAGCGGGTTCAAGCGGAGTTCTCCAAGGCGTTTGACGAGCTCGGTGACAAGATCGAGGAGACGCTGCGGGGCCCCACCGGACAGAAGACACAGGCAGACCTCGCCCGGTTCTTTCACGATTTGGGCGACCGCATCGCCCGCTACGGCCAGGAGAAAAAGGACTAGCAAGATCGGTGGCGGGCAGCCCTTGACACCCCATTTCTTTCATGCTAAGCTTTGCCCGTCGCAAAACCCTGCGCCTTTGATTGTCAGTTTTGCACGCCAGGTCTTTCCCGAACGTCTGCGACCCTAACTTGCGCGGAAAAGCATGCTCTGTGCGAGAGGGTCGGTCGGCAGAAAGCATACTTTCGTGCAAGCCTCGGGAGAGTCGTTTCGTTGTTTTGCCCTCGCTCAACCTAAGGCGGTTACCAGGAGGCTGAACGGAGGATAGATGAGACTAGTTATCGGCATCTCGGGTGCTACCGGGGCCATATACGGGGTCAGGCTGCTGGAGGTGCTTAGCGCTGCCAAAGAGGTGGAGACCCACCTGGTGATCAGCGACCCCGGCAAGCGCACCATTGAGCACGAGATCGGCACAACGGCCAAGGAAATCGAGGCGCTGGCGGACTTCGTCTACGACGACGCCGACATAGGCGCGAAGATCTCCAGTGGCTCCTTCAAAACAAACGGTATGGTGATCGCTCCTTGCAGCATCAAATCCATGTCTGCCCTTGCCAATTCCTACAACACCAACTTGCTCGTGCGCGCCGGAGACGTGACGATGAAGGAAGGCCGACCGCTGGTCGTCGTCCTCCGAGAAACGCCCCTCCACGTGGGGCACATCAGGCAGATGCTCGAGCTGGCGCAGATGGGGGCCATCATTCTACCTCCAGTGCCCTCTTTTTATCACAAGCCCAAGACCATCGACGACATCGTCAACCATACGGTAGGCAAGATTCTCGATAGATTTGACATAGATCACAGCCTCTTCGAGAGGTGGGCGGGTTTGGGAAGCTCTGCATAGCTCTGTCAGGAGGAGAGCGGATTGGCCGAAGTTGAGTTGGTGGCTCCCGAGATTCGTGTTCCCGATAGGCTTAACGTGGCCACCTTCTTTGTTGACGAGAACGTGTCCAAGGGGCGTGGCGAGAAGGTGGCCATTTACTACGAGGACCGCCAGCTTACCTATAACGACGTTCTGGCGCTGGTGAACAAGACCGGCAACGCCCTCAGGGGCCTGGGGGTTGGAATCGAGGACCGCGTTGTCCTGCTGCTCTTCGACTGCCCCGAGTTCGTGAGCTCGTTCTTCGGCGCCATCAAAATCGGCGCCGTCCCCATTCCAACGAACACTATGCTCAGGCCACCCGACTACGAATACCTGCTGAACGACAGCCGGGCCGCTACCGTCGTAGCAAGCGAGAGTCTGGCCGAGCAGATCGAGGAGGTCAGAGGAAACCTCAAGCATCTGAAGCACCTGGTCGTCGTGGGCAGGGCCAAGCCCGGCCAGCTCAGCTACCAGGCACTTGTCGATAAGTCCTCGGCGGAGCTCGAGGCAGAGGAAATGAGCAAGGACGACGCGGCGTTCTGGCTCTATAGCTCCGGCACGACAGGCTTTCCCAAGGGCGCGGTGCACCTGCAGCACGACATGATCTACTGTGCCGACCTGTATGCCAGGAACATCCTGGGCATCTCCGAAGTCGACGTCACCTTCTCTGTGGCGAAGCTGTTCTTCGCCTACGGGCTGGGCAACGCCCTCTATTTTCCTTTCCGGGTGGGCGCCTCGACGGTCCTGTACCCTGGCCGCCCTGAGCCCGCGAAGATCTTCGAGGTCATCACCAGGTACAGGCCAACTCTGTTCTTTTGCGTTCCCACGGCCTACGCGGCGATGCTGCAGGTCGAGGACGCGGAGAAAAAATACGACCTGAGCTCCATTCGCCTTTGTATCTCCGCCGGCGAGGCGCTGCCGAAGGCGGTCTTCACACGCTGGCGCGATAGATTCGGCGTCGAGATCCTCGACGGCATCGGATCGACGGAGATTTTGCACATCTTCCTGTCGAACCGGCCGGGCGCGGTCCGCGCCGGCAGCAGCGGCCAGCTCGTGCCGGGCTATGAAGCCAGAATCGTCGATGAGGAGGACAGGCAGGTCCCCGTTGGCGAGGTGGGCAATCTGCTGATCAAGGGCGAAAGCATCGCCGCTTACTACTGGAACAAGCACGAGAAGACCAAGCAGACCATCGTGGGCGATTGGATCGTCACCGGCGACAAGTATCATCGGGACGAGGACGGCTATTACTGGTACGCCGGAAGGTCCGACGATATGATTAAGGCTGGTGGCATCTGGGTCTCGCCGGTCGAGGTGGAGAACACGCTGATGGAGCACCCCGCGGTGCTGGAATGCGGCGTAGTGGGCGCTATGGACAAAGACGAGCTGGTCAAGCCAAAGGCCTTCGTGGTTTTGAAGGACGGAATGGTTCCGGCGGACGGGCTGGCGCGCGACCTGCAGGACTTCGTCAAGATGCGCATCGCGCCCTACAAATATCCCCGCTGGATCCAGTTCGTGGATGGTTTGCCCAAGACGGCGACAGGCAAGATCCAGCGCTTCAAGTTGAGAAGCCCGGATTGATGCAGGAGATGATGTGAAAGCGAATCTTCACTCGTTCCTGAGATTTCTCCAGGAGGAGTTTCCTGGGGAGATGGTGCGCATCACAAAGCCCCTCAGCCCCGCCGACTTCGACGCTACGGCGATCCTTCAGCACCTGGAAAACGATGACCAGTACCCGCTGGTGTTGTTCGAACGACCCAAGAATCTCAAAGGCGAGATCTCGCAGTTCCCGCTGGTGACCAACGTGTTCGCCTCTCGCGCGCGGTGTGCCCTGGCGCTCGGCCTTCCCCCCGACGCGTGGCAGCTCCCGTTGAGCCTGGAGTATGCCAGGCGCGAGGCCGCTCGGGCGCGACCCGAATTGGTTACGAAGGAGAAAGCCCCCGTCAAAGCCGTCGTCCGCACCGGCGACGACGTGGACCTCCGCGATTTTCCCATCGTGCGCCATCACGGCATGGACCCTGCACCCTACATAGACATGGCCCTTGTGATGCGCGATCCCGTCGGCGGCGCCTATAACACTGCCTTCTTGCGCACGATGTACCAGGGGCCGCGCACCCTCGGGCTCTGGATGTCGCCGCGCCACAACTGGCAGATCACCCGGCGGTTCGAGGAGCGGGGCCTTCTTACGCCCGTCGTCATCGTCGTGAGCCACCACCCCGCCTTCTACCTCGGCGCGCTGAACGTTTCGCCCTTCGGCGAGGACGACTACGAGATCATCGGCTCGATGATGGGCCAGCCTCTGGCACTCACGCCTTCCGAGACCTGGGGCGATGAATTCCTCGTTCCCGCCGACGCGGACATCCTTATCGAGGGCAAGGTCTTGCCCGGCATCCGCGAAGCAGAGGGGCCGTTCGGCGAGTTTCCGGGCTACTACGGACCCCAGCGGCTCAGCCGCGTCATCGAGGTCACCGCCGTTACCCATCGGCAGGGCGCCGTCTACCAGGACACCTTCGTCGGCCACCGAGACACCTGGATACTGGGAAGCATACCAAAGGAAGGCAGCCTGTACAATCGTGTAAAAGGGGTCGTGCCTACGGTGAAGGCCATTCACCTTCCCATCTCCGGCTGCGGCAGGTATAATTGCTACCTCGCCATCGACAAGATGGTCGATGGCGAAAGCAAGCAGGCAGCACTCATCGTGCTCGGCGACTGCGATTTCGTGAAGAACGTCGTCGTCGTCGACGCGGACATCGACCCTTTCAACGAGCAGCAAGTTCTCTGGGCAGTCGCTACACGTACCCAGGCCGACCAGGATGTGGATATCATCAGAAACTCCAAGGGCAATGCCCTTGACCCGTCGCAAACAGACGATATAATGGGGGCGAAGCTTATTATCGACGCCACCAGGCCGGTGCAACGGCCCTTCGCGAAGAGACTCGACGTCCCGCCCGAGGCTTTGGACCGCGTGAGGCTGGAGGATTTCTTGCCCTGCGAGACGTCGCGGCAGGTGGCTGGAGGTAGACGCCGCGGTGGCGAGGATTTTCTGGGTCACGTGTCCTGAGTGTGCCGGCAAGTTCTATTGCCATTATGGGGACTTCCGGCATGCCAAGCACCTACTGCTCTGCCCTTATTGTGGCGAGAGATTTCGGCAAGAGGATAGCCCTCTCATCGAGGAGTGATCTGTGATTGAACAGTGTCGGAGGTGACGATGCCGAAGGATTTGCGGACTTATCTAGCGGAATACGAGGAGAAACACCCGGGCCAGCTTGTGCGCGTGGGCACAGAGATCAGTTGCCAGCACGAGGTCTCCGTGATCGTGCAGAAGCTCGAGGAAGCGCAGAAGTACCCCATTCTTATGTTCGATAATGTCCTCAACGTCCAGGGTAAGAGATGCGAGAACCCGTTGATCATCAACCTGCTGGCCAGTCGAACCCGGTGCGCCGAAGCCATCGGCTCCTCCTTCGAGCGTGTGGGCATCGACTATATGCGCAAGACGGCGGCCAGGACGAAACCGGTGGTCGTTCTGCGGCACGAAGCGCCGGTGAAGCAAGTCGTCAAGACCGGCGCGGAGATAGACCTCTTCGCCTACCCTGCCATCGTGCACCATTACATGGACCCCGGGCCGTATTTCACTGCCGGTTTCTTTACCACCTACGATCCCGACACAGGCATCGATAACACCTGCTTGCAGCGGGGCTGGATCATCGAGAAGAACATTGTTAGGGTTTACCTGACACCGTTCAGCCACTCGCGCCTCAACTTCGCCAAGTTCGAGGCAAACGGTGAGGACATGAGGGTGGCTTACTGGATGGGACACCATCCTGTGGCCTGCCTTGGTGCCCAGGCGAAGCTGGGCTATCCCGAGAGCCATTTTGAGGCGATGGGTGGCTTGCTCGGCGAGCCGCTGCGTATGGTCTCATCAGAGAGCCTCGGAGACGATTTTCTCGTTCCGGCAGACGCGGAGTTTGTGGTGGAGGGAGTTCTGGAGGCAGGCGGACGCTATCCGGAAGGTCCTTTCGGCGAGTACACCGGCTACCTTGGACCGCAGATCCCGAATCCCCAGATGAGGGTCACGGCGATCACGCACCGCGAGCAGGCCTACTGGCACGCCATTTCCCTGACGGGCCCGGACGTCTTAGTGACCGGCGCTTTTGCACTCGAGGCGGCCCTCTACGATGCGGTCAAGCCGCGTGTCCCGTCGTTGTCGAAGGTTTACCTGCCTCTATCGGGCCAGTGCAGATTCCACGTCTATTTGCAACTGGAAAACCCCCGGCGCGGCGATGCGCGAGAGGCCGCCATGGCCGCCCTGCCCGTCGATTGGCGCTTCAAGCACGCTTTTGTCGTCGACGACGATATCGACATCTTCGACGATCGCGAGATGCTTTTTGCTCTCGCCACCCGAACGCAATGGGACCAGGATATCCAAATCTTTCCCAACACGCGAGGCTCGGAGTTGGACCCGTCGATAGCGGAGGAGCTCACGACCAAAGCTGCCGTGGACTGCACTAAGCCACCGCAGCAGGCCTTCGCAGAGAGGAATAGCGTGGCTCGCGACGTTTACGAGAGGGTGCACATAGCGGACTTCGTGGACCCTGGCCAGCGCAGTCGCATGGCCGTCGAGAAGATGTAGGCAAGAGGGCTGGCGACGTGGCGTCCAGTCGTTCGAGGAGGAGCTAATGCCAAAGGACCTGAGAAGCTATATACGGGAGTACGAGGCGGCCCATCCCGACGAAGTGCTTCACATCGAGAAGCCGATAAGTTGCAAACAAGAAGTTACCGCCCTCGTGACCAAGCTCGAGAGGGAGGGCAGATACCCCATCGTCATCTGCCACAACATCACCACCGCGGGCGGCCAGAAATCAGCCTTGCCGCTGGTCACGAATCTGATGGCCAGCAGAAGCCGATGCGCCGAGGCCATTGGCTCCACCTACCGCATGGTTGGCATGGACTACTGCGAGAAGACGCGCGACAAGAGGATTGCGCCGGTGGTTATCTCCAGGTCCGAGGCGCCGGTGAAAGAAGTGGTGGCCACGGGTGAGGCCATCGATCTTACGCAGTATCCAGCCTTGATTCACCACGCTATGGACCCCGGGCCCTACTTCACGGGGGGCTTTATGGTGATCCACGATCCTGACACGGGGATCGACAACTGCGCCCTGCACCGGGGCTGGATTATCGACAGGCGAACCGTCAGGTTCTATCTTACCACGTACACCCACAACCGGCAGAACATGAACAAGTACGAGGCTAGAGGCCAGGAGATGCCACTGGCGTACTGGATCGGCCATCATCCGGCGGCTTGCCTGGGGGCGCAGGCAAGGCTTGCCTATCCCGAGAGCCACTACGACGCCATAGGCGGACTGCTTGGGGAGCCCCTGCGGCTGGTCCCGTCGGAGACGCTGGGCGATGACTTCCTCGTCCCGGCGGACGCGGAGGTGATAGTGGAGGGCATTGCGAGGGACTGGCGGCGGTATCCCGAGGGACCCTTCGGCGAATACACGGGCTACATGGGCCCCCAGATTCCAAACCCGCAGTTCGAAGTGACCGCCATTACCCATCGCAAGGGCGCATACTGGCACGATCTGCTCGTCGGCCACCCGGACAACCAGGTTATGGGCGGATTCGGCATCGAGGGGGCGATCTACGAAGCCGTGAAAAGGGTCGTGCCATCTCTTTCCAGCGTCTATGTTCCGCTTTCGGCCACCTGCCGCTTTCACGGTTATTTGCAGTTGACTAATCCGCGGCGGGGTGACGCTCGGGAGGCCATTATGGCGGCCTTGCCCGTGGACTATCGACTCAAGCACGTTTTCGCTTTCGATGATGATATCAACATCTTTGATGAGCGTGAAGTTCTGTTTGCGATAGCCACGCGGACGCAGTGGGACAAGGACCTCCTTGTCTTTACAGGAACCCGGGGATCCGAGCTGGACCCGACCATTGTCGAAGCCGTTACCACCAAGGGTGGCCTGGATTGTACCAAGCCTGCCCAGGAAGCGTTTGCCGAACGGAACACGATCTCAGGGGAAGCCTACGAGCGCGTGAGGCTCGAGGACTTCTTGGCGCTCAGTCAGCTCGATCAGATCGTCACCGAAAGAATGTAGGAGGAACGATGGGAAAGGTATATTACCTTACGTGTCCGAAATGTGGGTTCCGGTACTACGTTGGGCACTCTCTCATTTCGCTGGAGGGTTTTCCGACGGTTTGTCCCAACTGTCACCACGAATATCTTCCTTCCCAATCGGCCACCGGCGTCAAATCGTCGGCATGAAAAGCTTTGTGGGGGTGATTCGCCATGATGGATACAAACATTAGCAGGCTTGGAAAGGAGGCTTCGGCTTCGCAAATGGCTAGTGCATCGTCAAAAGTGCGTATCGACGGGCTCACCAAGATTTTTGATGTCCGACAGGCAAAGGTTATTGCGCTTGACGAGGTGTCCCTTACGATTCCCGAGGGCCAGTTCCTGTGCATCGTCGGGCCGAGTGGCTGCGGCAAGACCACTTTGCTGCGCATATTGGGTGGCCTGGAAACGCCAACCTCGGGAGGCATATCAGTGGGTCACCGCGACCGCAGCAGCCCGGTTAACTCGATGATCTTCCAGGAGCAGTCGGTTTTCCCTTGGATGACGGTCACGGACAACATCACGTACGGCTTGAGAATGCGTGGCGTCGACAAGAAGACGAGGGATGAGATTGCGCAGTTCTACATCAACAAGGTAGGGCTCAGAAAATTCGCGACCGCCTATCCGTTCCAGCTTTCGGGTGGTATGAAGCAGCGCGTTAGCGTGGCGAGGGCCTTTGCCAACGACCCCGAGATCTTTCTGATGGACGAGCCATTCGCCGCCCTGGACGAGCAGAACAAGCTGCTGCTCCAGGAAGAGTTGCTCAGGATCTGGGATGAGACCCGGAAGACAGTCATCTTCATCACCCATAGCATCGACGAGGCCATCGTGTTGAGCGACCGAGTGATCGTGATGACGGCGCACCCCGGCAAGGTCAAAGCGGATGTGCCCGTGGATTTTCCCCGGCCGCGCAGGGTTTACGAGTTGCGTGCAAAGCCCGAATTCGGCGAGCTGTTCTTGCGCATCTGGGAATATCTGCGGGACGAAGTGCTGAAAGCTAAAAAGGAAGAGGGTGCAGAATGAGTACCAGCCGAACTTCAGAGGCAGACGGCCAGATTCGAATGGCATCGGGCGAGGTCTCGGTGCGAGCCCCGTCGGAAAAGGGATTTCACCTGAGGGGCGACGTCGTCGAGCGCCTTCTTTCCATATTCTCGCCACTGCTGCTGGTCGTCCTTTGGGAGCTGGCAGTCAAGCTCACGCTGTTGGACGCTCGATTCTTCCCCGCGCCCTCGTCCATTGTCGGCACCTTCAGCGCTCTTATCAGCTCAGGCGAGCTGGTTAACCATCTGTCGGCCAGCATCGTCAGGATCGGATTGGGGTTCGTCCTGGGAGCTTTGCCCGCGCTGATTCTCGGGCTGATTATGGGCCTCTCGCCGATCGTGCGGGCGGCCATCTACCCGATGGTCGCCGCCACCTACCCTATTCCGAAGATAGCCATCTTGCCCCTGATCATGCTCATCTTCGGCCTGGGTGAGATGTCCAAGTACGTCATCGTGGCCATTGGTGTGTTCTTCCTGGTGCTGATCAACACAATGGCTGGGGTGATGAACATCGAGCAGATCTATCTCGACGTGGGCAAGAACTTTCGTGCTAGCCGAAAGGACATGTACCTCACGATCGCGTTGCCCGGGGCGCTGCCGCTAGTGTTCGCCGGTTTTCGCCTGGGCTGGGGCGTCGCCCTGTTGCTGATCGTCGCCGCCGAGTTCGTGGGTGCCAAGAGCGGCATTGGCTATCTCATCTGGCAGTCGTGGCAGACGTTCTCCGTCGAGTCTATGTTCGTAGGTCTCATCGTCATCTCGATACTGGGTTACATCTCGTCACTCATACTGGACGAGCTCGAGCGGGTTCTCATTCCCTGGAAGAGCTTCCACCTGTCGGCGTAAGCAGTCGCAAGCTTCACGCCGGCAACGTGTCGAGAGCATACGAGCGCGCCCTCCCATCCCTTCTCCCTCTGGGAGAGGGGATGGG
>JACQUC010000064.1 GCA_016210495.1 Chloroflexota bacterium
CCCTCTCAGATCTGTGCGCGCAGGCCCTGATTCCTCCAGTGCCCTGACGCTAACGCATACCAAGCACCGTGCGGCTGACCTGCTGTGTGCTAAATCAAAGTTCACTCACTGATTTGGGGCCAACTCGCTCTCTTGACCTCTAGCCCTGATTGTGCTATTTTGTACACAAGATGACAGTGTTGGGGGAGGCGAAATGCGAGAGCGCGAGCCGATTTTGACTAAAACGATGAAGGCGTCCGAAGCCCGGCAGCAATTCAGCCAGCTCCTAAACCAGGTCTTTCGCGGCGAAGCTCGGGTCCTGGTCGAGAAGAGCGGGATTCCCGTGGCAGGGATTATCTCCGCCCGAGACTTGGAGCGGCTTACCTTCTTGGAGGAGCAACGCCAAAAGGACTTTGCCGTCCTCGATGAGATCGGCGAAGCCTTCGAGGATGTACCCAAAGAGGAGATAGAACGCGAAGTGGCACGGGCGCTCACGGCTGTGCGGCGGAAACAACGACCTCGACGTGAGCGTGTCGCGCGCGCGTCGTGATTCGTGCAGTTCTGGACGCCAACACCGTAGCGTCTGGCTTTGCCGGTCTGCGTAAACCCGACAGCATCCCCGGCCTGCTCATACGTCTTTGGCGCCAGGGGCGTTACGAAATGATCGTCTCCGAGCACCTGCGGAACGAGATCATCCGTACATTCAGGCAGCCCTATTTTCGCCAGCGGTTGTCTCCGCTTCAGATCAGCCGCGTCGCTGCGCTCCTACGATACCAGGCAACCCAGACCCCCATCACCGACCATGTCCGCGGCGTCGCCACGCATCCGGAAGACGATCTTATTTTGGCCACCGCCCTCTCGGGCAGAGTCACCCACCTTGTCACTGGCGATGAGAAACTCCAAAGACTAGGTGCCTACAAAGATATCACCATCCTGAGCCCACGGGCCTTCCTGGAGCTACTGACTGCGCAACCCGGCTAGCCGCCAAACGCGCCGATGCAGAAGGCGCTTGCGTCCGGCGATTTGTGCTCCGGCCAAAGTAGAAGCAGAAGGTCGCACGCAATGGTTAGAGCGTAAGGCGTGACGGCGGCAGTCCGCACAACCGGGGCCACATGCCTCTCCAAGAGATCGAGAGTGTCAATGCGGAAGGTAATGTCCTTTCCTTCCGCGATCATTTCCTCGGGTATTAGTTAACCATGCCCTTGGCAGAGTGCCACCAATGATGGAAATGTGCAGACACGAGCGAAGGACACTATGGCTATCGCTAGTTTGATGCATTCCTACCGCAAGGGCTTTTGAGTGATGCGGATATATCCGGGCTGTAGTACGACAAAGGCACCCGTCAGCGCCTCGCCGTGCTCCTGGATGAGTTCCACAACAGTACGGGCAAGCGTATCGCGTGCATTGCCGGGGAATCGAATCAAGATGACGCCAGCCGATTCCGCGTGGCTGACGAAGACCAGCCACCCAAAGTCTTTGTCCTCGGTCAATACGATTCGCTGTTCCCTCGCGGCCTGCGCTATTAAATCGCTGTCCACAGAGCGCTGCATCACATCGCTCACCGCCAGGACGTCGTGCCCCAGCGCTCTGAGGGCACGCACAACGGCGAAGTCACAGCTTTCATCCGCAAGGAAACGCAGAACAGGGGACCTCATACGGCTCGCTGCATCACGATGGTTTCGTGAGCGAGCGAATCGGCAGCGTAGGCTAAGGCCGCCCGGATATCATCCCGCGTCAGTCGCGGGTAGGCATCGAGCAAATCTTCCACGGTGGCTCCCTCGCTGAGCTTACGCAGGATGAGTTCAACGGTGATTCGAGTGCCACGAATCACGGGCTTGCCCAGCATAACGGCAGGGTTGATTTCTACACGATCAGCAACCATTGTTAAGCACCCCTTTGCGAGCTGGAAAATGGTCCAGGCTCAGTGTGGAACCGTCACGTCAATTGTAGCACCAGCTTTGCCTGCCAGGCAAGACCACAAAGCGGAGATTGACCAGGAGATATACCAGGATTCGCCTGATCAGGTGCTGGCCAAGCTGTGGAGCGATACAAGTCTTGCCCCTGGTCTAGCCTGTGTGATATACTAGTCCCAATCAATGTGGGTGCAGAAGGTGCCACTATGTCTAAAGAAGCGGTGAGAACACACGTTCTTATCCCCAAGGAGCTGATCGACTCGATCGATGAGTTGGTCGGCACGCGTAACCGCAGCCGGTTCTTCGCCGAGGCCGTTGAGGAGAAGCTTAGTCGGGCCAGACTGGTCAAGGCGGCTAGAAAGCTGAAGGGCTCGCTCGCGGGAGCGGATATCCCTGGCTGGGAAAGCAGTGAATCTGCGGCCGAATGGGTCCGTACCTCCCGCCGGCGGGACGATGAGAAGCTCGCCAAGACGTGGAGGGAGCGATGACGCGCTACCTGTTGGATACCACCGCGCTGATCGATTTTTCCAAGGGGCACGAGCCCGCCAGTTCTCGCATCATGCGGATGATTGAAGGCGGCGATGAGGTCGGGGTTTGCGCCGTGGTGGTAGCTGAGTTCTACGCCGGGCTGTCACCGGAGCAGCGGAGCACCTGGGAGGAGTTCATCAATGCCCTCCGCTTCTGGGAGGAGAGCCGGGACGCTGCCAAGCAGGCCGGAGCTTGGCGTTTTGCGTTTGGCCGCAAAGGCACGCCTCTTTCCACCACCGACCTGCTGGTCGCGGCGGTAGCTCAGGAAAAGGGAGCGGTGGTGGTGACGAACAACGTTAAGGACTACCCGATGAAAGAGGTCGAGGTCCTGCCTCTAAAGGACTGACGCCAACACTTAACGAAGAGCAACCCCCTATGAGAGAACAGCCGAAACACCACGAGCGCATCATTCGCGATCCAAACATCATGGTTGGCAAGCCAGTGGTCAAGGGTACCCGTATCCCCGTGGAGTTGGTTCTAAGGCACCTAGAAGAGAATCCGGACCTCGGCGACCTCTTTGCGGCCTTTCCCAGGCTCACCCTAGAGGATGTAAAAGCCTGTCTCGCTTACGCCCGCCTTGCCGTACAGAGCAAGCGACTGCGTCCAGTGGACCAACGGGGATCCAGTATCTGCGAAATCCCTTAATCTGCGTAAATCTGCGGTTCAGACCTTCCCACGCTCCTGCCGCCAGCCATCTTCCGTGCGCGCCCTCAATTCGCACGGTAATGCCAAATTCCTACGTCCCACCCATCCACCCGAATCCCCCGCCACCAATCTTGAAAAATTCCTCGTGACACCTGTCACTAATGTTGTTTTTCAAGGGGTCAAATGAATTATATATATGAGAGGATATTTTTCCATCCCAACCGACAGCCCTTAGCTCTCAGCCACCACCTTCGCCGGCGGCGACCACTGGTAGCTGATAGCTGACGGCTGACTGCTCGATAGGAGATCAACCTAAAATGCCAACCCCCGCTCTTGCCGAACGAAGCCAAATACGAGCCTATCTGCCCGAGGCGGTTTTTGCCGAACAAACCCAATCACCTGCCAACCGGCCTGTCCGAAGGACTCCGGACTCCTTCGGAGACGCGGCGGCTTCAGCCCCGCGACTGTCTCCCACAGCCCCGCGGCCCACTTCCTCCGAACGAACCCAATCACCTGCCAGCCGGCCTGACGCGGTGGCTTCAGCCCCGCGACCCTCTCCCACACCCCCGTACGCCACTTCTGCCGAACAAACCCAAAACACGAGCCTATCGGCTTGCACCGTTTTTGCCGAACGAAGCCAAACGCAAGCCCAGCGCCCTGCCACGGCTTTTGCCAAACGAAGCCAGCCAAGCCAACCTGAGGTCTTTCGGACAAAGACCTCAGCCCCCAGTCCCAAGCAACCAATCCCGAGCTCTCTACCTCCCCGGTCTAACGATACGTCCGATTCCCCCGATCCGACCGAAAGACACCCTGACGCGCCGGACACGACCCCGTCTTGCCAAACAAACCCACCTCCATCTCCCGCCGCCTCCCGTGCCGGCCCCCAACCCCCGACCCATGACCCCCAACC
>JACQUC010000065.1 GCA_016210495.1 Chloroflexota bacterium
GCCGGTGACCAACACGGCCTGACCAGGGGCGGAGTCTGCCCAGCGGCCCTCCCAAGGGCCTGAAAAGGCCCCCGGGGCCGCCGGAAAGCGACGTACCAGGCCACAAAACAGCGCCGAGGGCGGCCTCAGCCGGTGCCCTCAGCGCGCCTCAGAACCGCAGAACCCCATTCTTCCGCAACCTGATAGATTGCATCTCAACCGCGTTTGGCACGTTGCCGCGCTCGGCCTTCCCATTCCGCAGGACCTCGGCCGAAGGCTCGCAAGGATTCTGTCCGCAGGTGAGCCGATCTTGCTCCCCACAGGGGGTTCTGGGAATGCTGTGGGATCGCCGTGACGCATTGTGTTACAATTGTTGCTGCGATGCTTTTCATCCGACGCCTGGTTTGGGACCCGTTCAACGTCGCGCACATCGCTCGTCACGCCGTGGTTTCCGAAGAAGTCGAAGCGGTTTGCCAGGGCGATCCCGTTGTGGAGACGGGCAAACAGGGGCGGCTCTTGGTATTTGGACCGACGCGCGCCGGCAGGATTCTGACCGTTGTCCTTGATGCAACCGAAACAGCGGGCGTCTATTACGTGGTGACGGCGCGGCCGGCGAGCAGACGGGAACGACGCATTTATGCTCGGACACGAGGAGGAGGTGAGGAACAATGACGAAGAATAGAGAACAACAGCCCAGCCGAATCCCACAGTTGTCTAGTCGAGAGGAAGAGGCGAGATGGTTCGACACCCACGACATGGCCGACTACCAGGACGAGTTCAAACCCGTCAAGGCGCGATTTGCGAAGAACCTCTCCAAGGGCATCACGATCCGGCTGGATCAGGATACTTTGGAGGCTTTGCGCGCCTACGCCCATGAACGAGGGCTGGGGCCAACCACCGTCATCCGGATGTGGGTACTGGAGCGACTGAAGGAACAGCGACAAGCTTCTTCTGAGCAACACCCTCAGCCGAGACCCCCTCATCAACGATCAGCGCCAGGAGCTGCGTAGTCCATCGTCCTCCCGCGCCGCCACGCAGGCGAAGGTCAACGCGCATGGAACATGCAGCTAACCCAACTTCTACAGCAGGGCTGGGGAAACAGCTACGGGACCAGCACTTGCAGGCGCTGGCGGAGGGCCTCAGACGGCGTGATCGCCGCTATGGCGTGGTGTGGCTTGTCAGAGTGGCCGGTGCCTGACAAGGGTGGCCACTCTTGTCACGGTTGGTGTTGATGACCTCCTGCAAACGTTCTGTTTCCTTTGGGGCGGTTCGACCTTGGTGGCCGCCTACAGGGACCACCCGCAGGGAAACGGCGTGGCCCGGGCAGCAGTGCGGCCCGACCGCTGGGCAGACGTACCCCAGTGGTGTGACACGCCATTGCCTCAGCGGGTAATGGGGACATAACGCAGGGCGAGACGGACGTTCATGTAGGTTGAAGCGGAGCGGGTTGGGCAGTGGAGGGTATAATGGGACTTTCCCCGCGTGGCGCGGGCGGCTTCGGCCCGGCCTTCGTCCTGCCGGACCGCGGCATCAGGACCGCCAAGCTGCCCATGTACGAGAAGAACCGGAGCCGCCATCGCGGGCACTCCGTTCGCAAGGCGGCGGAAGCGCTGCGACGGCTGGACAAGGTAAGGTGTCGAGATAGTGCGGCCCACCTGATGCGATTGGCGATAGAAGCAGATAGCGCTTGGATTGATCAAAGAAGGTGTTGTGTGGTCATGAACTGGCAGGACCGAATCTCAGTGAACCCCTCAATCCGAAGCGGCAAGCCGTGTGTGAAGGGCACGCGAATTACTGTATACGATGTCTTGGAGTACCTCGCCGGCGGTATGTCTGAGTCGGAGGAGCTTGCCGATTTTCCGGAGTTGACCAGGGATGACATTCGCGCCTGCCTTGCCTTTGCCGCAGCCCGCGAGCGACGTGTTTCGAACTCCGTGGGATGAAACTCCTGTTCGACGAGAACCTGAGCCCCAGGCTGGTGGAGCAGCTTGCCAGCGACTATGCGGATAGCGCTCACGTCGAGGGCGTGGGTCTGCGTGGAGCGGAGGATCAACGAGTTTGGGACTTCGCTCGCACCAACGGTCTCACGATCGTCTCCAAGGACACTGACTTCCGCGAGCGGAGCTTCGCGGAGGGATTCCCTCCGAAGGTTATTTGGCTCGATGTGGGCAATAGCGGAACGAGGGCAATCGCAACTCTGCTGAAGCGTGAGCGAACACGCGTCGGCGATCTCTCGACGGAGCGCCGCGCTGGTGGCCGTGACGTCTGCAAGCTGCCGCTCCAGCGTGCCAACCTGCTCAGACAGGACGGCCACCAGCGCGAGGAGTTCGTCACGGCTCAGGGCGGCGAGGTCGTTTGGATCGAGCATGGGCGCAGTCTAAGACGATGCCCAAAGATGCGCAATCCCCCGGATGGGGCGCTAATCAATTACCTCCAGCCCCTATTCTCGAGGCAGGCTGCTCGAATACCGCTGGTCGGCGTCTTGCCGGATGCGAAAGCGCCCAGATCCTTCCGTCGCTCCGTTCCGTGAGTACCGGAACTTGTTGGTGGACACCCGCGTCAGGACCCTGGGAGACATGATCATGTTGGTGTACGAAGCGTTGGCCAGCGGGCAGTTGCATTCCTTGTTGCGGATGCTCCTGCGGACCTCGTCCATCCCCGGGCCAAACCAGATGCGCTGGAAGTCGTACTCGTTGTCGCGCAGCGACCCAACGCCCTTCGCGCGGATGGTGCAGGTCCAGACGTGCCCGTCCGGGGAGATCTGCGCCGAGGCCCAGCCCGCGTTGTACGGGAGCGGGGCTGAGACCCTGGTGTTCGGGGAATCGGTTTCGTTACATCTCGCGGCAGGAAACAGATGAAGACGACGGGCCGCTAGGCGCAGCCCTTACAAGACGCCCACTACCCAATTACGGTCTCAGCCAAGTCAATGCCGCCTTCGGCCCCTCGCCACACAGCGAGGGCAGGGGTGCAGGCCCTTGGCATCGATTTCGGATTGGGTCAGGCGCTTGCGCCAGAGGAATCCCAACGGCGTTCTGTTCAGTCGTCGGCACCTTGGGTCCAGGTGCCAGTGATGGCTCGAACGTCTTGCGAAGAATGCCGCCCC
>JACQUC010000074.1 GCA_016210495.1 Chloroflexota bacterium
GGCGGGGGGATGTCAAACGGAATACGACGCCCACCGCCGATGTGGGGGCTTCCGCATCGGGAGGTCCCAGGGCGAGGAGACCTCGCCCCTACGGCGGTTCATTTCGCGTCAAGAACTGATCGACCAATCATCGTCAGTCTGAAGATAGGGGGCAAGGACAGTTCTTGCTCGATCGGCGTCGGCCTCTCGGACGCGTATCTCGAACGGCCGCCATACGGAGGCGCCCCAGCCACCGGCGCCGACGCCGAGGGGTACCAGCACGCAAGGTATGCCCTCTGCCGCAAGGATGTCAGCCCACATCAAGGCCTCGGTCTCGAAGTTAAACGTCGCGACCGAGACGTCTTTTTTTGCCACAGCTACACCTCTCGCTCCTCGATCGACCCATTTCTCAAACGCAGATGTCGCTCGTGCACTCACAGACGGGATCGACGTGAATGACGTTGTCGGCATGGAGGCCAAGGGGCAACCACACAGGGTTGCCCCTACAAGTTTACCGATAGAGGGTTGTCCCTACAAGGCAATCACGTCCATCGGCGGAAGGATTCCTACGAGACCACCGCCGCAGATGCCGCCTGATTGTGCACTAGCGTACTCTCTTGCGCATGCCGATGAGCTTCTCGCCGGTCTTGTAGTACTCGCCCCTTAGCGCCAACTCGGCCTCCTCGGCAAACTCGGGCTCCCAGTAGCCGAGCTCGTAGCCGTGCCACGGCTTCTTCAGATTGAGCTTGGGCAACCCCTCGGCTTCCCACAACTCCAGTGCCCGCTCCATAAACTCCTTCTTCGGCAGCGACACCGGCGGATAGGCCCACTTGCGCGTTGCGTCGATGAGGATGGCCGATGTGCCATTGGGCGGAGGGAACGTGCTTTCCTCGTGCGTGAGTCCACCCATGGGCGCCGCCGAGTGGTCGAGCATCGAGCCCTTGCCCATAGTGATGCGGGTGTCGCGATGTGGCTGCATGCGGAAGCTCAGCGCCCAGTTCACGGAATCGGGATCGCGGGGGTCGATGTCCTCGTCCACCGCGATCAGAATCTTGCCGATGGTGGGGTCCAGCGCCACGGCGGCGTTGAGCGCCTGCCACGGTTGGGCGGGATTCGTCTTCTTCATCTGGATGGCCAGGTACTCCCAGCTACCGCTCGACTCGTGGAAGCCCACGTTGAGGACCGACGGGATGTTGCAGTCGTACTTCAGGAACTTGTACATAACCGACTCATAAGCGATCTGTCGGATCTTGCTGGACTCGCTGGGGGGAAACTGGCTAATGATGGCGTGGTAGATCGCATCCCGGCGGTGTGTGACGCAGGTGACGTTAAGGAATGGATTGAGCACACGGGAGCCCATGTAGCCGCAGTACTCGCCGAAGGGGGCCTCGGGCTCCAGGAACTCGGTGTCCATCTCACCCTCGACGACGATCTCGGCCTGGGCCGGCACCTCGATGTCGACGGTCTTACACTTGACGACCTCGAGCGGCTCGCCCATCAAGGCTCCGGCCACCGCAAGCTCGTCCATCCCGTACGGCAGCTTTGCCGTTGCAGTGTAGGCAACGCTTGGCGGACCGCCCATTACCAGGGCAGCCTGCAGCGGTTTTCCCCGCTCTCGGGCCCTGTCCCAGTGCATATAGATGTGCTGCGTGGGGCCGACGAAGATGCCCAGGCGACGCTTGCTCTTGACCTGGGAGCGGTAGTTCCCAACGTTGCGGATGCCGGTATCCGGATCCCTGGTGGTCCAGTGCGTGGCCGTGGTGTATGGCGCGTTGTCAAAGCCGGGGGTAGAAATAGGAACGGGTATCCTCTCGATGCCGTTGCCGTCCCGGTCCAGGTCGTCGCCCAAAACCACGACTTCCTGGCAAGGGCCGCTAGACACCGAGTTCGTCGGCAACGGGTTGCGCAGCGCCTCGGCCCACTTCTCGTTCAACTCGTCGATCCTGCAACCCATGCCGAGCGCGTAGATGTCGCGGGAGCCGGCCACGATGGCCACGGCCACCGGCATATCGTACTTTCGTCCCTTCACGTCGACGACGTTTTCGAAGAGAAATGCCTTGCGCTCCGCTTCGGGCAGCCCACGAAACTGGAGGCGCACAAATGGCATCAGCTCCGTGTCCTTGTTGATCTGGCGCTTGATGCGCACCAGCTTGCCTCTCTCTTCGAGCAGCTTGAGGTGCTCTCTAATGTCCCTCAAATAAGCCAAGTAAACAACCCCCCTTCGTGTTTGTATGTGCATTTCTATCACAAAGTCGGGCGACATGCAACGGCGAAAGAAAGTGGTGGTGTACAGGGGATTGCAGAAACGGCGGCAGGTTACGGCGTCATCGGATGTGGCAACGGATAAACGGATGCGGCCTTACGCGCGTCCGGCGTCAAATCTGGCCACACACTTGATCTGGCAGGGTTTCCGCAGCCGTGCAGAGTGGCTTTACGTGCTTTTCGTATGCCACAACGCTGATCCGCCGGTCCGGTGCGTCCGTTGAGGCCGAGTTCGCCGCGCACGGAATGTGCCCCGGCTCCGCATTGCGGAGCCGCTAGAAAACTGGCACATCCCTGGGGCGCGGAGGAGCCTACCGCTACGGGATGATGAAGTTGGCCTTGACGTTGACGGACTTTTCGGGCTCCACGGGGTCATTGGTTCGCATGACTATCGCGAAGTCGTGGGGCCCGTCCATACCCTCGTGCATAGTGAAGGCTAGACCGACCATGGATGACATACCCGGCTGCACTGTCGTATCACGTACGACGGGATTGACCGGTCAACAGCCCTCGACGGCACGAACGATGGCCGAGCGGATCTCCAGCGGCTGGTCGCCGACGTTCTTGAACTCGAAGCCGTACGCGACTACGTTGCCAACCGGGACCTTGCCGAAGTCCACAACTTGGTCATTGAAGGCGATGCGCGGCCCGCCTGTTGGGCTGGGCTTGACCTCGGGTGCGGGGGCAATGGACACGGGTTTGGCCATTATGGGGGGAGTGGGCGTAGGAATGGGGCCGAAAGGCGCCTTTGCCGCCGGCTTGGGCGCAGCGGGCTTGCTGGCCGTCGAGCCGCCCGTGCAGCCGGCCAGAGCAATGAGTACACTAAGGGCCACCAATGTCAGCACGAACAGATTCTTCAATTCAGTTGCGCCTCAATTCCCAATGAATTTCGGATGCCTCCTGGCCTGAAAGGCAAGAATACCTTCTCTAAAGTCGGCTGTAAGACTGCTATCCGCGATGGCGTTTCGCTCGCGCTCCATCTGCGTCTCGAGATGGTCGCCGAGGCCTTCGTAGATCAGCGCCTTGGCTCTACCTATGGCCGCAAGCGGACCTTGCGCCAATTGGGCACCCACGGTGCGCACGCGCGACAGCAGGTCGGCTTCCGCCACAACCTCGTTCACGATGCCCATATTCAGCGCATCATCGGCGCTAAGCTCGCGGTTACTCCACGCCATTTCGACTACCCTCTTCACTCCGATGAGACGGGGCAAGAAGTAGGTCACGCCGCAATCCGGTGTCAGGCCGATTCCGGTGAAGGCCATTTTGAATCGGGCCTTGGCGGACGCAACCAGCAAATCACACGCCAGAGCCATCGCAAAGCCCGCGCCGGCAGCAACGCCGTTCACCGCGCCGATCACCGGCTTAGGCATGCGAATCAGCGTGGCGACGACGCCGTCAAGGTTAGTCGTTAGCTTGCGAAAGAACGTGGATGGGTCACTCTCCAACAGCTCGGCCATCGCCTTCACGTCGCCACCTGCGCTGAAAGCCTCGCCAGCCCCAGTGAGAACGAGCGCCTTGACATTCTGGTTGGAATAGCAGCGGACCACGGCGTCCAGGAACTCCTCGCTCATTTGGAGCGTAAAAGCATTGAGGTGCGTCGGCCTGTTCAGGGTGAGGATGGCGATGCCACCGTCTTGCTGCAACAGGATAGTCTCATACTCCATTGTAGGACCTCCGGTAACCTTTGTCAGTTTGCCTAGCCCCACATACAGTTTACCACAATAGTCCCAAACACAACAGGGGGGCAGGCTTGTAAACCCGCCCCTACACGATAGCCAGGGGTCTGATGGGCGAAGCCGTGGCCCCCACGAAGCGCAGCGGCAGCGCCACGAACAAGAAGCTGTAAACCTTCTCTTTCGCCAGTTCCTCCAGGTTGAGATTCTCAATGATATGTATGCCCCGCTCGGCGAGGAGGAAACCGTGCACCTGGCCCTGCGTGGGCCAGAACTCAAAGGCCGCGTGGTCGCCGCCGACGATAGAAACGCCTGCGGCCGCGAGCCAGCGCGCTCCCTCCAGAGTCGGGCCAGGGACGCTACTGCCGACGCCGAGGAATACAGATGGGTCATCCCAGAACTGCGCCCAGCCGGTGCGAACCAGCACAACATCGCCAGGGCGAAGATCGACGCCCTCAGCCCGCGCTACGGCCTCCAGGTCTTTGCTGGTTATGATGTAGTCCGGGTCCAAGGTCGACCTGTCTTTGAATCCCGCGACGTCCAATAGAACGGCTCGACGGAGGATGGGCTGCACCGTTTCTATTCCGTGGGCGGCCATGCCGCCGGGGCCCGTTTGGTGGGTCGCGACGTCGATGCCGCCGAAAAGACGGCCGTCCTTCGAGAAGTGCCCGATGGCGTCGATGTGGGTCGATGTGTGGAGGCTCATGAAGACCTGGTCGTTGGCCGAGCTGACGCCATCGGCATACATCCTGTCGCCGTGCCTCCTGTGGAGTGAGAAACAGAAGGGAGGATGGATGGGCAACACCGGCATACCATGCTTGAGCGGCTGTGAGAGATCGAAGACAGGACGTTCGCGGATCATCGCGAACAGGTTATCGAGACGAGGAGCGTCTTTCAAACGTCACCTCTTCAGCAGGAACGGCTCAGGCGCCTGGACCATACCTTTTGGCCACCTGATACAGACGGTTTTCTCGAACCGGTCGTTCAGCTCTGCGCAGTGGTCGCAGTAGGTGCAGCGCACGATCTCTTTGGCTCTGCCTTCCTTCGCCTTCTTAGGCCAGTCGGGATCGGTCAAGAGCGCCCTGGCCAGGCCGATAATGTCCGCCTGTTCTTTTTGGAGGATCTTCTCGGCAAGGTCTGGCGTGGGGATCTTCCCGGCCGTGATCACGGGGATCGTGTGCCCCGCCTCGCGCAGTGAGTTGCGTACGCCTTCGGCCAGATAGGCGTTCGCGGCATCGGGCATCCACGCCCTTGGCCAACAGCGCAGGCCGCTGTAACCGGTATAGGCCGACCACGGCTCGCCCGGGTTTGGCGGGAGCGCGTCGTCGTACTGGCCGCCACAGGATGTGCTGATGTAATCGATCCCGGCCTCGGCCAGCTTGCGCGCAATAACCGTCGAGTGCAACAGCGTGTTGCCGCCCACGACAAGATCATCGCCGTTGATCCGAGCGCCGAGGGTGAAGTCCTTGCCCAGGAGGTCCCTGGTCACATGATAGATTTCGAGCAACAGCCGTAAACGATTGTCGATGTTCCCGCCGTACTCATCCCGTCGCTTGTTCTTGCGCGAGAGGAACTGCGAGAGGGTCATGCAGCTCTCGGCGTCCCACTCCAGGGAATCGAAGCCGGCCTCGCCGATGCGCAGCGCGGCGGTGCGGTGGTCTTCGACGAGCTGCTTTATGTCGTCGAGCGACAAATCCTCGACTTTCTGCCGCCAACCGCTCTTGGCGACCTTCAAGAAATGGCCGAGCTGGACGCCGATCTTGGTCGGGCCTTCGCGATGTACCGCGTCGACCCATCGCTTCAGGCCGGGCACGTAGTCGTCGCTGGAGGCTCTGATGTTGCGTGGGCTCTTGGACTTCTGGATGACGATGGCCTCGCTGATGATCCAGCCGACGCCGCCCCGCGCCTGGCGGGCGTACCGCTCGATGAGCTCGTCGGTCACGAAGCCTTCGTCGCTGGCGAGGTTGGTGACCAACGGGGTCGAGACGATGCGGTTTTCGAGTTTCATTTTGCCGACGGTGATCGGCTCAAATAGCTTCACTTCATGCTCCTTTGACTGTGTTGTGCAGACGACGTCTCTTAGTTTATCACAGTGTGGAAAGGATGTGAATGAGCTTTCTCCCAGCGTGCTATTCCAACACCTTGCTGCCGAATGCCCCAATGCGCAGCAAGCCGGCAGGACCGGTGGCCTCGTCGAAAGGAAGCGCGATCACCACGCGCGTGCCCTGGCCAGGGATGCTCTGTACCGTCAGCGTGCCGCCAACCGTCTGAGCTCTCTCCCGCATTGTTTGCAGACCAAAATGGCCGCCGTCGCCTAGCAAATAGGTCTCGGGCTCGAACCCACGGCCGTCGTCTCGCACGGTTATCTCGGCGATACGGCCGGCGGCTGTAAAGCTGATCGTTACCTTTTGCGCGTTGGCGTGTTTGCGTACGTTCGAGAGCGCCTCTTGAACGATGCGGATCGCCTGGATCTCCACGGACGCGGGAAGACTACCCGGCCAATCTTGCGCCACCTCAAGCGTGGCTTGCAGACCACTCTGCTCGCTGAAACGACGAACGTATTCACCCAAGGCAGGCACGAGACCGGGACTGCCATACTTGCTAACCCGCAGGCCAAGGATGACCTCACGCGCGTCGGAGTAGGCATCATCGGCGACCCTGGCCATCTCCTGCAAATCTACCCGCGCCGGTTCCACCTGGCCGGCGATGAGACGGCTCTCTACGCCACGGGCCATCATCTTGAGGTAGCCAAGCACCTGCGCGAGGCCATCGTGTACCTCACGTCCGATGCGCTCCCGTTCCTCCAACACGGCCGCATACTGCGCACGATAGCGCTCCTCGATGGCTCGATCCAGCCGGCCGCGCTGCTCCACATCGTAGATGCGAAGCACCAGCACGATCAGGTAAGCCAATACCATGGCCACCGACGTGCGGAACACCTGTACCGGCAGCCCCACCGCGTTCAGGAAGGATCCGTAGTTGAGGGCGCTGGCGGGAAAGAAGGGTGCGCGGGGGGTTACCAGCCCGCTCAACAGAGAAAACAGGGCAAAGGCGACCCCGATGCCGATGCAGACGGTGCTCAACTGCGGCACGCCCAGGTCCCGGAAGACCTTGCGGTGGCTGAACCAACCCCAGGCGGCAAGCATGCCTCCCGGCAGGCCCAGCATATAACGCGCCAGGCTGCTGGAGGTAGGTATCCAATCAGGCGACGCCAGCCAGCCCCACTGGGCAACGCCCCAGGATACTAGCGCCCAAAAAAGGAACAGCGGCACGGTGAGCCAGCGCAGCCACAGCCAACGAGGGTATGGCCGAGTCAGCAGGTCGATGGCAAACCAGAAAAGGAACAGGTAGGAGAATGCCGCGGCCGTCAGGTCGACCATTTCCAGGGAGAAGCTCTCGCCGAGCCTCAGCAATCCGGTACGCACCAGTATGAGCATCCGCACCCAATCCACAAGGCTGTGCAGAAATGCGAAAACTGCCAGCGCGGGCAGGGCGTGATTAAGGGATAGATCGGAGTCGACTCTCCACTCGAGGGCGATGGCCACGCCCATTATGAAGAAGGCCAATCCGTAGCCAAAATAGGAGATCAGCAGGCTGTAATGGAACTCGAGAGCCAATTTCGACCTCGCCTCCCGGCGGCGAAGTGCTGTCCTGGACCCATCGAATGAATCTGGACTAACTCCGACCGGTTGCATTATATCATAAATGAAGGCCCTTTTTGAGTCGTTCGGGCCATTGACCGCCAGCCGCTTTCAACGTATAATTGCCCTTCGAGGGGAGGTGGCTGGGCATGGGGTGGTTAACATATCCCCGAAACCTCGGTTCTTGCCGAAGTCGGTTGATTGGCCTAGAAGACGGCCCTCACCCTAGCCCTCTCCCTCTGGCCCCGATACATTCCTTGCGACGAGATGTATCGGGGCCAGAGGGAGAGGGGACGACCGGCCGGCGTCTCACGACTTTGAAAAGACCCTATCCGAAGTCAAGTTCGTCAGGGCTTTACGCAGAGATTGTGCTACACTAGAGAGTAGGGCGCGTGCCCGGGGGTGGAGGCGGAGGCGTGGCAAATCCGCGTCAGGCGGTCCCTTCGGAAAAGAGATTCTCGGCAAAGGGCTACATGCCAGATAGCAATTCGACGCGTGCAATCGTTATCGTGGTCGTGGCCATCGGCCTTGTGATGCTGCTTGTCTTGGTGGGATCCCTCGTGATGTACTCCTGGGCCTATTCCGACCGCATCAACCAAGGCGTGAGCGCGTTGGGAGTCGATCTCGGCGGAGATACACAAGTGGTGGCGCGCGCACGTCTGTCGGAACGCTTCGAGCGCTACGCGGCGACGCCATTGACCCTGCGCTATGCCGAGAGCGAGTGGAAGGTCACCCCGTCCGAAATGGGACTGCGCTTCGATGCGGCACGTACGGTCGCCTCGGCCTTCGAGATTGGTCGGGAGGGAAACCCAGTCCAGCGCTTCTTGTATCAGGTGACGATGTGGCGGACCGGTCAGGTGCCTGTGCAGGCATTCGTCACGATCGAACAGGGGCAGCGAGACGCATTCTTTGTGCGACTAGCGCGGCAGATAGACCAGCCATCTATTGACGCTCGACTGATCATCCAGCCGGACCTAAAGGTGCGCGTGGCCCCATCGCAGGTTGGCCGTAGGCTGGAAAGCCCGAGATTGGCCACTGCCCTCGAGCGAGCCTTCATGAATCTTTCCAGCGGAGGCATCGACGTGCCAGTCCAAGAAACGCAACCCAGGATATCTGAAAGCGCCGTGCAGGAAGCAAAGAACGCCACGGAGAAGATGCTGTCGGCACCGCTTAGCCTCAGCCACGAGGGTCACAACTGGAGCTTGCAGCCGAAGGGTTTGCAGGCCTGGGTCGAATTCGTCGAGCAAAAGGATGCCCAGAACAAAGCCAGGATGACGGCTAGCCTGTCGTCAGAGAAGCTGAAGAGCTTTCTGGCACAGGCGTCTCGGGAGATCGATCGCAAGGCGCAGAACGCGCGGTTCAGCTACAGCGGGGGTGCCTTGAGACTGCTACGCGAAGGCGTCGACGGACGCCACCTCGACGTGGACGCGGCCGTGGGCTTGATACAATCGCAGGCCGTTTCGGATAAGCGTGTGGTATCACTGCCCGTATCGACCACGAGACCAGCGGTTAGCTCCGCGGACGTGAACAGGCTGGTGATCAAGGAACGAATCGACACCGCTTCGACGAGCTATGCCGGATCGATACCCGAGAGGAAGAACAACGTCGAGATGGCGGCCAAACGTCTGAATGGAGTTGTGATCGCGCCAGGCGAGATCTTCTCGTTCAACGACGAGCTCGGCCCAGCTACGTTGGAGGCCGGCTTCAAGACGGCGTGGGGCATTCAGGTGCGCGACGGTAACGTCCGCACGGTGCCAGCCGAGGCCGGTGGCATCTGCCAGGTAGCGACGACACTGTTTCAGCCTGTGTTCTGGTCCGGTTACCAACTGGAAGAGCGCTACTGGCACCTGTACTGGATTCCCAAGTACGGCCAACAACCAAAGGGGTTGAAGGGATTGGATGCCACGGTGGACGCGCCGTACGTCGACTTTAAGTTCAAGAACAATACCTCTAATCCTCTGTTGATTCAGACTTCGGCAGACGGCACTAATCTTACATTCTCGCTTTACGGCATCAAGCCGACCTGGGTTGTGAAGGTGGAGCCGCCCAAGATTGAGAACGTGGTAAAGACGATCACGGACACGGTAAAAGAGGAAGATCCGAATATGCCCGTCGGACAGAGTCTGTGGATCGAAGAGGCGCAGGACGGCTTCAAATCCACGATTGTCCGCACGGTAACGGAAAACGACGACGTCCGAGTGCTGCGCCTGATCAGCGAGTACAAGCCTTCTCGAAATGTCATCCGCGTGGGCGCGAAGGCCGTGCCCGGCCAGGAGCCAAAGCCCGACCAGAAGCCAGAGCAACGTCCCCAAGCAACGCCGCAGGCGCCGCCAGCGCCACAGACAACGCCGGCGCCACAGACTGTGCCACGCCCACAGCCAACGCCCACGGCGCAGCCGAAGCCGCAGCCACCAGCGACGCCACGGCCGCAAGCTACGCCAACGCCGCGACGATGATGGCGACCCTGGACGTCGCAGCAATATCTAATCTGCGTAGTGGCGCCCTACGTTGCATGCGAATTTGGAGTGCGCAGGCAAGCCTGCGCTGTGCACGGCGGCGGCAAGCCGCCGCACTCCAAATCGCCTCCCCGCCAAAAGTAGCGGGGAAGCGACTTAGGATCCTTTGGGGCGAAGCCAACAAGGACGGTCTTTAGCCGCGAATGATTCTTGGCAGCATAAGATGATGATGCGGGCAGAGGGATGTCGGGTTCTGGTAGGCGCAGTTGGCGAAGGCGACCATGTACTGCCGCATCGAACCAAAGGAGACTACCTCGTCGACAAAGCCCGTCGTGGCGCAGTAGGCGGGGCGAGACTTCTGATAGTACTCTTCGGCCAGGGCGTTCATGCGATCGATGATGGGTTGTAGCGGCCGGCCCGCCTCTTTTTCCTTGACCAGCCTCCTGGCGAAAGAGGCGACGGCGGCGGTTTCGCCGTGCATGACGTAGATCTCGGTGGTCGGTGTTCCGAGTGTAAAGGCATTGTGGTTGTTGGCCGTCGGGCCGCCCATAATGTAGTGGGCAGCCGCAGTCCCCTTCCTGAGAACGATCAGCATCATGGGGACGTCGGTCTGCTCGATGGAGTAGATCAACGACTGGCCGAGTCCGAGTAGCTCCGCCTTCTCGGCGTAGTCGCCGACGTCGATGCCCGAGGTGTCTTGGAACCAAACTATGGGCACGCGGTCTCGGCCGCATAGCGTCACGAACTCGTTCAGCTTGATGAGTCCCTGCCGGTAGAGCTTGCCTCCGATGCCGGGATAGGGAGCGTAGTCCGGATATCCTTTTGGCAAGAAGCCCTGCCGGTTGCCGATGACGGCCACGAGTAGACCGTTTATCTTCACCAGGCCGGTATAGACCTCCGGCCCGTAGTCGGGCCTGAACTCCATATGCTCGCTGTTGTCGGTGAGGCGAGCCAGAACCTCGTCGAAGCTGTAGGCCATCTTCTGGTTGAAGGGGACGAGATAGTCGATCTCGCTGGGATCGAAGCGGGGCTCCTTGGGCTCAGCGACGCGGAAGAACTTGGGGTCGTAGGCGGGCATAGCCTTCATCAGGTCTTTCAGCCCGTCCAGGACACCTTCCTCGGTCTCGTAGACGGCCTTGAAAAAGCCGGTGGCATCGTAGTGGATGCCGACGCGTCCGGGCGGAACCTCCTTGAAATTCTGGGTGGCGGTGATGATCGCCTCGGCCCCTTCCTCGTCAAAGAACCCCTTGGGACTCATGCCACTGACGATCCCGGCGCCGCCGACGGCGATGTTGCAGTTCTTGTGGGCCAAAAGGTAGGTTGGGCTTACGCCCTGATAACCGCCACCAGCGGGGTTCGTGCCCCAGATGCCGGCGAGCACCGGAAGGCCCAGTTTCTCCAACTCTGCGTGCCTGAAGAAAGTGGTGCCACTGCCCCTTCGGTTGGCGTACACTTTCTCCTGTTCCGGCAGTTTCACGCCGCTGCAGTTGACCAACCAGACGACAGGAACGTGAAGTCGTTTGGCGAGATCGGTCACTCTCAAGATGTTGTCTGCCTGCCCGGCGATCCAGGCGCCCGCCATGACCTTGTTATCGAAGCCGATGACTACGGCCCATCTCCCACTTATCCTGCCCAGTCCGTCCACGACACCGGTGGTCCCCGATTCTTCATCCATCGGGTCGTAGAGGGTGTGCAAAGGGCACCAGGTGCCAGGATCGAGCAGGTATTCGAGCCGTTGGTGTACGGTCCACTCGCCGCGCTTGTTCAGGGTCTCGGCAGGCAAGCCGGCATTCTTGACTTTGACTACCGCTTCGGCCAGCGCCTGTTCCACCTCCTTGATCTGCGTCACGTTCTCTTGCATCCGCTTCTTCAGGCCATCGGACAAGGGTTTGCCAAACTCGGTCATCTTCTCGAAGTATGGTCGCATGGGTTCTCCCTCCTTACTGCTTTGTAGAAAGGCCCCCGGCTCCTAGCCTTGAGCGGGGCCATTATAACATGTGTAGGGTAGCTTGCCCAGGGGTCGATTGCCTTGGCACGAGTGTTGCATGCTATAAATAAAAGAATTATAATGCAGTTGCTGGTATCTTTCCGCAGTTCACCAGAAACGGCTAGGTCGGACGTCGAATTCCATGCCATCTTAGCCCCGAAATTGTGGTTGCGCTGGCGGATAGTTCCAAGTAACTAATTTACAAGTGTAGGGAGTCAGCAAGATCAGCATGGAAGACAAGACGCTAACCTGCCGGGAATGTGGCCGAGAGTTCGTTTTCACAGCAAGCGAGCAGGAATTCTTCGCGCAAAAGGGTTACACGAACGAGCCGGGGCGGTGCCCGGAGTGCCGTGCTGCTCGCAAGGCAGAGCGCGGTGGCGGAGGCTTTGGCGGAGGCCGGCGGGAGCGGGAAATGTACCCGGCGGTTTGCGCGCAGTGCGGCAAGGCCACACAGGTGCCTTTCCAGCCGCGCAACGATCGACCCGTTTACTGCTCGGATTGCTTCTCGCAGCAGCGCTCAGGTGGCTACGAGCGGCGCTCGGGCGGGCGCGGTCGCTGGTAGGCACACAAACAGACAGGATGACCAGAGACGACCCGGCGGGTCGTCTCTGGTGCAGCAACTCAAGCAACCCTCATACCCACAGGCATTCGACGGTTGTAATGTAGGCGCGAACGCCGTTCGCCCGTGCGGCCCCTCGATCTGACCGACACGCCTGTCCAGTGCAAGACGTCGGTCGGGTGCCCGCTTATCGGTGTACACGTCGATTTCTCACACCTGCCTGCCAACGCTGAGGGCGAACGCCGTTCGCCCCTACGTTAACTACGCCTTCAGCCGGTTTCCTCCAAATCGGCGTCGACCTTAGGTTGATGCCTATGAGACGACCCGCCGGGTCGTCTCTACATTGGGTTCGCCATTATGGCCCTAAGCCGATGAGGGTTAGGGATGGCCCCGGGGCGCCGGTGGTGATGTTGATGACGGTGAGATCGAACTGCACGGGACGGCCGGCGTTTCCCCAGCCCTGAATGAACAAGGTGTAGGTGCCTGGCTCGGTCGAGGCGATGGACAGCCGTTTTTCCGCGGGGTTGCCGCTTTGAGTGGCCGTTCCGATGGGCTTGCCATCGGGCAGGGGACTCGACGGACTGTACGCGCTCAGGACGATGCCTGGATCGATCAGCGGGTCAGACGGGGCGTAGTTGAGGACGAAACGAATCTCCGAGCCGTCGCCAGCGTATGGGAAGGTGTAGGCTGCCCACGCACCCAGGACCGGCAGTTGGCCGCTGGCGCCGGCAGTGGGCTGGGCGCTGGGGATCTGGGCAGCGGGCGACGGCGCAGGAGGGGAAGTCTCGGCAGAAGGGGGCGATGGCGACGTAGGGGCTGATGCTAAGGACGTAGCGCCCGGAGGGCCAGAGGAAACGAAGGTTAGGGCTGGCCCGGGGCTGAAGGTCGTGACATTGCTCACGGTGAGGGTGAACTGCACTGGACGACCGGCGGCGTCCCAATTCTGAAGAAGCACTGTGTAGGTGCCCGCCTCGCTCGATCCGATGGAAAGATGTTTTCCACCGAAGTTGCTGTATTGAGTCGCCGTGCCAATCGGCTTGCCGTTAGGAGGTGGATCGGACGGCCTGTAGCCGGTGAGGACGACTCCTTGATCTGTGCCAACATCGGCTGGGGCGTAATCGAGGCCGAAGCGGACCTCCGAGCCGTCGCCGGGATACGGGAAGCTGTAGGCAACCCACGCGCCTTTCTCCAGCAGTTGACCGCTTACCGTCGGACTGGCCGGCGTGGTAGGTATGGTGTCCTCGTCGGCAAGAACCGTAGTGGATAGCGCAGCGAGGAACGTCAGGCTCGCTGCAAGAAAGAGTGCCGAGGCCAAGGTGGAAACTTTCACAGTACACCTCCACATGCGCAGGCAAGTTGCCAGATCGCTGTGGCGATAATATTACTCTGTGAGCCAGCCTTTTGGCAATAGTTTTGTTGGCCGAATGCAGAGGTTATCCGTTCTGCAGCGCGCGGGAAGACCACATGTGCGGGGTTAGAGCGGCGCTGCCACCATCCGTAGCCGCTCCGTCCTGCAGAGCGCGTGCCTGTTTGTGTGCCGAGGCGTCTGAGCTTTGGCGCACGCGTGCTGTGGCGAAGCCGTCTCCGCGCACGCCAGGTACAGCAAGGGCGCGCGCTGGCTGAAGCCATCGGCTACGGGGACGTCCTTGCGCTGGAACGGTAGCCACTCTATACTTCTTGTAATTCAGACGAGGTGGCGGGTGGTCGAGGATGGCAGAGATGGTGGGGGAGTGGCACGAAGAGTTCTTCCGCGGACTGGGCCTGGACCTGTGGCGGCAAATGGCGACGCGGGAGCAGACCGAGGCCGAGGTCGATTTTCTGCAAACCACGCTAAGCGTTGTTCCACCCGCGCGATTGCTCGATGTGCCGTGCGGCAACGGGCGACATTCGATCGAGATGGCAGCGCGGGGCTACGCCATGACCGGCGTTGACATAACCGATGAGCTCATACACGAAGGGCAAGGGAAGGCAGCGGCGGCTGGCTTGAGTGTAGATTGGTCGCTGGGGGACATGCGAAAACTACGCTTCGACAGCGAGTTCGACGGCGCCTTTTGCCTTGGCAACAGCTTTGGCTATTTGGATGATCGCGGCAACCGAGCATTTCTGGCTGGTGTTTCGCGTGGGCTCAGGCCGGGTGCCCGATTTGTGCTGGACACCGCGATGGCCGCGGAGTCGATCTTGCCCGGTCTGCCGGAGCGGGAGTGGCTGTGGGTAGGTGACATCCTCGTGCTCATCCAGAACCACTATTGGGCTGGGGAAAGCCGGCTCGACAGCGAGTACAGTTTCGTACGCGGCGGCACGACTGAGCGGCGGACGGCGTCGTGCTGCATCTACACCGTGGCGGAGATCAAGCGCATGCTTCGACAGGTTGAATTGCAGGCAATCGCCACGTGGAGCAGTTTGGATGCGGAGCCGCTTAGGCTGGGTGACCATCGGCTGCTTCTCGTCAGTGAGAAACTGTAGGCGAGAAGGTCGTGGAGATGTGGTATCGGTGACGATTCAGCTCGACCAAGAACCCAGGGTCGTTGTCGAGTTTTTAAAGGGGTAGGATTTCGACAGCGCGTGCCTCGGCGCCTATCCCCAACGAACTAGTTCGTCTCAGCCACAAAATCGTCTCCAACTAGTAAAAAAGTATTGACAAGACCGAGCGCTTGTCATATATTAGTATATAAGATAGTATGTCGCGAATGCGACGACAGACGATTTTTCGACATACGTGATGGGGTCTCCGCTGTTGGAGACATTGACCGGCACGGCAACGGTGATCGGGGCCAAGGACGCCGGCATGCGCGCCGTCGCGGCCATCTACCATTACGTGCGGACCAGGATAGCGTCAAGAGGCTGGGTGCTCGGTCAGGTTTGCCCTCTGCTCCAGTTACGCAGTGTCGCCCTCGCGCTAGCTCCTATCAGCTTGTATTCGAGATCGATTATTCCCGGACTGTCATCTGCACCTACGGCTTTCGCCGTAGGGGCGAGTGCGTTCTTGGATAACAGGATGGAAAGATGACTCATTTATTAAAGACCGCGGTTCCCGTCGACGATCCAGTGGATAGCTGCACGGACCAGCGTGGGGCCTTGATTCCGCTGCTCCAGCAGGTGCAGGAGAGGTTCGGCTACCTACCCAATTCCTCTATCGCGGAGGTTGCCCGCGTCCTGAGGATGTCACCCAGCGAAGTGTACGGTGTCGCCACCTTCTACGCCCAGTTTCGCTTTACTCCCCCAGGTGAGACGACGGCCAAGGTGTGCCAGGGTACCGCCTGCCACGTGCGGGGCGGCAAGAAGATCCTGGAAGAGCTGGAAAAAGTGCTGGGGGTCCAGGCCGGCGGAACCACCGAGGACCGCAAGTACTCCCTGGAGCGGATCGCATGCTTTGGGGCGTGCAGCCTGGCTCCGGTGGTAGTCGTCGGGAACGACGTCCACGGCCGCCTCACGCCGTCCAAGGTGAAGAAAATCCTGCCCGGATCGGGGGACGGCACCTAGCAGGGGTCGGGGGCTGGGGGGTTCGGACCGGGGTCAGGGATCGGGGGAC
>JACQUC010000066.1 GCA_016210495.1 Chloroflexota bacterium
CCAGGCTCTGCTCTGCCTCGTCACGGGAAAGCCTAAAGACCGTAGCCACCTCCTGACTGGCCACGTGGCCGTACCTCGCGACGAAGGCCGCGATATCCGTGGGCTGGTGCCTGGCGAGCTGCCCGGCGGCAAGTCTGGTCAATACCAGTTCGTAGGTGTGATAGGATCGGTAGCCTCCGAGCACTAATGCCTCGCCGTGCCGGTTGCGAAAGACCAGGGTGGGGAAACCTGAGATCCCTTGGGCTCTGGCATCGGTCATCTCCTCGCGGAAGGCTCGCTCCGTGGCTGGATCATCCAGGTCCTGGACAAAGCGCGCCACGTCGAGACCGACATCCTGTGCTGCCTGAAGCAGCACCTCGCGTCGCTCGATGTTCTTGCGCTCGGTCAGCCCCATCTCTCTGACCCGTCGCAAGTAACGCTCGCCCGACGCCTCGCCCTGGCGCTGGGCCGCTTTCACGGCGATGCTGGCCGGGTAGGTGGAATCTGGCGGGTCCTCCAGCCAGATCTTTTCGTCGATCGGCATCCCTGAGCGTTGTGACACGTCCACCCAATGCGGGGCGACCTGTTCCGGCTTGCCGATATCGTTCAGGCCGTCGTAGAAGACGCGCCAGCTCTCCAGAAGCCCGCCCATCTTGTAAGTGATGTGTACCTGATCGCCATACTCCTCTTTGAGACGCTTCAAAGCAGGCTCGGAGGCCCAGCACCACGAGCACACCGGGTCGGTGTAGTACTCGATCTCGATAACCGCTGCCTGGGATGCGCTCGTTGTCGCCAGCATCCCGCTTGATCCGGAAACGAGGCAGGCGCCCGTCTGTGGATCACATGCGAGTGGGGACGACTCGCTCGGGGATTGCTCCTCCTCTCTGTCTGCCGATCGCCAGTTCTCCTTACTCATGGCCTTCCTCCCCGTGCTGCAGAGGTCTTGCGCCCGCACGAATTGCAGCCTGGCGCAATACCTCGTAAGGTTGCGCCCCCACCACCCTCTGGTTGCCTATTAGGAAGGTCGGCACACCTGAGATACCAAGTCGTTGCGTTTCGTCCTTCACCCCCGCAAGCAGCCCCTGGTAGCGGCGTTCTTCCAGCGCCTGGCGCAGCTTTTCGCCGTCCAGTCCCATCTCGTCGGCCAGCCCGACCAGCACATCGCGGTCACCGATATTCGCACCCTCCTGGAAGTAGGCCTCGAAAAGGCGGCGGCGGAAGCTACTGGCCGTGCCACACTCGCGCGCGAACTCCGCCGCCTCGAGGGCGAGGTGGCTGTTGGAGATGATGGACGGTGAAGTCATCGTCAGACCAGCGTCGGCCGCCAGTCTGTGCATACTCGCCTCGGCCTGCTTGAAGTACTCACCACGGAAGAGACCCTCGCGTGGCACTCCCCCCAGCGGCAGCTCGGGGTGGATCTCCAAGCCCTTCCATTCCACCTCGATATCGAACTCCTTCCGCAGTCTCTCGACCCGCACCAGGCCGATGAAGCAAAACGGTCAGATGTAATCGGAATAGACCATCACGCGCGTCCGCCCTTGGTCCATAATCAGCTCTCCTTTGTCTTTCGACGCCTTATTCGATGATTCCAAATTTCCACAAAAGCCGAAACATCGCTCAAAAACAACTCTTCCTCAGCCAGAACTTGCTCGTTGTGCGATAAGAGTATCGACGAAGCCGGGAAGTAGTCGATCGAGCAGTTCACGGCGGAGCCGGAAATTGTGGAATGGGCCATCCTTGCGCATCGTGAGTAGATTGCACTCCTGTAAGATACGGAAATGATGAGACATAGCTGGCGGGCTGAGGCGAAAAGCGGCCTGGAAGTCGCTGCAACCCAGCTCTTCATTTTCGACGAGCATCTGGACAATTCTGAAGCGAGTGGGGTCGCCGAGCGCCCTGAAGATCTTCACCGCCTCCGCCTCGTGGCTGGTAAGTTCCCTCATCCACAATCACTCTCCATTCGAGTGTTTCGCAATTCCAAAATATTCGAACTTGTGTAGCATTCTACTCCCATGCGAGACTCGTGTCAACTCAAACTCACCTCTGGGTGCGGAACACGTTTTCGCGTGAGGCGGGCGTTCGTATGAGCGGGAAGACTGGCGACAGCGAATAAGCGAATGATTGCGCGGCTTGTTATCGATAGCGTAAGACGCAGTATGGCGTTCATGTCTGAAGATGAAGACGGTGAACAAGCGAATGATTGGACGTCTTGTTATCCGTGCCGGCAGTTGTTGCTGGAGAACAAGATTGAATGGAGCCCAAGTTGCCCCTTCACCTTGGCGGCTGGCCCGGCGAGCGCGCGGGTGGCTCGAAAGGATCACCCCGCCATTGGCTTATGCTCGACTACTCGCTGGCGCCTACCCATTCGCTTATTCGCTGCCTATTCGCTGGCGCCTCTCTCCGCCTGCTCTCTTGCCGCAGAAACTTGTTC
>JACQUC010000067.1 GCA_016210495.1 Chloroflexota bacterium
ATGATGAGGAACCGTTGCACCTAGACCGCCAATCATTCGCTTATTCGCTGTCTATTCGCTGTCGCCAGTCTCCCTGCCCATACGAACACCCGCCTGACTGGTTGACGCAGATTAGTGTTACGCAGATTACCAGATCGGCGGCATTCGGAATCTGTGAAATCCCCTAATCCGCTTGATCTGCGGTTCAGACCTTTTTGCGCTCTTTGCGTCCTTTGCGATTCACATATCTTCGCGCTACAAGCGACCTAGCATCCCCGCTGCCACCAGTGCCACCCCGACCACCCCGCTGCCGATGGCTCCGGCCAGAAGCCACATGACGGCGCTTCCTGTCGAGCGCATCAGCTCTTCTTCGGATTTCACCGAAATAATGAAGCGTTTGCCCTTGTCGAGGGGCTTCTGGATCGCCAGGCTTCCGCTGGACGTGCTCGCCTCGCCCAGTAAGTAGACGGCCCTATCCAGCGGCAAGATGCTCTCTTCGAATCGATAGCCCAGCGTGCGTCCGGCCCCGCCGCCACCGATGGCCAGCGAGAAGGCGCCAAACGAGATCGTCCCGCCAATCGCCTGCGCCGGCTCGAACCTATCGACAACCTTCTGGGCGTCGATTTGTGCGCCGGCAGGCTGCACCAGAATCCGGCCCGTCGCGTCTTCCAGCCAGAATGGGACATGCTGGCTATTGTTAGAGAGGGTCTCCGAAGTGCGCCGTGTCTCGTGACGCCCTTTCTCCGAATCGTACTGCGATTCCTCGTACTCGCGCCGGACCTCCATCTTGTAGTAAACGCACGGCTGATTGGCAACCTCCGACGTGAGCGGCGAGTCGCTGCGTATGACCCCTTTGAGCTCGGCCATTTGCCGGAAACCAGTGCCGCCCGCCTGGCCGATGCTCTGAAGCTCGTTGTTCACCGAAGATGCCAGCGACGAAAGCTCCTGCACCGTCGACGTCTCTGTCGAGGCGATGGCCTGTAACTTCGCCTGCTGAGATCGGCGCACCAGCGCTAAAACCACGCCCACGATAACGAAAAGCCCACCGATACCCGCGATAATCATAGCTCCCTCCCGAACCAATTCAGTATTGGAAAAGGTCACCCGAGCGCCGAGGAGATAATACTGACCGCCAGGTAAGATTAGCATCCCAGCACAATCTACACCAAGCCCGATTCGGCGTCAACCCCTCGCTCGAACCTGTGTGCGGCTATGGCATAGCGGCCACCGAAACTGCTATAATGTGCCCGCGATATGCGTATCACCTTTTCCTCCGACATGCACGGCGATGACGCCAAGTTCCAGCAGCTCCTGGCCTTCGCTCGCTCGCTGCGGGCGGAGGTGATCGTCCTTGGTGGCGACAACTTGCCACACCGTGCATTCGGACGCGACCTCCTGGACGGTCAGCGGCAGTACGCCACCAATGCCCTGGCCAGATCGCTCTCCGATCTGCTGGCACTCTGCCCCGTGTACTTGATCCCCGGCAACGACGACTTCGCGGCAGCCTACGCCGACCTGCGCGACCGTGTGAGCAACCCGGAGCTGCACCTGGTACACGGCGCGATCGCCGCTCTGCCCGATGGCAGGGAGCTAGTGGGCTACGCCTGCGTGCCGCAAACACCCTTCAGCCTCAAGGACTTCGACCGCCGGGATCTCGCGGCCGACGCTCCGGTCACCACGCCGGCGAGCGCGCTCATATCGAGCCAGGACCGGATGGTATCTGTCTCGACCCCGATCTACCTTGCCAGCCAGCCCTCGATCGAAGAAGAGCTAGCGCTCCTGCCCGTGCCACACAACCCAGGACGGGCCGTCTACGTTTTCCACTCCCCTCCCTTTGGCATCGGCCTCGACACAGCGTGGAGCGGCGAGCCACTTGGCAGCAAGGCAATCGCGTCCTTCGTCGAGCTTCACCAGCCGCTGGCCACCCTGCACGGCCACATCCACGAGGCGCCGGCCTGCTCCGGCACCTACGTGGCTTACGTCGGCCGCACCATGTGCGTGAATCCCGGCCAGGAGCGCGGGCGGCTTCACGCCATCAGCTTCGACACGCGCGACCCCTTCGCCACGCTCACCCACTCGCTGATCGGTCTGTAGCTGCTTAGAGTGACGCTCACCACAAAGACACAAAGGACACAAAGCAGATTCTAGAATAGTCTTTGTGCTCTGTGTGCCTTTGTGGTGAGCCGGTTGCCTAACGGTGGGACAGAACTCTGGACAGTTACATCAGTCTCTAATGCTTGCTATAGTGCCCAGAATAACGTACACTACCCTGCAAACACGTTCCGGGGGAAGACAATGGGTTGGCTGGAGGATCAGAAGGTCATATTGGACTTCATGCTGGCCGAGGCGCGCGGTGAGATCGACTGGATGTCGAACGCCGAGATGGCCAGATTCGTAGAAGAGCTCGTGGCCGAGACGCGCGAGCGTGCTTGAGGAGAGTCTCATGACAAATCAGGAAAAGACGGCGGGACGCGTGGTCGTGGAAGCGCTCGAGGCCGAGGGGGTCGACACAATCTTCGGCCTTCCCGGCTCCCACATCAACGCCATCTACGTCGCGCTGGCCGAGAGCCCGTCCATCCGGCACATCACCACCAAGCACGAAAACAGCGCCTCGCTTATGGCGCTGGTCTACGGCGCTCTCCGGCATCGGCCGGGGGTCTGCCTGGTCACCGCCGGCCCCGGCGGCACCAACGCGCTCAGCGGCATCGCCCAGGCCTACACGGCTGCCGTGCCTGTGGTGATCATCACCGGCGCCGTCGCGCCCGACGCGGCCAAAGAAGCCTTTCACGGCGTCGACGCGCCCGACCTCCTGCAAAAGGCATACGCCAGCGCGACCAAGCGCTCCCTGACGGTCGAGCAGGTCGAGGATATCCCGGCGACCATCGCGCAGGCCTTCTGCCTGGCGTCGTCCGGCAGGCCCGGGCCGGTGCACGTGGCCATTCCCGAGAACGTCATGGACGGAAGTACCGACCGCGCCCCCGCCTACCGCAAGCTGCCGGTCGAGCCCGTGGGGCTGCCATCTTCCGCTGCCGACGACATCGCCAAGATGCTGCGCGGCGCGGCGCGACCGGTCATTTGCGCGGGAAAGGGCATACTCGCCGCGGATGCGGCCGCTGAGTTGGCCGCTTTGGCCAAGCTACTGGGAGCCCCCGTCGTCTTTCCTCAAGACGGGCTGGGCGCCATGTCTTACAAACATCCCCTCTGCGTGGGCATCCTGACGACGATTGTGGGACCCAATCCCTTCGCCTTCGAGCTGATGAAGCGGTCCGACGCACTGTTGGGCATAGGTCTTCGCCCAATGGCCGCGAACCTCGCCCCCATCCTGCGTGCGGCGCCGCGAAACTTCGCCTTCGTCGGCACGGACGACGCGCCCAACGTCGTGCCCGAGGCGGCGATAAGCTGCGTCGCCGACAACAAGCTGGCGCTACAGGAGCTGATCGCTAGACTGAAAGACCGCCCGCGCGCGGCGGACCCGGCGCTGCTGGCCCGGATCGAGGCGAACAAGGCGGCCATCAACCAGGCTTTCCACACCTCGATCCTGACCAACTCGCGCGACGGAGTCGTGCACTTCGGGCTGGCCGTGGAGGAGTTGGCGCGGCGGCTCCGCGAAGACGCCATCGTCGTCGGCGACATCGGCAACCACGGCGTGTGGACGGTGAACTACCTGCCTCGTCTGGGGGTAGACAATCTCGTCCAGGTCGGCACGTGGGGGGCGATGGGCTTCGCCGTCCCCGGCGTAACGGCCGCCAAGCTGGTCCATCCCGAGCGCCAGGTTGTCGGCCTGACCGGCGACGGCTCGTTCCTGATGGCCTCCGCCGACTTTGTCACCGCCGTCGAGCACAGGCTGCACGTCGTCTACATCCTGCTCGACGACCGCCGGTACGGGATGGTCGACCTGTTACAGCGGCGGGAGTTTGGTCGCAGCTACGCCGTGGACATCGGCGTCCCCGACTTCGTGAAGTATGCCGAGAGCTTCGGCGCCCTGGGCATCCGCGTCGAAGAGGCCTCGCAGTTGGGCCAAGCCATCGACCGCGCGCTGGCCGCCGACCGGCCGGTCATCGTCGACGTCGTCGGCGACCCCCTGGTGCCCTACGTCTCGCTACCGGAAGCAGTCAGCCAAGGTTGACGCCCCCGTCCGAAAACGGCTATAATTTTCATGCCGGCAGCCTCCACAGACCAGCCGAGGTGGCGGAACTGGCAGACGCGACGGACTTAAAATCCGTTGCCCCTCACAGGGCGTAGGGGTTCGATTCCCCTCCTCGGCACTGAAAACGGCCCAAATTAGGGATGAAGCCTTAAGTTTGGGCCGTTTTTCGTACCTCGTTCCCACTTTAGCCCCATAGGCTCTAAGTGGCTCTACGTGTGACACCAAAACTGACCCCGAAAGCCGTCAGCGCTAGTCGCCCCCACGATTGAATATCGCATCTTGCGGCCAGGGGCTTCAAGGGCGGCACTCCTCATTTGCGAAGCGAACCAATCACGCGCCACGAGTTGCTGCCAGGGGTTCGACAACTCCAAAACTTCCATCCGTTGACCGGGTTATCGGTAATTGCAGTGGCTGCCGCAGAAACCATCTTGGCTGCTGCTTCTGCGTGCATGGTCGGGAGGAGGTGGCTGTAGGTGTCGAGCGTCAGGGTGATGCTGCTATGGCCAAGCCTATATCGCACGACCTTTGGGTGAACCTGTTGGCCCAGCAAGAGGGTGGCGGCGGCGTGGCAGAGATCGTGCACCGAGATTTGCAAAATTATGCGCATGCGCGTATACTTTAGCAATGAAGATGGTAGTTGGAGACCGTATGGTGGATGATAAGTCTTTGGTACCCGCCGCCGAAGCTGCCGCACGCCTAGGTCTGTCCTTGAGAAGAGTTGAGGCGATGATCAAGGATGAACTCCTTGACGCCACCAAGATTGGCGGACGTTGGTTCGTTGTCAGTGGAAGCGTTAAACGGCGCCGCAGCACTGAGAACAAGTCAGGGCGAATGCTTAGCCCGCTGAATGCCTGGGCTGTTGTCAACATAGCCTCAGGGAACAATGACAAACGTGATCCAATAATCGACAAGTTGAGCCGCTGGTCGCGTTCGCATTTCCGGCGCCGTCTCGCCAAAGAGGGACTTGTCTCATTAGCTCCCAGACTACGCAGGCGCGCAAGAGCACGTCGCTTCCGCGCCGATGCCGATGATGTGGCAAATATCCGTAAGGAACCTGGGCTTGTGCTCGCTGGGGTCAGCGCTGCTGCCGATCTCGGTATCGACGTCATCGCGCCTGCGGTTGTGGAAGCATACATACGGGTCGACAAGTTGGCACGGCTCGTGAGAAAGTACTATCTCACGGAGGACGACCAGGATCCCAACGTGATCCTTCACGTGATCGAGGAAGGGGACATTTGGCCGTTTCCCCCTGGATGCAAAATGGTTTCTGCAGTGGTGGCCGCCCTAGACCTACTAGAGGCTGACGATCAACGCAGCAAACGTGCCGCACTGGAAGCGCTTTCCAAGCTGTGTAGCCATCAGCGGCTTTCCGAACGAGTACGACAGACAATGGGTAATAATGTAAGCCGTGCAGAAACAGGCAAGCCAAAAAGGACAGCAAAACGGTCAGAGATAGTTGGCTCGTAGTCGTGGAAGATATTCAAGAGGTGGCCCCCAAGTCGCAATCTGCCAGAATGATACGCATTCAGCCGAGAGATCACCATGAGCATGCAATCTGGGAGACAGTCCTTTCGCTTAGCCGTATCCAGCCCCGTGGCTGGGCGCTGATTGGCGCCCAGATGGTATCCCTACTGGGAATAGAATGCGGCAAGACACACAACCGACGCAGCCTGGACATCGACGTGCTGGCGAACGTCCGAATTCTTCAGAACATCACGGAGCAGATGTCGGATTCCCTTCAAAGTATGGGTTTCAAGTTCTCCGGAGCAAGCCCAGACGGCGTGGGGCACCGTTTTGAAAATGGGATGTCAAAGATTGATTTGCTGGCGCCAGACGGTGTTGGACCTCGCGCGAACATAACCACGGTCTATCCAGCTCACACCGTGCAGGTTCCTGGCGGTTCTCAGGCTCTAAGTCGTACGGAGGCCATAGAAATAATTCTCCATGAATCTACCGGTTCTATCCTACGCCCCAGCCTTCTGGGCGCAATCATACTTAAGGCGCACGCCGTGGATATCGATGATGTTCCGGAGTCGCAGCTAGAGGATCTCGCCTTTCTCCTGAGCCTTGTGGAGAATGCCAGAAGCTTGGCAGGGCAGATGGGCAAACGGGACCGGAGGCAACTGCGACGACGGGTGGCGCTTCTGGACCCTGGACACGATGCCTGGATAGGAATCACCGACTTCTCTGCAGGGTGTCGAAATCTCCGTGTTCTCCTTCGTCAAGACCAATAGCCAAAGTGTGTCTCTAGGAAAACGATAGGAGGGGATCTTGAACCTACAGCCCAAGGGACGGCTTGCCAAGCCTTACCGGGTGAAGCAGGTTCGCAGCGTTATCCTTAAATGCAGGTTGGCAGGGGAAGACGACAATGGTAAGGTATGAAATCATTATCTATTGGAGCGAGGAAGACCAGGCCTTCTTCATCGCCGAGGTGCCCGAATTACCTGGCTGCGCGGCCGACGGCGCGACCTATCAGGAAGCCCTCGCCAATGTAGAAACGGTGATCCAGGAGTGGATCGAGACAGCCAAGGAACTTGGACGCCCTATCCCCGAGCCCAAAGGACGCCTGGTGTTTGCCCGCACCTAGCTACGTGGTTTAGGCCGCCACATCAATGGTGATTGCCTGTGGCCGCTCCGTTTCCTCTGGCACCGGCTCGCAAGTGGCCTTCAAGGCGGCGATGTGGCCCCCTATGGCTTCCTTGCGTTGGCTATCGCTTCCTCGACGGTATCGCTTTGCGAGGTGCAGCCAGGCAGAGCCGGAACGGTCGCGGCGTAGGCTTGCGCGTCGGGGTCGTGTTCGAGGATGATCGTGTACCGCTTCATGCTGTGTTCGACTGCATTGTACCATGGTCCCGTGCCGAGCACCGGCATCGTTAGAACTGGCAACCTGGTGATTGACTTGGGATTGGGAGATCGGCAAAGCCGGTTGGGCCGACACGAGAAAAGGTCGTTCGGGATACCGCTAGTCCTACATACCGTTGAGGCCCCCCCAAGCGTGCGATACGCGTCCAAGCATTGGTTGAAGTGGGTCCAGGAAGATTTCGCAGGGTCTGATCCGCAACCTGATAGGGCAGTTGCAACCCGAGGATCTACAAGATGCCCTGACTTTCCTGCAGCAATACCATTCTCGGCACCAGACGAGCCTGTTTTCAGGAACGACACCCCATAAATGGGCCCCTTTTTGGTGCCTTGTCCCCCACTTCAGGAGAACGTGCTGTACGGTTGCCGACTAATGGCCGACATTTTCCGTCAAACGCTCATCCTGGCGGCCTAGATACTCGCCCCAAACGCCGCTTGTTCCTGGAGCCCCGGCACGACCTGGCTGCAGATATCCATCGTCACTGCAGCGACCTTCAACAGGGACCAATAGCACCTCAAATCGACCACAAGCCTTGGTACCACCCGCCAAGGGCTTGTGAAGCTTGGGCTGACTTCTTGCATTAGTCTTTTGCGATTGAGGGGCGTAAGAGGCTTGACTAGCAATTACAGAGATGCTACTATCACTTGACCAGCCGTTATTAGCAGTTGTAGGAGGGCACAAGATGGCTGAGCGTGCTCCTGGCATGATGGACCCAGAAAGCCAGCAGAAATATATAGAGATAGGTACCGCCTTCCGGCCCGCCTCCCCAATTGACCGACGCGATCTCTTCGCGGGCAGGACCCAGCAAGTAGGAGATGTGATTGATGTTCTCTTCCAAGCTGGCCAGCATGCAGTCATTTACGGAGAGCGCGGTGTTGGGAAGACATCGCTCACAACCGTTCTGGCAGAGATAATAGGCCGGGGCAGAATACTTGCTCTTCGCGCGAATTGCGACGGCACTGACAACTTCTCAACGATCTGGCGCAAAATACTTGATGAGGTAAGACTGACCGAGAGCATGCCAGGAATGGGGTTCAAGCCTCAGCAGCGCGAAGTGATTCGCTCTGCTGCAACGCTGCTTCCTCAGGAGAACCCGGTGAGCCCTAATGATGTCAGAAAGGTGTTGAGCAGACTTGGGAACATCCGCAACACCGTAGTCTTTATCGATGAGTTTGATCGACTAGAGGATGCTACCGCTAGGGCCTTGTTCGCAGATACCATTAAGACGTTCTCCGACCAACTAGTCCCGGCTACCATCGTGTTGGTGGGTGTAGCGGACAATGTGGACGAACTCATAGCTGAGCACCGTTCAGTCGAGCGCGCTCTAGTCCAGATACACATGCCCCGCATGTCACAAGCGGAGTTAAGAGAGATTGTGAAGCGTGGTCTAGGGACCGTTTCTATGGAAATTGAAGACAGAGCACTGCTTTGGATAATTCAACTCTCGCAAGGGCTGCCCCACTACACCCACCTTGTAGCCCAATGGTCGGCCCGCGAGGCAATTGTGCAAGGCCGCCTACGTGTACAGGAGCCAGATGTGCACGCGGCGATCAAGACGGTGCTAGGTCGCACGCAGGAAAGCATTATCAGTTCCTATCACAAGGCGACATCCAGCGCACGGGAGAACTTGTATGAGCAAGTTCTATTGGCTTGCGCTCTAGCCCCAACTGATGATCTAGGATACTTTGCCGCCGTGGATGTGCGCGAGCCTCTGAGCGCGATAATGGGGAAACCCTACGACATACCGGCCTTCGCTCGCCACCTAAACGCGCTCTCGGGAACTGGAAGAGGACCAGTTTTGCAGAAGGCTGGCGCCACTAGGAAGTTTCGCTTCCGTTTCCTCAATCCACTTCTACAGCCGTATGTCATTATGCGCGGCTTGGCGTCGGGCATGATAAGCACTGAAATGCTGGGCGTGGTCTCTCGAAGGAATACCCTGAACGACTAGCATCAACATCCGGCGACTCGCGAACCCCCGGCGAGAGAAGAGAGGCAAATTCATTCTTGGTCAGAAGCCTTGACACGCCACCAGGCAATTGGGAAGAACGCGTACCGCGTCTTCAGAGTGGATTTACAAACGGCTGAGGGACTGCACTGGAATCGGATCACCATCGTGGCGTACGGAGCAAAGGCCGCGATTTCACGCCTTGGCCAGGCAGCCCTCCCTTCCCGGCAACAGGGACGCCGTAATAGCGTCTTGCTTTAGCCCGAGCTCTCGAGAACGAGCTTTGACAGCCCGTCAAGGCAGGGGCTAAATGGGGTTATCAAGTCCGCAACGTAATCCTCAGACACAAATTGGCAGGTGAAACCGATGGTCAGGTATGAAGTCATCATCTACTGGAGCGAGGAAGATCAGGCTTTCATTGCGGAGGTCCCGGAACTGCCTGGCTGTGCGGCCGACAGGACGAGCTACCAGGAGGCCCTTGCCAACCTGGAAGTGGTGATTCAGGAGTGGATCGACACTGCCAAGGAACTCGGCCGGCCTATCCCGGAGCCCAAAGGACGCCTGGTGTTTGCATAGTTAGTCTACCTCACATCCTCCCAACGGATAGGACCGCAAAATCCGTTGCCCCTCACAGGGTGTAGGGGTTCGATTCCCCCTCCTCGGCACTATAGATCAGCACTTCACAGTTATTGTTGAGCCGACAACAGCGTGCTGCCAAGAGATAACTGGCATTCCTTAACCTACGACACTTCCGGCCCGCCAAGTGCCGCCAGCAGTTTCCTTCCTTTCCTGACCATATATTGGTTTATCGTATTTTGCACAAGCCTAGGCGGAGGCTTACAGAAAAGCTCGCAGACCGAGGCCCATTTTCGAGGGACTAGTTCCATCAATGTGTAGTGTTCGCCAAACTCGCTCCAGAAGGAATCCATGCCGGGACAGCTTGGGCACCGAAAAAGAGGAATGATTTCGGGCGTTGTCAAGCCGCCTTCGTCGCGCAGCAAGAAGAGGATCAAATACTTGGTTCCGGCTTCCTCTGCGACGAAGCGGTAGGCTTCTCTTGAGTGGATGGGATCCTCAGTTGGCCTTCCGGTACCCTGAGGCTCAGGGGGCACACCCTCTGCGGGATCATCAGGTCGTTCACGCTGCACTCTGACCAGCCTCGGCATGGCGAGCAGCGCCTCATCCACGTCCAGTGGAGTAAGTCCGGCAGCTTCGGCGATCTCTTCTTTGGTTGGCTCCCTCTTCAGCTCCTGACAGAGGTTTTTCTGGGCCTCCTTAACCATAAGGATGTTCGTGTGAAGCTGGGACCCACGCGATGGCCTTGGCCTTTCTGTCTCGTCCTCTATGGACTTCTCGATTTCGAGCTGCATCCACCACTTTGCGTACGTGACCAGGCGGTTCTCATACTTGTCGAGATCGAACCTCCGCAACGCCTCGCAGAATCCCACTTTGGCGGCCGAGAACAGGTCATTGGCAATCTTGGACCTGGAGGCGGAATCCTGGCTGACCATCTTCCACACCAACTTCCACGCTAATCGCTCATGGTGCTTCCACAGAATTGCATACGCATTCTGGTCGCCCGCCTGAGCACGTCGTGTCAACCCCCTCTCTTCCTGAGGGTTTGGCCATTCGCTTAATCCCTCATTATCCTCGTCTTCACCCGCCATGCTCGTATCTCCTGAACGAAGATGCGCGACCGCTTCTGATCCACGAATAACTGCCGCAGCGATTCAGACGCGAATTCGCCACAACGCGCGCGACCATCAGTCTGCGTGCTCTATTTCCCCTGCGCGATCACGATGGCCAGCTCATCAGCACCGTTAGCTATCGCTTCCTCGAGGACAGCCATTGGCAGTCTGATCACACAATCGCTGCTCGTGCCCGCCGGGTAATCAGCACCAGGGCTCGGCCACACCACTTCGCCGCTCCGCCGGATTTCCAGCCTGAACTGCTCTATCAGGCTGCCCCCATCCCCGTGCAGGGGACCGATCGACACCGTCTCCTTATTCACGTCCCAGCCGATGGTGATGTCCCGGTCGTCTCCATTCAACAGCAAGCCGCTCAACTGGTACGATGGGGCATCCTGCCCTCTCTCGCTAGGTGCTGGTTCCAGTCCCAAGTCGCTGAGTTTGAGCCCCCTGGTGCCCAGACCCACTGGTATCGGCCTCATTTCGTAAGTCTGGACGCAAGCGTCGACCATTGTCGCAAGCGCTCCCACGACCTCGCGCAGCCTCGCCCGCTGTCCACTCAAGGTATCCACTAGATTGCCGAGAGCCCTCTCCAAGCGCTCACCCATCTGGCTTTTGGCAACCGCAGCTTTTAGCGGCAGGATCAGCCAAACAGGTGCTAGGCTTTCGCCAAGCAGCGCCAGCTCCGCTCCACACGGAGCGCAGGTCGCCAGATGCTGCGTGATCTTTTCGTCTTTGGCCCTCTTGGCGTAGGCAGCCAGTCTCTTCACGCCAGGACACAACAGCATGCGCCGCAATCGCAGCCTGGCGGCAAAGGCGTTATCGAAGGCCTCGCGGCAGGCATTACACTCTGTGAGATGTGCTAGCGCTTCCTGGGGAACTGGCAGGTCTCCTGCTTCGAGGTCCTGGATCGGGCAGTCTAGCACCTCGAAGAACGATTTCGGAAGTCCTTCCACCAGGGCTGCTATCTCGAACTGCTGGGGACATTCCAGAAGCCCTCGCAACTTTGCCCAATCGCCTGGGGCCACGACGGCGTCGAAGTAGGCATCGGCATCGGGGGCCAGCTTCTCGTTGCCGGGCAAATAGAGGATCGCCTCGGGCAACCGGTCATCGGGTAGGGGGTAGCTAAGCGCCTCCCCTTAGGCATTAAGGTAAGGCGAATGCTGATTTCTGAGCCATCGGCCGGGGACGTCGTTTACGTAGGGGCGAACGGCGTTCGCCCGCATCGTTGGTACGCAGATACAAGAACACGCCGCGAACATTGACGAGGGGGCATCGTGCCAACCTTTTGCGCGCTAGATGGGCATCTGAGTGGATTCTGGAGATCGGACGGGCGAACGCCGAAATTGTTGCAGAACTCTTGGGG
>JACQUC010000069.1 GCA_016210495.1 Chloroflexota bacterium
ACTGGCGGGGAGGGTTGTTCCAAGAGCCTGAGGAACTGCGTTCGTTGGAACGGTCGTGTTGCTCTCTGTTCTAGTTGGGTGCTATAGTTCGGCACGGGGGGAACAGATGGGGAAACCGAATTCGGCCGAATCCTCCCCCAAAGATTTCTCCCTGCCAAGAAATTCCTCGAATACCATAGTAGGCACATATTCAGAGAAAGGGTATGATAAGAACGGTGGGCCACACCGCCCTCATCGACCCTCGAAGGCACAAAACGGAGTGAGATCAATTGAGACACGATCTCAAGAAGTACCTACCGCACCACCTTGACCTTGGCCAGGGACAGCCGTTTCCAGGCGCGGTCGGCGGTTAGCGCGGTGAGGCCGCGACTGCGCGCCAGGCCAAGGCACGCCCGGTCGCCGAGCGAAAGCCCGTAGTCCTTGGTGAGGGCAACAATGAAGCCCGCTTCGTAGGCCTGCTCCTCATCAAACGGAATGATGTTCAAATCGAGCCGCCCGAAGTAGCCTCTCACCTCCGTTTCCGGCAGTCCGCGACTGGCCAACTTGGTAATCACCTCGGCCACATTGACAGAACTGATCACTGCCGACGGGAGCGACCTGGCGACCAGTTCCCCGCCTGGCTCGCTGTTTATGAGTGCAAGCAGCGCTGACGCGTCAAGAACGATCTCATCCACGGGCGACTTCCTCACGGCGCTCTCTAAGCAGTTCGTCCACAAGGCTCCGGCCCTCCGGCACATACTTGCGGACTAATTCTTGAACTTGGCGGATGGCCGCGCGCCGGCTGAGCATCCTGACCTCGTCGTCCTCCAGGACTAATACCACCTCGTCGCCCGTCTTCAGCCCCAGCTTCTTCCTGTACTGGGCCGGTATCACCACCCTGCCACCCGGCCCGATGCGTGTCATAGTTTCCATAGTTGCCACCTCATGTAAATCATACCACAATTGGAGGGTTGTGGCACACTATGGTCGAGGCATCAACTCGTCATACCGGCCCTTCGACGCCATGGTTCCTGAGGTCCTCGAAGGATGGTTCCCGAGCCTGTCGAAGGATGGTTCCTGAGGCTCTCGAAGGACGGTCCCTGAGGCTCTCGAAGGGCTCGAACGGCGTGGCGCTCAGGGTAAACTGCAGCCGGTATCCAGGGACCGGGGAAACGGGGGTTCTGGATTCCGGCTCGTGGGCCGGAATGACGTTTCGCGGGAGGCTCATGGCCGCGTGCCCGATACTCAACCGCCCGCCCAAGGGCCATCGTGGATGTTGAGGTGTACTTTCATCGCCTGTTCGATAGCGGGGAAGAAACGGGGTGGCACTGAGCCCCTGCATGTAGGGGCGCGGGTTCAGGGTCGCGGACGTTAATGTTGAGGTGTGCCTTCAGCGGCCTTTCGACGCTGGGACACGGAAGCCGGTACCACGGCTATGCCTTCCGTATTCGCACTCGATTGGGTTCCACGATGGCGAGGCTGCCCGGCAACCGGGAAATCAGGTCCTGGCGGACCAAGAGTTCCTCCAGGAGACGGAGGACGAACGAAATCGGTGCCTTCGATGGGAAGCGGAGAACTACGATGCCTTCATAGGTGGCAGGTGGATAATTGCGCACATCTCCAAAGCCGCGGTCGCCGGTGACGATGCACAGACCGTGCTCTCGGGCGTATTCCGCGATTGTTGCGTCTGTCGCTCCTCGCAGGCCGACGTCTCGCAGGTCCAGGGCTTCGTGCCCATAGCGCCTGACCAGTGGAACCGTTGACAGGGGCAAGTCCTCGTCGATCAGGAAGCGCATGCAGGGAATCTATCGTGCCGGAATCGGATGTATCTCTTCGGCTTCGATCAGGTCGGCGGCGTAGGCCAACGCAGCGCCGATGTCTTCGTCGCTTATCCCGTACTCGCGGGATACAGCTTCTCTGCTCTCACCGGCTGCGAGCAGACCAACCACACGCGCCACCGTGACCCTGGTGCCGCGAATAACCGGCTTCCCGTGTTGTATCCTCTGGTCTACGATGATTCTCTCGTTCATCGTCCTGTCCTCTGCCATTCCGACATATTGCGCAACACTAGTATACATTACTTTCCCCCTCTGGCATCTCCCGGTTGAACTCGTTCATGGCGCGGTTGAGGCCGTGAAGGATGATGGTGCGGATGGCCTGGGAAACGCGGGCGATCGCCTCTTCGACCACCTTCTCTTCGTCCGCATAGAAACGGCCAAGGACGTAGTCCACAGCATCGCGCTGCTCTCCGCCGTACCCGGGCCGCCCGATGCCCACGCGGAC
>JACQUC010000072.1 GCA_016210495.1 Chloroflexota bacterium
AACCCCGGCCGGCAACTTGGTCTAGTCCCGCGTCTTGGCCTGATGACATAGCGACCTGGCAGCCCACAAATCAGCTTCGGCATAACGTAGGGCTAGAGTGGCCTTGATCGCCAGCATGCCATTATGCACGGATCTCAGAACGTAATCGTTGACGAACCTCAGGGCCTGATGTAGAATAGCCCTGATTAGCCCTATCCTCGCGGGCTGCACCGGCGTCGTTGCCGTAGCACCGGAGACACCCGTTCGCTTTTCGTCGCGCCCACCGGCGCCAGAGACGGGGTGGCCCAATCTATGAACGTGAGAAGAGAACCCTACCTGCTGCTGGGCGCCGCTGTCGTCCTGCTTATTTCCCTGGCCGGTTGTGGTTTCGACGTCGTCAAGGCGCCTGAGCCAGCCTTGAAGATCGGGCTCCTGGCGGGTCTGTCGGGCGCCACGGCCGAGATCGGGACGGAGGTACGCCGGGGTGCTGAGCTGGCCATCCGCGACCTGAACCGCCGCGGTGGCGTCGACGGTCGCAGGCTGGAACTGGTGGTCGAGGACGACGAGGGCGATCCCGACAAAGGCTCCGAGCTGACGCGCAAGCTTGTGACCGAGGATAAGGTGTTTGCCATCGTCGGCAGCACCGACCCTGGCGTTACGCTCGCGTCTATGGAGGTGGCGTGGGAATCACGAACCGTTCAGATGTCGCCAACCGACACGCCTGATAAGCTGACGCAGGTCGGGAACCCCTATTTCTTCCGCCTGGGCACGAGGGACTCAGATATAGCCCGCCTGCTTACGAGGTATGCCGCCAGGAAGTATCAGAACATAGGCATCATCCACGACTCATCGACCTGGGGTAAGGATGGCATGAAGGCAGTCGCCAGGGAACTGAAGGCCGTGGGCAAGCCGGCGGTGTCGGTGCAGTCTCATCCCCGCAGAGCACTTGACCTCAGCCTGCAGGTCGCAAAGAGCCAGAAGGCGGGCGCCGAGGCGGTGATAGTCTGGGCCACCGGGCGCGACGCGGCGGCGATCGTCAAGCAGATGCGTCGCGCCGGGTTCACAGCAGCCGTGGTGGGCGGACCGGGCCTGGCTATGAAGTCGTTTCCAATTCTGGCCAGGGAATTGGCCGAGAGCGCGGTGTTGACCGACAGCCTGGACCCGGACAAGCCGGTGGCCAAGAGCTTCATCGAAATGTACGAGAGCACGTATAGTGAGCCGCTGAGCATAGACTGGGCACCGAAGGCGTACGACTCGGTAATGGTCCTGGTCGACGGGCTGAGACGTGCCGGTGGCTCCAGAAGCGGGCTCAGAGACGCACTGGAGACGGTGTCTAACTACGAGGGCGTCTGTGGCCGGCGAAACGCCAGGATAGGCTTTGCTGCCGACAAGCACACAGGGCTAGGCATTGATGCCCTTTTGCTCAAGACGTGGCGCGACGGCGGCGCCGTCAAGATCAGGCCATAGCAGAACCAGCCCACACTTCGTAGACTCTCACCCAGGAGGAGAATCATTGGCTAAGCTAGACAAATCAAGTATCGACGTAGAAACCAAGTGGCGCTACATGATCCCCGTATCTCACCAGTTCTACATCTATGCTCGACAGGTGGCGGGGGACCTTCTGGGAGAGGAGCGCGCGGACGACTTTGTTCAGCGCTTCTGGCAGAGGTCCGGGAGGGAAACCGGACGCCTGTACCTCACCAAAGCAAAGCTGAATCCTGACGATCTCATCGGGCTGGCCAGGGCGATGGAACGCAGCAGCGCCATCATGGGCGAGGATACCGAGATAGTCGTCGAGAACGAAAAGGTTTTCTTCGTCCACAACCACTGCCCCTGGCCAAACAGCTACGCCGATGCGGGCTTGCCCGAGAGCTGCCAGGGCGGCTGTGACGCCTGGTTTCGAGAGGCGTCTGCTGCAGTGTCCCCACGCATTCGTGTCAGGACCACCAAGTCCATCCCTTCTGGCGATGGAAGCTGTGTGCGCGAGCTGTGGATTGAGAAATCAGAGTAGTCTGAGTCTGCTTGCTTGACACAGCCTCGTTGCGAACGCTATACTACTGGCGCGCTGCACATACCGCCGCTTCCACGTGGCGGGTAATGAGCAGTTTCATCAGCAAGAGCGCCGCGCTAGAGCCGGCTTTCCTAATAGCCATACCCGACCCCAACAAACCATTGGCCGAGAGCCGCCAGGCAGTACGCAGGGCTTGTCGGTCGGGTTTACGCGGGCCTGAGAGCGTGCCAGGACTGGGATGGGCAGGGCTGATCGGAGGGAGGAACCGACGTACATGGCACAAAAGAGACCTGTGGGCTACTGGAATCCCAAAACCGAACTGATGCCACGGGAGCAACTGCGTGAGCTTCAGTTGCGCAAGCTGAAGGCTACGGTGCAGTGGGCCTACGACCATTCGAGGCTGTGGAGACGTAAGTTCGATCGCGTCGGACACGAACCTGGCGAAATCCGGACGCTTGACGACATTCAACTGATCCCCTTTCTGACTAAGGAAGAGTTCCTCCAGGCGCAGACCAGCGCGCCACTATTCGGCGATACTCTGGCCGCGCCGGTGGCTCTCGCGCTGCGCTACCATCAGACGCCCGGAACATCCGGACGCACCTATCTGCGAGCCCTTGACAGTCGCAAGGATTGGGAGTGGCAGGCAGAGATGTGGGCCTATGGATTGTATGCCTTCGGCGTTCGCTCTACGGACGTGTTCTACCTTCCCTTCGGCTACAACGTGTTCATCGCCTTCTGGGGCGTCCACTACGGCGCCGAGAAGATCGGCGCACTAACCATTCCTGGCGGGGCGCAGCCCAGCGAAATCCGCCTCAAGCAGATCAAGGAACTGGGCGCAACCGTAGTGGCGACTACGCCGACGTACGCCCTGCGGCTAGCGCAGATGGCCGAGGACATGGGTATGGACCTGGCAAACGACACCAAGGTAGACCTGCTCATCCTGGCGGCTGAACCAGGCGCCAACATTCCCGCCACCAAACGAGCTATCGAAGAGGCCTGGGGCGCCAAGGTAGGTGATTTCGTCGGCATGACGGAGGCCGGCGCTACCGTGGCCTTCGAGTGCAGCGAGCAGTGCGGCGGTGTCCACATTACCGAGGATCACTTCTATGAGGAAGTAATCGATCCGCGCACCCTCAAGCCCGTGGGCTACGGTCAGCGTGGCGAAAGAGTTATGACTTCGTTCGGGAGAGGCATTATGCCGGTGCTCAGGTACCGCACCGGCGACCTTGTGGAGAAAGTCGAAAGCAATTTCTGCGCGTGCGGTCGAACCTTCGATCTGTACAAGGGCGGCGTGCTTGGCCGAACCGACGATATGAAGCTTATTCGTGGCACAAACGTCTACCCCGGCGCCGTCGAGAACATTATCAGGGAATACAAGGAAATAAGCGAGTTCCAAATTGTCCTTACTCGGGAAGGATACTCCGACGAGATCACCGTGCAGATCGAGCCACGAGCGGACGTGTCCGACGAGCGCCTGAACCACCTTGCGTACGACGTAAGCGCGGATCTGGCCGAGGCCCACGAGGGCTTGCGCTTCAACGTGGTAATCACAGAACCCGGCACTCTGCCCAAGTTCGAGCTAACCTCCAACAGGCTGCAGGACCTCCGTATGTGAGCGGATAGAATCCCCCTGAGTGCAGCCTTGGGGATCACCCGTCGGGGCGATTCCCGGCGATTCTGACTCGCAGGATGATCGACAAATGAAGAGCTGGAAACCGTACCACACGGTCTGGCTGGTCCTCGGGTTGACCTGGGTCACTAACTACCTGGTGCGCGTCGGACTATCGCCCGCACTGGTGCCCATCAAGGAAGAATTCGGGCTCTCCCACAGCGAGGCTGGCCTTCTGGCGACGGCGTTCTTCTATTCGTACACGGCCATGCAGATTCCCGCCGGATTCATCGGCGACCGCATCGGCCGCAAGATCGTCATCCTGATAAGCTGCCTTGGCTGGGCGGCGAGCTCGCTCCTCCTGGGGTTTGCCTCGTCCGTCAAGGAGCTTTTTGCCCTGCGCCTTTCAATGGGTGCAGCCGAAGGGTCCCTCTTCGGAAACGACCGGCCGGTGATTAGCGCGTACACCCCCAAAGACAAAATGGGCATGGGCCAGGGCCTTTCCTTCACCGGCCTGGGCACAGGTATGGGCTTTGGCATCCTACTGGCAGGGTTCATCGCCGAAAGGATGGGCTGGCGCTGGATATTCATTATCTTCTCCATCGCGGCATTCTTCGCGGCCTTTTTGGTATGGCGCGTAATCAAAGAGCCACCACGACTCGATGCAGAGCGTACGCCAGTTAGCCTGTCTTCGCTCCTCACCAACCGCGATATGTGGTGCCTGTATGTCGGAGGCATCTCCTCCGTGTACTGTCTATGGGTGCTCGGCACCTGGGCGCCGACCATTATCGTCGAGACCACCAATACCGAATTGGGCCTGTCTTCTGTGTACTCTTCCGTGCTTGGCTTCGCCGCCATTCCGGGACTGTTCATCATGGGTGCCCTCAGCGATGTTATGGTGAGAAAAGGCCTTGGACGGAAGACCCTGGGCGGCTTGGGCTTCCTGGGCCAGGCCATCACCATCGCTTTTCTGGGCTTCGCCATTCAGGAGAGGTACGAACTGTGGATCTTGACAGTCACCATCTTCGCGGCCGGCTTCTTCACGTGGGGAGCTTGGGGCCCGATATACGCCCTATATGCCGACCTCGTTCCGCTCCAGATCCTAGGCACCGCCTACGGCATAGGCAACTTCGTCAACTTCTTTGGCTCGTTGATCGCGCCCTGGGCCTCCGGCGCCATCCGAGACTACACCGGATCCTTCGCCTGGGCCTGCTATGTCGCGGCCATCTTCACCGCCGCCTTCTCACTCGTGATCTTCGCCATCTCCCCTGCGTTTCGGCTGGGCCCCGAGATCCGTATTCTCGATCGCCAGGCGGCGAAAGCCCTCAAGCTGTCTTCGGACATCTCGTAGGGCGAGGTCTCCTCGCCCTGGTTTCGTGTAACGTTGCCCATTCGTGGGGCGAGGTCTCCTCTCCCTGGGCCGGGGCAGGGGGACAACCGTAGGGGCGTCCCGAAACGGGATCCCGATTCCATCGGGAGACGGCTCTGTCCGCCCTGGGGAGGCGGGGCGGCCTGCCTGGCAGACGACAAGGCCTACCAGGCACTAAAGCATCGGGGAGAAGGTCACCTTGACGGCCATCGTGCTCGGCTCTGCCTGGCTCATCGGCATCTACCTCGGGTCCCTCGTCAGCCTGACACCGGAGGCATCTGTCATCTCTGGCAGCATGGCAGGCCTGGTAGCCATCCTTGTCCGGCGCGAGCCCGCCTTGCGTCTTGGCTTGTTTTGTGTAGCCGCCCTTCTCATAGGCAGCGTCCGCTATCAACTGGCGATCCCTACCGTCGACGATGCGGCTCTGCAGTATTACAATGGCCAGGGCACGGTGCAAGTGCGAGGAGTGGTTAACTCGGACCCCGAGCTTCGCGACAAGCGGCTGAGTGTCGTCGTCGAAGCCGAACAAGCCAGCATCGACGGACAATGGCGGGATCTCAAGGGCAGCATGTTGGTCTACCTCCCCAGGCTCTCACATCTTGCCTACGGCGACACACTCGAGCTGACAGGTAGGCTGGAATCCCCTCCGGTCTTTGACGATTTCGACTACCGCGGTTACTTGGCCCGCCAGGGTATCCACTCGACGATGGCGTATCCCAGGGTACGGGTTCTGGGGAACCAGGGGGTTGCGCCACTTAGCTGGATATACGCCTTCCGAAAACGGCTGTCACAGGCTCTCGACACTGCCTTGACCGAGCCCCAGGCATCGCTGGCCAAGGGTATCTTGCTTGGCATCCGCACCTCGATGCCTCAGCCCCTGCTCGATGCTTTTTCGCGCACCAACACCACACACATTCTGGCCATCTCTGGCTGGAACATCTCGCTTGTGGTCAGCTTTCTGTGCCTCGTCGGCGGGAAGCTGCTCGGCCGGCGGCAAATGCTTGCCTTCGCCGTCGGCGGCATACTTCTGTACACCACACTGATAGGCCCGCAGCCCTCGGTTGTTCGCGCGGCCATTATGGGGACGCTCCTGGTAGCAGCCTCCTACCTGGGGCGACCAAGCGATGCCATCGCCTGGCTGGCCATCGCGGCCACCGGAATGACGGCGCTCAATCCGTTGCTTCTGTGGGATGTAGGCTTTCAGCTATCCTTTGTCGCCACGGCAGGCCTGGCACTGCTGGCACCCACCTTCCAATCGCGCCTTTCGTTTCTGCCGACCTGGCTCAACGAGAGTCTTTCCGCCACATTTGCCGCCCAGCTTGCCACGGTGCCGGTGCTGGCTTCCACCTTTGGGCAGTTCTCGCCGGTAACCTTCGTGGCCAATCTCCTCGTAATGCCCGCCATGCTGCCCATTATGCTCTTGTCGGCGCTGGCCTCCGTCGTCGGTCTCATCTGGACACCGCTCGGGTACCTCCCCGCCTCGCTCGACTGGCTTTTCTTGTCCTATATGATCGGCGTGGTCGAGTACACGGCGTCGCTCCCCCTCGCCTCGATAGCCATAGCCGGCTTCTCATTCGTTCTGTTCGTCCCCTACTACGCGGCGCTGGCATTTCTATTCTTAGCTCTCCGTCCGCTTCCCATTTCCGCCCCTCGGCCGCAAAACCTGACCCGGGCTGTGCCGTTTGGGCGTGTGATTCTTGTGCTTGCCTTGCTGGTGGCGCTGGCCTGGGCCACGGTTTTCACGATGCCCAGGGACGAATTGCGTATCAGCTTCATCGACGTGGACCAGGGCGACGCCATTTTGATCGAGACTCCATCAAGGCAGAGGATACTTGTGGACGGGGGCCCGGGCGCGTCTGCCGTGATGAGTTACGTCGGCAGAAGGGTTCCCTACTGGGATCGCTCCATCGACCTGGTAGCGCTAACGCACGCCAACGAAGATCACCTGGCGGGGCTGGTCGAGGTGCTGGAGCGAATGGAGGTAAGGCAGGTCCTGGAGCCAGGCCTACCCAGCAACTCGCTCACTTATCGCAGATGGCTCGAGCTCATCAGAGTGAAAAACATAAGGACGACTAAGGCTAGGGCGGGCCAGGAGGTCGACCTCGGCCAGGGCATCAAGCTACAGGTCTTACACCCTTCGCCCCAAACCGTTCGCGATATCGAGACTGACTTGAACGCTAACTCTGTTGTCCTGCGGCTGGTTGCCGGTGCTACTTCGCTGTTGCTGACTGGAGATGCCAACGAGACGGCACAGCGAGAGCTCCTGGGGTCAGGCCAGGAGCTCGCCAGCACAATCCTCAAGGTGCCGCACCACGGCAGCAGGGACGGCCTCATCGACAGCTTCCTCACCGCCGTCGACCCCCGCGCGGCCGTCATCTCGGTCGGCAAGAACAACACCTTCCGCCACCCCGCCCCCGAAACGCTGGCCAAGCTCAAAGACGTGCGCGTCTACAGAACGGACGAAAACGGGTCAGTAGAGGTCACAGTTCGGAGCGAAGGTTACACAGTGGAAACGGAAAGGTAGGCATCCTTTTCTGCACGCCTCATTGCGATTCACATCGGGCCGTACCCGAGCAAGGAGACCACCCATTGGGGCACTGGTCCCTCCCGGTACTGTACGAACTACTGCACAAACGTAGGGGCGGACCTCCGCTGTCCGCCCTGGGAAGGGGTCGGGTCAGGCATTTCTGCGATCTGGCGTACACTATCTCCCTCCCACTACGGTTGAAATATCTTCCTTTTTGTGTATAATTGTGGGAGACGGCAGGGCACTTGCCAACACTTACAGGATACATTTTTCCTGCTACGGGACAACGCATAGCTCACGGAGAAAAACGGAGGCATATGAGGCCGGTAGAATATGTCGCGAAGCAGATCCGCGAGTGTCGAGACGCCTATGCCGGGGGAAAAGGTATGTCTCAGGAGGCACTTGCTGGAAAGTTAGGGGTGGCCGCAAACACCATCTCGCGATGGGAAACCGGCACCTACCAGCCAGACCTTGACGATCTTGAGAAACTTGCGACGTCTCTCGGCGTGTCGATCCTGGAGTTCTTTCCAAGAGAAGGGTACACGCCTGATGATCGGGTCGCAGCGCTATTGCGCACAGCTAAAGAACTGGACGATACCGATCTCGAAGAATTACGCAGGTATGCGGAGTTCCGACGCGCTCGCTATTATCTAGCCGAGGAGACAAAAACCAAGCCAGGGCGCAAGAGGAAGAAGGTATAGGAATTGTCCAATCGAGAATTCCGACAATCGTTTCCCGCCGCGGAACTGAGTCTGGAGCGTGCAACAGAAAACGTTCCGGACGACGGGCGTTTCCACCTCATTGTCAACGGCGTGGTCGTCAAGAGCTTCCGCTTCGAGAAAGCAGCTCAAACGGAGTACCAAGCGCTTCGCAAGGCATACTTACACGAGCACCCGATTAAGCCGTCCAAGGTGGATATCAGCGACGTTATCCGCGAAGACCACAACCGTATGTCCAACAAGCAATTGATCTGGGGTCCAGAGGATTTTGAGCGGCTCGAGCGAATGACAAAGCCTCGCCGCCGGCGCTGATTCGGTGATTCCGGAGGCCAAGATGCCGAGAGTATTTCTCAAGGAACAATGGAAACAGCTAGGTTTTCTCGCGCAAATCGAAGATAAGCCTGTGCCCGAAGACCGCAGTTCCGGCTTCAGCGATCCGTGCTTTGCCAGCAACAAGACCTTGCCGATTCATCGCTGGGTGCCTTGGATCGCTGGCTTTTCAAGCAGCTTCGTGAAAGACGCTTTGAACAAATACCTTCAACGAAAAGGGATAATCTTGGATCCCTTCTCTGGTGTGGGAACCACGCTTGTTGAGGCAATTATCGGCGGCCACAGCGCAATAGGATTTGAGATTAATCCGTACGCCGCCTTGGCCTGCCGCACGAAGGTAAACGCGCATCGGATTGACGCGGGAGCTTTGTACGCAGAAACAGCGCGCTTGCGATCATTCTGGCAAGAGAAAAGCCAATCCGGCTATGTCCCGGCTACTTTGCCCCCTATGGGCTTCAAGACCAGAGCGGCGTTCTACAGCCCCAAGGTTTTGTATAAGGTCCTTATTATCCAGGACTTTATTAAGACCATCGGGGATTCGGATTTGCGCGACCTGTTCAGACTGGCCTTTGCCTCGACAATGGTCACCTACTCGAACTACTCGTATGAACCCAGTTTAGGTAGGCGCGTCTCCGCTGGTAGGGAGGAAATCGAGGACTTCCCTGTATTCCAGACTATTCTGAACAAACTGGCCGAGTTTGTTGAAGACATTGTCTGGCTAGCATCATCGTTGCCACAGCACGGGCAAAGCGCAGAGGTCATCAACGATTCCTTCCTTCGCTGCAAGGACCATTTGGCTCCCGAATCGGTGGATCTAATTGTCACCTCACCGCCATACCTGAACAACTATCACTACAATCGGAACACACGGCCCCATCTGTACTGGCTAGGATTTGCACATCAACCGGATGACCTGCAACGCCTCGAGCACATGAACTTCGGCAAGTACTGGCAAACCGTTCGGGAACAGGCGTGCGTCGACCTGGAATTCTCTTTGCCTGACAGCGACCTCGCCCAGCGTCTTCAAGCGCTTAGAGGCCTTAACCCTGAGAAAGGTATCTACGGAGGAAATGGCTGGGCTAACTACGCCGCATCCTATTTCAACGACTGCTACAAGTTCGCTGAGGGAATAGGCTACGTTCTAAAACCAGGCGCACGGGCTCTGGTTGTCATCGGCAACAGCATCTTGCACGGCGTTTTGATACCCACCGACCAGTATTTCGGTCACATTGCCGCCAACCTGGGACTGGAGTTGGTGCAGATTCATCTGCCACGCGCAACGCGCGTAGGCAACAGCATCATTCAGTCCGACGTGCGTGTGGCAAAAGCGCACAGAGCACACCAACTGTACGAAGCAGTAGTAGAGCTAAGAAAACGGTAGATTGGCCAGGACCTGCTTGACATGTGCGATAACATCTTCCACATTCGGAGAGGCCCCCGTTAGGCGATTGGCCCACTCCCTTCCTGGGTGCAACACATCCCACTCTGATCGTGCCTGGTTATACCGTCCGCTGCCAGGATCGTGATTACCAAAACCGTCGACCGTGGAGTTCCACAGTGGCCTGTACTTCCTGATGAGCCCAGCCTCTACCGGGCCTACCAAATCGCTTTCGACGTCGTTGAGAATCACGAACCGACACCGGAAGTCGTCCGAATCGAGGTTGGCACCCTGACGCAGGCTCCGCGTGTGTTCGTTGAGCCTTTGAAAGAGGGTCTTGGTCTCGGCCGATGTGGCGCGGGCTGTGCGCCATCCAGGAGGGACGGCCTTGCCCACATATATCGGCATAACGCAGGCGCGTCGGTTGGGCTCGGCGACTCGGGCGTACAGATCATACCCCCCGACGTAGTACAAAGCGTACACCCCAGGCCCGATGAACCTCGGATCGGAAGGCGGTGGTAGCTTGTGCACCGGAGTGCCACCAAAGAAAGCTATGGCTTCTTCCACCACGCTCCGATAAGCCGGTGAGCGGAAGATATGGAGGTCGGCGTCGAAATCTACTATCTCTGTTACCTCCAAGCAGGTTGCGTCTTCTCGTGACACATAGTGTTGGCCTTCTAAGGCCAAACCGAGTCTAACAGAAATCTACACATCGGGCAATGGCGTATATGAACCAATCCCTGCTCCACCGGCCTCCAGAATCCGATCAACTGCTCACTCGACCATTTGCCCCATAGCCGCCCGAAGCCGCTCCACCTGGCCTCCACCGCATTTCGTAAATCATTCGACTCCTTGTTTCACAGAGCATAGCTCTCGCCTACACCACCAGCCGTAGTACTTTTGGGCCACCCCATCCTACGTCTCCCTCGTCCGCGTTTACGCCTCAAGCTGGATGCGCCGGCGAGAGTCAAAGCTTACACTGACAGTGAAATCAAGAGGCTTATGAGTCGTGAGGTCTCGGACCACTCCCACGGCTCCCCAAGTAGTCGAGAAAGGAGGGATGGCCGTGATTGCAAGAACTGCAAGAACAAAGGTGCAACCGCGATGGATGCGCTGGTGCAAGAAGCTTCCTTTCGGGCTGGAAGAACTTAGCGCTTTCGTCGTGGCGTGCATCTACTTCTCTGTATTCGTCACCGTTATGCTGGCCGCCGTAACCACCGGACTGCTGTAGACCGAGCAATGTAATATGCGCAGGATGGATGGCGGCGGGGCAAATCGGACGAAGGTTCCCCAAGTAGTATGCCCGATGACGTCCCGCCGCTCTGGCTTCCGTGCCCTAGTATCTCTGTATTAGCCAGAATTGGCCATTTGAAACTGACAATCCTCCTTCATCCCTATGTTATCATCTTCTTCGAGAATGCTGTAGCGAACTCTCACACCGCGCGTAAACAACAGTCGAAGTGGTTCAGGTGCGGGCCGGAGGCAGATATCAGCAATCAACCCGTATGGGAGGATGGACATGCCTGGTTTGATCATTGCGCTTGTGATGGCCTTATCAGCTCTCGGAGGTGGCGTCGTCTACGCTTCGCAGCACGCGCTGACGGCCGACGCCCTGTATCGCGTGGGGACCACTGTCGAGAGCGTGCCACTGGCACCTGCGACAACCGACGCGTCGAAGACGCGGCCCTTACTGGATCTCGCGGCCAAACGAGTGCCCGAAGCTCGATTGCCGCAATACACCGATGCCGTCTCGAACACGCTCCCTATCTCCAGCACTGTGTCCGTTACCTTCACCCAGGCAATTTCGAATGTCGAGAATCTGGCGACCGACGAGAACATCCCGGGAGAAAGCTACAAGGGTCTACTGGCCAAGTTGGGTGCCGCACACCGCGCGGTAGAACGTGGCCAGGAACAAGTCGCCGAGAACGTTTTGAACGCGTTTATAAACGAGCTGAATGCGATGATGCGCTCAGGCCACATAAGCGGCGATAACTACCATACTCTATACTCTGACTACACAGCCCTGGTCACCGGCCTAGGAGGAACGCCAACGGCGGAGACCGATGGCGATCAGGATGAGGCAACCACCGCCGGACGGCGCTCAGATGCCCGCAGCAGCAACGAAGATGAGGAGTCGGCAGCAGATCGAAAACGCGATCGGTCCGATCGGACCACCGACAGCGAACAAGGCCCTCGCAAAGAGCGCGAGACCACCGAATCACCCGCCGGGCCCTCAGCGCCTAAGCCCAAAGATGACCGAGAGGATCGACCGCCGGGTCGACCATCGGCTGAGCCGGCAGAGCGAATGAAAGAGCACGAGCAAGGAGGGCCACCCCGGGGCACGTCCGGTAGCTCCCACGCACCTGCCTCGCCACCCCATCCGAGTCGGCAGAAAGGGCCGCCGCCCGGCAAAGGCAGGTAGCAAGGCCAAACTGATGCCACATGCGTCTGGATATGCCCTATACCAATCCCCTCTCCCTTTTGCGAAAGGGAGAGGGTGAGCGTTTCTCAACGCCATCGGACAGCGCCACTCATCTCTTCATTCACACACCACCACCCGTTCAAGCGTACAACCAATTCAGTCCCTGATCGGCACCAGCAAGATCGGGCAGGGTGCGCTGGTGACGACAGAGGTCCCGACGCTGCCGGACAAAAGACCATCCAAGCCAGCACGGGCGTGAGTGGCGATGATGACCAGGTCCACCCTATGCCTGGCGATCGCCTCGATCAACTCGCGCGCCGGATCGCCACGCCGCACCTCGGCAGTGGCCGCCAATCCGGAATCTGCCAGCTTTTTGGCAAGGTCAGCCAATTCGGCGCGCGTCTGCTTCTCGGCCCAATCGAGCAGCGACGCGGCAGTACTTGGCAGAAAAATGGTGGCTACGCCTGCCTCGCCAGGCACGGTATCGGGCGTTGGTATCACCGTAAGAAGAAGAAGCTCTGCCTGAAGAGCGCGCCCCAAACGTTCGGCGATAGGTAGCGCAGCCCGAGCTTCACCGCCGGGGTCTATAGGCACCATCATCCGCTTGATCGCTTCTAGCTTCCGCGGACTCGGGGCAGGCACGATGAGGACAGGCCGCCCGGCTCGCGCCGTCACTAGCTGTGGTATGCGGCCCACGAGCCAGTCTCTGAAGCCGCCACGGCCGTGCGCGGCAAGCACGATCAAATCGGCTCCTAGCTCATCGGCGTGCGCGGCAATACTCCCTGCAACATCGCGCTGAGGATTGGGGTGAACGTGGGTCGTCGCAACCAGTCCCTCGCTCTGAAGCCGCCCGGCGATCCGTGCCAGGTAGGCTTCGGCCTCCACCATCGTCGTCAGGTGAGACTCCCCGTGAACCGTTGCCGGCGGCTCGTGTTCCATTATATGCAACAGGGTGATCTCGGCGGGCAGCGCCGAGGCAAGCCGACAGGCTATTGCCACCGCGGTCTCCGCCAACTTCGAACCGTCAAGCGCGACGAGAAGGCGTCTTGTAGATACGGCTCCACTGCTACTCATCTATCCCCCTCCAATCATAATCTGCCACAGCAGATAGCCGTTCAGTGAAATGATCAGCGCCGCCACCATCCAGGCGACTGTCGTCGTGATCCGATGGTTTGTGAGGTTGCCCATCAAGTCGCCGCGGCTGGTGAACATTACCAGCGGCACCAAAGCAAACGGAATGCCGAAGCTCAGTACAACCTGGCTGATTACCAGCGACTGCGTCGGATCAAGCCCCAGCGCGATCACGGCTAGCGCCGGGGCCATTGTCACGAGACGCCTGAGCCAGACGGGGATGCGCCGGCGCAAGTAGCCTTGCATCACCACCTGCCCGGCCATGGTTCCGACGACGGAGGATGACAGGCCGGAGGCGAGCAGGGAGATCGCGAAAATGGTGCTAGCAAAAGTACCGAGCAACGGTATCAAAGTCTGGTACGCTTCTTCCAAACTCGCCACCTCAGACCGGCCGGTCGCGTTGAAGGTCACGGCCGCCATCACGAGCATAGCTGCGTTGATGAGGCTGGCAAGGCTCATCGCCAGAATCACGTCCACCAGCTCAAGCCGAAACAGTCGCCGTGCCAGTTCAGGCGTGGGGGCAGGCATCCGGTTCTGCACCAAGGCCGAGTGCAAGAAGATCACGTGGGGCATCACCGTGGCGCCAAGGATTCCCACTGACAGCAGGACGCTTTCGGTGCCCGCGAAAGACGGCCGCACGACTGACGGGACTAGCCTTTGCCAGTCTGGGGGTCCCAGTATCATCTCGATCAAGTAAGCCGCTGCGACAACCCCCACGAACATCGTGATCACCGCTTCGAGCGGACGATGCCCATAGCGCTGCAAACCCAGGATCAGGAATGTCAGCACGCCGGTGAGCAACCCCGCGATGAGCAAAGGCATGCCAAACAGCAGGTGGAACCCCACGGCAGCGCCGACGAACTCGGCCAGGTCCGTGGCGATTGCGACGAACTCGGAAAGGACCCACATCACCCAAACGACTGGACGCGGAAAATGGTCCCGACACATTTCGGCAAGGTTGCGCCCGGTGGCGATGCCAAGCTTTGCCGAGAGCGATTGGATGAGCATCGCCATCAGGTTGCTGGCGAAGAGTACCCACAGGAGCGTGTAACCGTACTTCGCGCCAGACTGAATGTTCGTGGCATAGTTGCCAGGGTCCATGTAGGCCACAGAGGCGACGAAGGCTGGGCCGAGAAACGGCAACAGACGTGTAAGCCACGAGCCGGTGAAGATGCCGGATAAGATCGTGCCGATGGCGTTGCGCGGAGCATCTCCCGGGTTGCCGTATGCCACGGGCGAACTGTCGCTGGCGTTGGAGACTTCACTTCCAACCGATTGGTCTGGATTCCTCGGAACCTGAGATGACTCTCCCATTGCCCGGCTCTTCCCGCCTATCCCCGCTTGGCACATAAGCTGCGTGAGGCTCGCACAAGTCTCACCTATATTGTACGCCAGTCCCACGGCGTGTCAAACCCGAGTGACTTCGCTGGCTCTGGGCATTACAAACTTGATTGCTCGCCCGAAAACAGTGTGCTATAATAGCCGCGCCGCAGGGCGGTAACTCTTGCTAGCTTTTTGGTGCAAATTGCGGATTTGTAGGGGCGTCCCGAGACGGGATCCCGATTCCATCGGGAGACGGCCCTGTCCGCCCCCGGCGTGGGGCGGGGATGTCGACGGCATTTGCACCACGAACTTACTAACTTCCGGGAGTTGTTGGTGCGAGTCAGCCTGGTTAGATACACGCCGGACCCCGAACTCACCGTCGCTTCCGCTGCTCGCCTTTGCTATTCGGAGATAAGCGCGATCGAGATCGCCGAGAAGCTCTCTGAGTCGCAGGTGGATCGTCTTCTTCAGCAGGTCATCGCCTCGGGGCATCACTCGGTCCTCGAGCACGCCAGCTTCACGTTTGCCATCGATGGCATTTCCCGCGCCGCCAGCCACCAGTTGGTCCGTCATCGCCTGGCTTCCTACAGCCAGCAAAGCCAGCGCTGGGTCCGCTACCGGTCCCCTGAGTTTGTGTGCCCTCCGACCATCATCGCCGACGCAGAGGCAAGGAAGCTATTTGACCAGGCTTTACAGACGGCGTTTGAGCGCTATCTCAAGCTTCTCGAAGCCGGTGTGCCGGCCGAGGACGCCCGCTATGTGCTGCCAAACGCAACCACGACCAGGCTGGTGATGACTATGAACGCACGCGAGCTGATGCACACGTGCTCGATCAGACTCTGCCTCCGAGCCCAGTGGGAGATCAGGGAGATGTTCCAACGGATCAAGGAAGAAGTAAACGCCGTTGCCCCACGTATCGGGGCAGCTCTCCAGATAAAGTGCATCAAGCTAGGCTATTGTGACGAAAAGGAAACCTGCGGCATCAGGCCGCTCAAGGAAGATGTTATCGGGTAGCTAGCTAAATCTACCACGTAAGGAGGGATCGATTAGGTGTATTTTGACGAGCCGATGCGCCAGTTCGTCGACGACCTGGCATCGAGCGCGCCCGCTCCGGGCGGAGGCAGCGTGGCTGCCCTGAGTGGCGCCTTGGGAGCAGCACTGATCAGCATGGTCTGCAACCTGACCATCGGCAAAGAGAAATACAAGGATGTTGAGGCTGACGTCAAGGGCATTTTGGAGCGGTCGGAAAAGTTGCGGCGCGAATTGATGGACCTCCTCGAGGCCGACACGCAGTTGTACGGCAAGGTGATCGCGGCTTACCGTTTGCCAAAGAACACGGACGAAGAAAAGAACGCTCGGCTTGCCGCCATCGACCAAGCCCTCAAGGAAGCCTGCGGCGTGCCCATGCAGATCGCGGCGGCGTGCGCCGAGCTAATCGAGCTCTGCGAGCCGGCCGTCCAAAAAGGAAACGTCGGCGCCATCAGCGACGTCGGCGTGGGGGTCCTGATGGCCCAGGCCGGCCTCGAGAGCGCTACTCTCAACGTCAAAATCAATCTGGGGTCCATCAAGGACGCCGAATTCGTCCAGCAAGCGGGCGAAACGCTCGCGAGCTATCTAAGGAACAAAGCCGAGATCAAGGCCGACGTTCTCCGGCAAACCGAAGAGAAGCTTTGAGGTCGAAGCTGTACACTCAAGGAGAGAAATCAAGCAATGGAAGCTAGAATCCTGGACGGCAAAGCAATCGCCGCCACAATGAAAGAAGAGATCGTCGCCGACTTGGCGAAATTCAAGGAGCAACGCGGTCGTGTCCCGGGCATCGCCGTCGTCCAAGTAGGTGCCGTTCCTGCCTCGGCGCGCTACGTGAAGCAGATCGGCCGGTCCTTCGAGGAAGTCGGTATGAATTTCCGACTAGAAACGATGGACGAATCGGTGTCTCAGGCAGACGTGGTGCGCCTGGTAGAGAGTCTGAACGCCGACGCCGGGGTCTCCGGCATCATCGTGCAGATGCCACTTCCCAAGCACGTTTCGCAGGAGGCGGTGGCCTCAACTATCTCTCCCGCAAAAGATGTCGACGGCATCAACCCTATCAACGCCGGACACCTGTTGGCGGGCGCGGGCGAGTACTTCGCCCCGGCCACGCCGAGCGGAGGAATGGAAATCCTCCGGCGCAGCGACATCCGGATCGAGGGCAGGCGTGCCGTCGTCGTCGGGCGCAGCAATATCGTCGGCAAGCCGATGGCCATGCTACTGCTGCACGAGAATGCCACGGTCACCGTATGCCACTCTCGCACCAAAGACTTGCCGGCGGTTGCGCGAGAGGCCGACATTCTGGTGGCGGCCATCGGCAAGGCGCGCATGATCGCCGGAGACTGGATCAAGCCCGGCGCCGCCGTCGTCGACTTCGGCATCAACATCGTCGAGGGCAAGGCCGTCGGCGACGTCGACTTCGGCTCGGCCAAAGAAGTGGCCGGCGCCATCACGCCGGTACCGGGAGGCACAGGTCCTATGACCAACATAATGCTAATGCGCAACACCCTGCGCGCCGCCAACCGCTCGGCTCGGTAACGAATTGACTTCTTGCCGTCTGCCTTGGCGTCCGCCCACCCGTCGCCGGGCGGTCGGCTGGGCGGACCCGTAGCCGCAGGCTTCAGCCTGCGCGGGGCGGGGCTGGGGCCGGACCATTCACCATTGGACAACCTTTTATGTCAAATAATCTCAAAGCAGAGGAGAAAACAAAACGTGCTCACCGATCTTGAAATCGCCCAGGCGGCGAAACTCAAGCCCATCACCGAGATTGCCTCGGAGATGGGGCTTCTCGAAGACGAGATCGAGCTTTACGGCAAGTGGAAAGCGAAGGTCTCGCTGGACGTCTTGAAGAGATTGAAGGACAAGCCCAACGGCAAGTACATCGACGTGACTGCTATCACCCCAACTCCGCTGGGCGAGGGCAAGACGACGACGACGGTGGGATTGGGGCAGGCCCTTAGCAGAATCGGCAAGAGGGCCACGATCTGCATCCGCCAGCCATCGCTGGGCCCGGTCTTTGGCATCAAGGGCGGTGCCGCCGGCGGCGGTTACTCGCAGATCGTCCCTATGGAGGACTTCAACCTCCACCTGACGGGCGACGTCCACGCCATCGGACTGGCGCATAACCTGCTGGCTGCCTTCGTGGACAACCACATCTTCCACGGCAACAAGATGAACATCGATCCCCAGGCGATAACCTTCCGCCGGGTCGTCGACGTCAGCGATCGCGCCCTGCGGAGCATCGTGATCGGCCTTAACAAGGAGGGCGTGCCTCGGGAGACCGGCTACGACATCACTGTGGCCTCCGAGGTCATGGCCATTCTGGCGCTGACCACCGACATCTTTGACATCCGCGAGCGGCTGGGGCGGATCGTCGTCGGCACCACCAGGGAGGGCAAGCCGGTTACGGCCAAGGACCTCAAGGTGGATGGGGCGATGACCGTGCTGCTCAAGGATGCCATCAAGCCTAACCTGATGCAGACCTTGGAAAACACCCCCGCCTTCGTCCACGCCGGACCGTTTGCCAACATCGCGCACGGGAACAGCTCGATCCTGGCCGACAAGATCGCCTTGAAGCTCACCGACTACGTCGTGACGGAGAGCGGCTTCGGCGCCGATCTGGGAGCCGAGAAGTTCATGAACATCAAGTGCCGTGCCAGCGGACTGGTGCCCAACGTCGTGGTCGTCGTCGCCACCATTCGCGCGCTAAAGATGCACAGCGGGCGGTTCAGAGTCGTGGCAGGAAAACCGCTCGACCCCGGGCTCACCCAGGAAAACCTCGAGGCCGTCCGCATCGGATGCGAAAATCTCCAGAAGCAAATCGAGAACATGCGCTTCTTCGGTGTGCCGGTCGTCGTCGCCCTCAACAAGTTCATCACAGACACCGACGGCGAGATTGAGCTGGTAAGGAAGGTATCACTCGAGGCCGGCGCCGAGGACGCCGTGGTGGCCGACATCTGGGGTCAGGGCGGTGCTGGCGGGGAGGCATTGGGCAGGGCCGTGGTCGCCGCCGCCGAGAAGCCCAGCAACTTCCAGTTTCTGTATCCGCTCGACATCCCGATCAAAGAGAAGATCGAGGCCATCGCCACCAGGATCTACGGTGCCGACGGGGTCACGTACATGCCCGCCGCCGAGAAGGCGATCAAGATGTACACGGACATGGGTTACGCCGGCCTGCCTATTTGCATGGCCAAGACACATCTGTCGCTCTCGCACGACCAGAGTCTGAAGGGACGCCCGCGAAACTACCGCGTACCCATTCGCGACGTGCGCCTGTCCGCGGGCGCGGGCTTCCTGTACCCGCTCCTTGGCGAGATGCGCACCATGCCCGGCCTTCCCTCGGTCCCAGCCGGCGAGAAAGTCGACATCGACGCCGAAGGCCGCGTCGTCGGCTTGTTCTGATCGACGAAGTCTGTTGCCAAGTGCCTTGGAGGTGCCGTACCGCAATCGCCCTCTCCCTTTTGCGAAAGAAAGAGGGCGAGGGTGAGGGTAGCCGAAGTGCAACCTGTACACCCCGGCGCACAACGCACACGCCCTGTCCTTGTGCATGCACAATAGTGCAATCGGCACCAAATTCTGCTATAATTGGGCCACGGTAGTAATTCTGGCGCTCACAAGGCAATCTGCCCCTTCGTCACAGCGGAGGGCCAGGCTACGACCGCAGGCAAGGCATAGAAGGCTGACAAGCCCAAGCTACAGCACTGCCATCGCCCGCTGCCAACTCGACGTGGAGAGCTTGCAGTGGGCTTCATGTTTCAGCATACGGATCTCCGGACCCTAGGGTCAGAGGCAGCATTATGGGCAAGTTGTGGATCGACGATACAACCCTCCGCGACGGCGAGCAAACCGCCGGCGTCGTCTTCGCCAACGCCGAGAAGGTTCAGATCGCCAAGTTGCTCAGCGAGATCGGGGTTCACCAGATCGAAGCAGGCATACCCGCTATGGGCGGAGACGAAAAAGAGGCCATCAAGGCCATCGTCGACCTGGCTTTGCCCGCCAGTATCCTCGCCTGGAACCGCGCGGTCGTCTCGGACATCCAGGCATCCTTGGACTGCGGCGTAGACACCATCGCCATCTCCATTTCCGCGTCGGACATCCACATTCAAACCAAGCTTCAGCGGGATCGCCAATGGGTTCTGGAAAGCATAAAGGAATCTGTCGACTTTGCAAAGCAACACAACCTTTACGTTTCCGTAAACGCAGAAGATGCCTCACGGGCCGACCCCCGATTCCTGGCCGAGTTTGCACGAACGGCGAAAGAGTGTGGAGCCGATCGGGTGCGCTACTGCGACACCCTGGGCATTCTGGACCCGTTCGAGACTTACAACCGCATTCGTGATCTCATTCAGGACGCCGCCATCGAGATCGAGATGCACACGCACAACGATCTCGGCATGGCCACCGCCAACGCCATCGCCGGCCTGCACGCCGGCGCCACGTTCGTCAACGTGACGGTGAACGGCCTGGGCGAGCGAGCCGGCAACGCCGCGCTGGAAGAAGTCGTGATGGCCTTGAAGCACATCGAAGGTATCGAGGTCGGCGTCGACACCGGGCGATTCCGCGAGCTATCGGAATACGTGGCGCGGGCATCCGGCCGACCCCTGCCCACCTGGAAGCCTATCGTAGGCAGCAACCTCTTCGTCTACGAGTCCGAGGGTCGGGCCAGTGGCGCTCTCCTCGATCCATCGAGCTACGAGGTCTTCTCACCCCAGGCGGTTGGCCTTGCGCGCAAGTTCATCATCGGCAAGCACAGCGGACCGAAAAGCATAAAGAACAAGCTCAGACAATACGGCCTACAGGCGAGCGACGGACTGGCTAGAGAACTTACGGATCAGTCCCGCTCTCTTTCCATCAAGCTGAAGCGCGCCCTCTTCGATCAGGAAGTTATCGAGCTCTACGAGCAAGCAACAAAAACTCGGGTGCCGTCGGCGGCTATTGTCCGGCCACGCACGGCATAGAGGTAACGGAGCAGGATGGCAGAAATCTATCAGCCCTGGCCACGAGACGAAACTCGCCAGCTTCATCTTGTCGACCTGACTCTTCGCGATGGAGAGCAGACGGCCGGAGTCGTCTTTGCGCAGGGAGAGAAGGTTAGAATCGCCAAGCTCCTGGACGAGGTAGGAGTGCGGTTCATCGAGGTCGGTATGCCGGCGCTGGGAATCGAGGAGCAAAACTGCATCCGCGCTATCGTCAACGCCGACCTCAAGGCGGAGCTCATCGCGTTTTGTCGGCCTAACGTGCAGGAGATCGAAGCGGCGGCCGAATGCGGTGTGGGCGCCGTCACTATCTCGGCCTCCACCTCGGATATTCACCTCAAGAAGAAGTTCAACAAGCCAAGAGAATGGGTGATCGACTCCGTCGTCCGATGCGTGGAGGTAGCAAAGAAGCATCATCTCGACGTAACCTTGAGCGCCGAGGACGCCTCGCGCACGGATCTGGAGTTTCTCTTGAAATACTATCGCGCCGCCAAGGAGGCCGGCGCGAGTCGAGTGCGCTACTGCGATACCTTGAGCGTCCTTAGCCCGTTCAAAGCCTACGAGCTGATCCGCACTATCCGCGAGGCCGTCGACATCGACATCGAGATGCACACCCACAACGACTTCGGGATGGCCACTGCCAACGCAATCGCGGGCATACGCGCGGGTGCCAACTTCATCACTGTCTCCATCAACGGCCTGGGCGAGCGAACCGGCAACGCCGCGCTGGAAGAGGTGGTGATGGCCTTGAAGTGCCTGCACGGCATCGACCTGGGCATTCCCACAAAACGGTTCCGCGAGCTGGCGGAGTACGTCGCCGACGCTTCCGGCCGCGCGATACCGGTCTGGAAGGCCATCGTCGGCGACAACGTATTCGCTCACGAGTCCGGGATTCACGCCGACGGCGTCATCAAGAATCCGCGCAACTATGAGGTCTTCTCGCCCGAGGAAGTGGGTCTAACCCGGCAGCTTGTCGTCGGCAAGCATTCCGGCTCTCATACCATCATCCACAAGTTCCGCGAATTCGGCATCGACCTCACTCATGACGAGGCCAACGAGATCCTGGCCATGGCCCGCTCCACCGCCGTGGAGATGAAGCGCGCTCTCTTCGACAAAGAGCTGATGTACATCTACAAGGATTACAGGAAGAGTCGGCTGAGCGCGTAGAACCACTGGGCCCGCCCACTTGTAGCCGCTGGCTTCAGCCTGCGCGCGCCCTTGCTGTACCAGACCAGGCGGGAAGACGGCCCCGCCACGGCGAGAGCCTGCCATCCTGCTGACGCCTCGACGCTCGAACAGGCACGCGTCCGCCTCCGGCGGACGGCTACGGGTGGGCGCACGCGACACAGCATCTATGAGCCCTGCGTAACGTCCCACCCTTTCTTTGAACGCCAAACCAGCCGCGTATATAATATTATGATACCGCGGGATCGATTTCGAAGGAGGCTGAATGGTGAACGGAAGAAGATTAAGAGAGAACGTTTTCTGGGTGGGCGCCGTCGACTGGGATAGAAGGCTATTCGACAGCCTCGTCCATCTGCCCGACGGAACAAGCTACAACGCCTATCTGGTGAAAGGTGCCGAGAAGACGGCACTCATAGACACCGTGGATCCCACGATGTCCAAAGTCCTGTTGAGCCGTCTGGAAGGGCTCGGCGTACAGGACCTCGACTACATAGTGGCCAACCACGCGGAGCAAGATCACTCCGGTTCGCTGCCGCAGGTCGCGGCAAGATTCCCCAGGGCCAGAATCGTGTGCTCGCCAAAGGCCAAGAAGATGCTGGTGGATCTGCTGCCGATCCCCGAAGACAAGTTCATTACCGTGGAGGATGGCGAAAAGCTCTCGCTTGGCGATTTCACTCTCGAATTCATCCACACCCCGTGGATCCACTGGCCCGAGACAATGGTTACCTACCTGCACGAACAGAAGACACTGTTTAGCTGCGACTTCTTTGGCTCCCACCTCGCGACGTCGCGGCTGTACTCTGAGGACGACTGGCAGGTGTACGAGGCGGCTAGGAGCTACTACGCAGAGGTGATGATGCCCTTTAGAACGATCATTCGCAGAAACCTGGAGAAGCTAGAAAGATACCCCATTGAGATGATCGCGCCGAGCCACGGTCCGGTTCACAACAAGCCCGAGCGCATCGTGCAACTGCATCGCGAATGGGTTTCTGAAGCGGTTAGAAACGCTGTCGTCCTTCCCTACGTGTCAATGCACGGGAGCACGCAGACAATGGCGGACTACCTGACGGAGGCTTTGCAGGCCGAGGGCGTGGCTGTCGATAAGTTCAATCTGGTCGTAACAGAGATGGGCAAGCTGGCGTCGGCGGTCGTCGACGCGGCCACCATCGTCATTGGCTCGCCCACCGTCCTCGCCGGAGCGCATCCGCACGTCATTTCCGCGGCTTTCCTGGTGAACGCCTTGCGGCCGAAGCTGCGGTTCGCGTCGATCTTCGGCTCTTACGGCTGGGGAGGGAAGATGGTGGATCAGATATCCAGCACCCTTTCCAATCTGAAGATCGAGATGCTAGAACCCGTCGTGGCCCAGGGCTATCCCAAAGACGCGGACTACAGAGCGCTCAAAAGGCTGGCGTCTGAGATAGCGGCAAAACACCAGGGAAGCAACTTCGCCTAGACAGTCCGGTGCGGAATCCCGCTGCGTAGGGCAGGCCCGGCGTCCGTAGGGGCGGACGGCTCTGTCCCCCCAGGGGTGGGGCCGGGCGCATTCAGAGCGATGGCCAGAACCCGAGTCCAGATCAGCCCAAAATGTCCGCGACGGAGAGCTTTCGAGACGGGAACGCGGCTGGGGCGAGCTTGTCGCCCCGGCGCAGCACCTGCGCTGTGCGGTAACCCCCGTTGACGGGCTCACGGTAGACGGTGATACTCTCCTGCTCCATGTCGACCAGCCATACCTCGGGGATACCACTTTGGGCGTACAGCGGCATCTTCACGTGTCGGTCACGTGCCACCGAGCTATCGGCCACTTCTACCAGCAACAAGACGTCAGAAGGCTTGGGATGGCTCGAGGCATAGAAGTCCGGCCGGTGGCGGAGCAGGGCGAGGTCAGGCTGCAGCGCCGTGTACTCGCCGATGATGACCGGGTTCTGTGGACTGACCGTAGCCAGAGATCTGAACTTGCTGAACATCAGGTCACTAAGCCGGTTCACGCAGCCGGCGTGCCGGGGTCCGATTGGCGTCATTTCGATCACCTCACCGTCGATGAGCTCGACGCGATCGTCCTCGTCCAGGATCCCTGCCTGAGCCATCTGTTCATACTCGGAAACTGTAAACCGCCGTCTCGTCAATTGAACGACCATAGCCCGCCTCCTTACATCGCCTGCACAGGTATTGTAGAACGGGCTGGCGGAGCGTGTCAACACAACACGCGGCCCAGGCTTGAGATGCGTGCGCAATCGGCTGGCAGTGGCCACAAGGATCGGCTGCGGTTGTGTATGGACTTCAGGCAGGCTAGCACCGAGGCGCATTTGAGGTAGTTCCGCGGATTTGATATACTGACAGAGTGGGCGGGGAAAAAGATAAGCCGATCCAACGACGAAGTGCTGTGCCGCGAACAGACGCGATGGCGGATCGATATGGATCGAAGAACTTCTACGATTAACGCCCGGCAAACCCGGCCGTGGCAACAAGAATTGGTCCTCCGATTCACCGAGCTGATGTGGGAACCTTACGGTGCAACCCTTTATGTGTTCGGCTCGCGAGTACGTGGGACGGTTCGTCGCGATAGCGACTACGACATCGGAGCTGTATCCGACGCATTTGCGGGGCAGCACATAATGGATCGTGCGCTGGCCCGCCAGGACTGGTGGATAGCGGCTGGTGGGTGGAGGATTCCCCTCGATCTTCACCCCTACACCCCAGACGAGTTTCACGAGGAGTTGCGGGGGCTTGGCTATCTAGGGCAGGCGAAACGACGTGGAGAACTGGTCAAAGTACCTCTTCGTATGAGCGATGATCCACCGGCGCCGCTGAGAGACATCGTCGCCCCTGAGAAATGATGCGAAAGAAGCCGCACTTTGACGACGAGACAAGAAGGATTCACTTGGTCAATCGCCTCAATGCAATCAACGGGATGCTCCCCCGCTCAGGTCCTGCCTCTCGTGAACACGGCTACCAACCCGAACAAGACAAGAGAGCACAGCACGATCGCTGCGCCGGCGGGTAGGTTCAGGTAATAGCCAAGTATCAGCCCGAGCAATACAGAGAACACGGCAAAGCCAACCGAAAGGACGATACTTTGCTTGAAGCTGTTGGCCAGTTGCATCGCCGTGACAACGGGGATGACCGTGAGCGCTCCCACGAGGAGCACGCCCACCACCCGTATGGCGAGCGAAACCGTCATCGCCGTGAGGACGATCAGTGTCGTATTGACCACCTCGACGGCGATGCCACTGACTCTAGCGGTCTCGTCATCAAAAGAAGTGTAGAACATCTGCTTATACAAGACGGCGATGACAGCCAGCGCAATGACGCCCAGGCCCAGGATGAGCCAGAGGTCCGTCGGCGTCACCGTCGAGATACTCCCAAAAAGGTAGCTGAACAGATTGACGTTGAACCCATTCGAGATGCCGATGAGCACGAGCGCGACCGATAGCCCGGCAGGAAGAAACATGGCCAGCACGGTCTCGCCAGAGATCCGCCTGTTGGATCGCAGCTTCTCGATCAACACTCCAGCTCCCACCGTCACTACCAGTGCGTTGGCAAGCGGCTGCGTTCCCGTGAGGAGTCCAATCGCCACGCCGGCCAAGGCGATATGCGCCAGCGTGTCGGCGATAAGAGAATAGCGCCGAGCGACAAGGAAGTGCCCGATCAAAGGAGCGATAGTGCCGATGGCAAGCCCGGCGACGAACGCGCGAACCATGAAACCGTACTGAAGGAACTCAGGCATTGCTATCCACTACTTGGCCCATAGAATGATCGACTTCGTTCCCGCTCGCAGACCCCTGGGCTGTGCCGTGGTACACGAGTCGCCGGTTCAAAGAAGCCAGGCTCTTCACTTCCTTCTCTACAACATCAACGTCGTGCGAGACGAGGAGGATGGTCAGGTTTCGCTGCCGGTTGAGATTTCGCAAAAGCTCGTAGAACCTGCCCTGCATTTCAATGTCGACCCCGACCGTGGGCTCGTCGAGGATAAGCAAGCTGGGCCTCGAAGCCAATGCCCTGGCGATGAACACGCGCTGTTGCTGACCCCCTGAGAGTTGGCTGATCAGTCGATGTCGGTGCTCGACCATACCGACAACCTGCAGGGCCTCGTCGATAGCCTGTTTGTCCTCTCGCCCAAAGCTGAAGAAGAAACTGAATCGACCGATGCGACCCATGCCGACGATCTCCTCTACGGTAACAGGAAACCGAAGGGTCCTGTACCCCGGCAGTTGCGGGACGTAGCCCACCTTCTCCCAGTGCTGAAACTGGGATAGCTTCTGGCCGAAGAGATAGACGGCGCCGCTTTGGGGTTTGAGCAGACCAAGAATGATTCGAAGAAGCGTCGTCTTCCCGCTGCCATTCGGGCCAATAACGCCGAGGAAATCGCCCGGCTTGAGGTCTACACTGACTTTTTCAAGGACCAGTTCGCCATTGTAGCGGAAGCTGACCTGGTCGAGCGTCACCACTGTATCATAGTTCATTGGCATTCCAGGGCTATTCTGAGATTCGCCAGGTTCTCGCGCTGGACGGACAGGTAGTCCTTGCCGGCTGCTTGCTCTTCGCTAGTCAGCCCTTCGATAGAGTTAAACACCAGGGTCTTGGCCCCAACTTCTCTGGCGATGGTATCGGCCAAACGAGGACTTACCAGCGTCTCGAAGAATATGTACTTGACACTGTTGGCCCGCGCAAACTCGACAATCTCGGCGAGCCTACGAGGCGAAGGCTCATCGTCTGGAGACAGTCCGGAGATCGCGACGACGTTGAGGCTGTAGCGCCTGGCCAGGTACTGGAAGGCGTCGTGAGAGGCGATAACGTCTCGCCGCTTGCAGGACGACAATCCTTGGCGAAACTGCCCGTCGAGCTCATCAAGTTTCGCCTTGTAGGCCGATGCATTGGCTTTGTACGAGGCGTCGTTGGTCGGATCGGCCTTGATGAGACCTTCTTTGATGTTGTCCACTTGTTGCTTGGCCAAGACCGGATCGAGCCAGAAGTGGGGATCAAAGGCCGCACCGGCCTGCCCCGATACATCGCTTGGAACGGAATGTATCGGGGCCTGCGCCAGCCCGTGCTTGTTATCGCCCTCGTCTTCTCCACTCTCGAGCAGCCGCATACCCTCGCTGCTGTCGACTACGACTGGGCCACCGCGAGGCAGATCTGTTAGCACCTTGTCTACCCAGGGCTCAAAGCCCGCGCCATTGTAAATAAAGACCTGGGATCGCTGCAGATCGACCAGATCTCGCGGCGATGGATCGAAGTCGTGCGGCTCTGCGCCAGGCGGAGTGAGGTTGCGAACCTGCACCTTTTCCTTGCCAACTTGCTTTGCGAACTCGGCCAGCGGATAGAAGGAGGCCGTCACCTGGAGGCTGGTGCCGCCGGCAGTTGTGCCGAGACGATCCCTAAAGGCACCGACCCCGTAGATCAGAATCGCGATAATGGCCACCGCCAGAAAAGCGACAGCAAGCTTGGGTCTCATTGACTTTCTCCAGTGCAGTTCGTACAGGTGCCGAAAAACTCGAAAGTGTGCCGGCGAACCCTGAAGTTCGCCTGCTGCTCGACCAACTCGATCAGGTGAATGTCGTCCAGAGGGGCGCGCGCCACAACCCCGCACTGTTCGCAAACGACATGGTGATGGTGCTCTTGGTCGGTGACGACCTCGTATCTTGCCGTTGTGTCGTGAAACAGAGCCTTGCGTACGAGGCCCAAACTGGTGAGAAGATCAAGCGTTCTGTAGACCGTGACAAGATCGACCTTGACCCCACTTTCTTTTAGGCGTTCTGCGATTTCCTGGACGGTGAGAGGCGGGCACGAGAGCGCGCTCAGAATCTCGCGCCGGGCGACGGTGATCTTATAGCCCGCTTGTTTGAGTTGAATCAGCGCCTTGTCCATCGTCTACCACACAAATGCAAATCACTTGCATTTAAATTATGGCAGATTGTTTGCGGTGTGTCAAGGGCGAATGGAGCAGCCATCCCACGGGTGAGGGTGTGGCAGTTTTGGAGAGCGCAGGCAAGCCTGCGCTGTGCATGGCGGCGGCAGGCCGTCGCACTCCAAAGCGTAAGCCCACCTAATCAGGCCAGTCCAAGGCGTATTCATACGCAGTTAGCATCATCCAGGTGTGCGCTAGACCCTCACAGGAGTTCGACCCAGCGCTTGGATCCGCTCGCGCACGCCTTCTGCCAGGGTCATAACCTCGTCGGCTTCGTGCGAGGTCAGCATCACCATTTCCACGCGCTCGGCGCCTAGCCCCACGTCCTTGAGGATCTTTCTGGCCTGGTCGACCACGCCTCTGCTGTACTTTGTCCCCTCGCGAAAGTGGCAGCCGTCGTCGGCGCAGCCCGTCACAAACACCCCGTCGGCGCCCAACTCGAAAGCGGTCAAAATGTGGCTGACGTCCACTCTACCAGTGCAGGGAAGCTCGATTATCTTGATCCCTTTGGGCGACAAGGCGTCGCCCAACTGGCCATTGGGCGATAGAGATGCCGTTTGATACCGGCAAACGAAACCTAGCATGGTCGGGTCTGCGCCCTCGTCGCTGGCGGCTTTCAGTCGCGAGCGGACGATATCCATGATTTCTTCCTGCGAAAAGTGCTTCAGGCCGATGATCTGTCGCGGGCAGCGCGTGGCACAGATGCCACAGGACTGGCACTGATCGAGCCTGATCATCACACCACGGCCGCTGACCACCGGCACGCCAAATGGACACACGCGCAAGCAGGTCAAGCAATCCGGGCAGATCGCCACTCGCCTCTGCGCTCCGACGGCGCAGAGCAGACAGCGCTGCGCTTCTTTGATCGCCATTTGCTCGTCGTAGCCAAGCTCGACGGGATCGAAATTACGGATCCTTTCTTCGGGCGCGACGACCGGCATACTCACCCTCGGCAGCTGCTTTATCTTGCTAAGCGTGCCCGGTTCCAGATCGCCCACCGTCTTCATATCGTCGCTTTCCAGCATGCCGACATGGCCCGTGCTCAGATATCTGTGGATGCCCTTAGCGGCACGACGTCCGCTGGCCATAGCGTCCACCGCGGCGCCGGGGCCCGTCATGACCTCGCCGCTCGCAAACACGCCTTCGGCGGTGGTAGCCATGGTCGATCTGTTGACGACCAGTTGTCCCCTGGGATTTAGCTCAACCCCCGAGCCCTTGACGAAGCCGAGGTCGGCCGCCTGACCGATGGAAAGGATGACGGTGTCGCCATCGACGGTCTTGAGACGATCATCATAAAACGTGGGGTTGAAGCGTCCCTCGGCGTCGAAAACGGCCTTGACCGCGACCACCTGGAGGCCCGTGATCTTGCCGTTCTCGCTCAGAATCGCCTTCGGTCCCCAAGCCGGGTTGAGCTCGATCTTCTCCTCCTCGCCTTCCTCGATTTCCCACGGCCAGGCGGGCATCTCGTGCCTGGCTTCGAGACACGCCATCCTAACTTTCCCTGCCCCCATACGCACGGCGCTGCGAGCGACGTCGAAAGCCACATTGCCACCGCCAACGACGATCACAGTCTTGCCCGGCTCGAAGCAGCGCTTGCCGGCGGCTGTGTCACGGAGAAAAGGCAGAGCCAGCAGCACGCCCGGCAGATCGGCACCGGGAATCGGCAGGCCACGGCTGACGGACAGGCCGACACCCAGCAAGACGGCGTCGAAGCCCCGCGATTTCAGCCCCTCCAGGGTCACGTCCTTGCCAACTTCGATCCCAGTCTCGAACTTGACGCCAAGCTGCGCTATGCCCGCCATGTCCTTGTCGAGCTCCTTGCGTGGCAACCGATAGACCGGGATGCCATAGCGAAGCGCTCCGCCCACTTCGGGGTTCTTGTCAAAAACAGTTACCTGGTATCCCATTAGTGCGAGGTCGCTGGCGGCCGTCAATCCAGAAGGACCTGAGCCGACGATGGCGACCTTCTTATCGAGTCTGTTTTCAACCGGCACGGGGCCGGGAGCGCCTTCGCCCCTTTCGGCGGCAAAGCGCTTCAGCGCGCAAATCGCTATTGGCCGATCCACCTGCCCCCGGCGGCATTTGGTTTCGCAGGGATGAGCGCAGACCCAGCCCAGCGTTCTGGGCAGCGGGTTGGTCTCCCTGACGACGCTGAGCGCATCGGCGAAGCGACCCTGCGCGATAAGGCTAACGTATTCCTGAGCATCGGTGTGGATAGGGCACGCGGCTGTGCACGGAGAAACCTCGAGTCTGGCGTCGCCTTTCTGGGAACTATTAGGGGCGTGGAGCGTCAACCCCGCTGCCACGTTTGGGCTACCTACCATTTGCTGTCTCCCTCGACGTATCGATCTTGGCGAGTCTATTCTAGCATAAGGCCCAACGTTCAAACAAGTTTGGCAACCACGTCACTCTAGCACAAACTTGACAGCGCGAGTATAATGTCGTCAGTCAGCCCGATTCAGGCAGTACCCAGGAAGGTATCAACAAGGAGGAAAGAAATGCTGCGTGTTGCCCTTGGAAACTCGGCGACCCTCGTAGTCCTGATGGCGGTCTCAGCGATAGTCATCTCCTGCGTCCAACCAGCTCCCGCGACACCCACGCCCGTGCCCAAGCCCGTGGCCACGGCACAGCCCGCACCTGCCGCGCCTCCCAAGCCAACTGCGGCCCCTGCCGCCGCGGCAAAGCAAACGGAGGTCAGCACAGTAAGGGTTACCGACCTCGGGCTCACCTCCGATGGCTTCGCGTATATCGCCCGCGAAAGGGGATATTTTAAGGAGCAGGGCATAGAGGCCGAGCTCGTCCGTTTTGACACCTCCGCCAAGACCATCGCCCCGATGGCCGCCGGCCAACTCGAGGTCGGTAGGGGTAGCCCCACCGCCGGTCTCTTCAATGCCATCACCCGCGATGTCCCCATCAAGATCGTCGCCGACGGCAGCCGCATCGTTAACAACAACTATATGGGCCTGGTCGCCCGCAAAGACCTCCTCGACAGCGGCGCCATCAAGGACTACGCCGATCTGAAAGGGAAGAACATCGGCTTGCTCGCCAAGGCGACGGGCAACGAGATAGACATCGACCGGGCTGCGCGGAAGGGTAACCTCACCCTGAAGGATGTCAGCCTCGTCGAGTTGACCTTCCCGGACATGATCGTCGCGTTAAGCAACAAGGCGATCGATGTTGCTCTGATGCCAGAGCCGAACGTAACCATCGCGCGCGAGCGGGGTGTCGGAGCCCTGTGGAAGCTTGCTCACGAATTCACGCCCGATCACCAGTTGTCGATGCTGATGTACGCGCCTAGCTTCGTCAAAGACAAACCCGAAGTGGCCAAACGGTTCATGGTGGCGTATGTCAAGGGCATCAGGGACTTCTACGACGCATTCTTCAAGAACAAGAACAAGAGCGAGACCATCGCCATTATCGCGAAACACGCCGCTATCAAGGATCCCGCCGTCTACGAAAAGATGGTGATGCACGGCATCGACCCCAACGGGTACGTCAACGCCAAGAGCGTCATGGCCGATCAGGACTGGTTCGTGGCGAACGGTTACTCCAAGGAGAGGATCGATGAGAAGGTTCTCATCGACAACCAGTTCGTTGATTACGCCGTGCAGCAGCTTGGAAAGTACCAGTAGCTTTCAATGAGTCCCTGGTGGGGCCTTGATAAATCAAGGCCCCACTTTTGGAAGGCACCAGTTGCTTGAATGACTGAACAGTTAGCCGTAATATGGGATCTCGACGGCGTCCTTGTGGACACGGCGCCGTTCCATTTCTATGCTTGGTGGACGCTTTGCCAGGAGCACGGTATCAGGCTCACGGAGGACGATTTCAAGCGCACCTTCGGGATGCGGAATCCGGAGATCATCGCGACCATCTTTGGGAAGGGCGTGCCCGAGGCCGATATGGAGCGGATGGCCGAGCGCAAAGAGGAGCTTTTTCGTGATGCCATCAGAGGCAAAGTCAAGCCCCTGCCAGGTGCTATGGAGCTGGCAGGAGCACTCGGGCAATCAGGATATCGCCAGGCCATAGCTTCCTCCGCGCCGCGCCAGAACATCGAACTGATCCTGGAGGCGCTAGGCAAGCGAAACCTGTTTGAAGCCATCGTTTCGGCGGAGGATGTGCGCGCCGGCAAGCCCGACCCGGAGATCTTCCTGGTGGCCGCCGAGCGCTTGGGTCTTCACGCCGAAACGTGCGTTGTTATTGAGGATGCCATCGCCGGCGTACAGGCCGCGAAGGCGGCGCACATGCGCTGCATCGGCGTCGCCAACACCCACCCCCCCGAGCGACTGGCCGATGCCGACCTTGTCGTCGCCAGTATGGAAGAAGTGAGCGTCGGAGACGTCGACGCGCTCCTGGAGACGTGATGTAGGGGAGTGATTCATCGAGACCCGATCTATCGACGTCGACGCTCTCCTGGTAGCCACTCCCCTGCGGAGGCACTTGGAGCATCTCGGCTGATGCCAAACCTGGGTGAATACGGGCTTATTTTCGACCTGGTGGCGGCGATCCTCGCCGCGCTGATCGGTGGCGGGCTGGCGCATCGTCTCAGGCAGCCGGTCATCGTCGGCTACATGCTTGCCGGCGTTGCCATCGCGCCGCTGATACCGGATCCTGTCGAGGGCCTCCGGCGCGTGCATGTAATGGCCGAGATCGGCGTGGCGTTCCTGATGTTCGCGCTGGGGGCGGAGTTCTCTCTGGCACAACTCCGCAGCGTCCGCAACGTCGCGGTGTTTGGCGGCGCAGCCCAGATTCTGCTCACCATCGGCCTGGGAACGCTTGTCGGCCCCTTGCTCAACCTCGATCTGACCAGCAGCGTGTACTTCGGTTCGCTCATCGCCCTCTCGAGCACCATGGTCGCGCTGAAGATCCTGATGGGCAGAGGCGAACTGGATTCGCTGCACGGGCGACTTGCCGTCGGGTTCCTTATCGTTCAGGACCTGAGCGTGGTACCCATGATGGTAATACTGCCGGCGCTGGCCGAGCCTCAGGCCGACCTCGCCATCTCTCTCGCCGTGGCCATGGGCAAAGCCGCGCTCCTTCTGGCGGCCACCTACTATCTAGGCACACTGATTGTGCCGTGGGTGCTCGCCCGCGTCGCGGGCACCCGCTCCCGCGAGCTTTTCCTACTGACGATCGTCTCCCTGGCCCTGGGCACCGCGCTGGCAACGTACCTGTTTGGATTCTCTCTCGCCTTTGGTGCCTTTATCGCTGGGCTGGTCGTGTCGGAGTCCGAGTTCAGCCACCAGATTCTGGCCGAGGTCTTGCCGCTCAGAGACATCTTCGCCACCCTGTTCTTTGTTTCTGTAGGTATGCTCCTCGACCCGATGTTTCTAATGCAAAACCTGCCGACCATTGCCCTTGTCGCTCTGGCTATCGTCCTGGGCAAGTTCCTGATCAGCCTCGTATTCCCGCTATTATTCGGCTACTCTGGGAAGATAGCCGTGTACACCAGCCTCGCCCTCGTTCAGATTGGCGAGTTCTCCTTTGTCCTGGCGAAGCTGGGGGTGGACAGAGGACTGATCACGGAGCACCTCTACTCCCTCACGCTATCAGGCGCACTCGTGACCATACTGCTCGCGCCCCTGGCGATGTATCTTGCACCGCGGATCCTCGAAGCTCTGAGGATAACGCCCGGGCTCGGCCCGATCTTTCAGGACAGGCCAGAGGTCCACGCCGACCGGCCACTCGAATCGCTCTCGCAGCACACGGTAATTCTCGGCTTCGGTCGGGTTGGCCGCGAGCTGGGCGAGGCGCTCGATCGGCGCGGCTTCAAGTACCTGGCGGTCGAGTACAATCCGCACATCATCGCGAACTTGAGAAGGAAAGGCATCCGATGCATCTATGGAGACGCGTCCAACATCGAGGTGCTGTCCCGCACTAACCTCACCAGGGCAAAGGTGTTGGCCGTCACCTTGCCAGACTTTCCCAGCGCAGAAGTGGCTGTCAGAAACGCCAAACGCCTCAACCCGAGACTCGACGTGATCGTGAGAGCCCACGACGAGGAGTACTTCCGAGGGTTGAGAGGAGCAGGTGCCATCTCGATCGTGAGGCCGGAGTTCGAGACCGCTCTGGAGTTCATCCGACACGCGATGCACCGCTACGGGGTCAGCGGACCTGAGATCCAGGCCATGCTGGCCAGCCGGCGCGCAGAATACGCGCAGCGCCTCAAGGAGGCGGACTGAGGATGGAACACGGACGAGGTCGGTGGGGCAGGCATCGCGGCCCTGAAGGGACCGCTTCAGGCCGCAAACTCTCGATATCTCTTGCCCAACGGCCTGAAGCGGTTGCTTTAGCGCCGCGACGCCAGTGCTGCCGAGACGCTTTCCAACCGCATACTTCAGCGCGTTTCCATACGCAATTGGCTGGAGACAGCAGGAAGATGGCACGAAACTTGCACGAAAGGCCGGCATAAAGCGATTGGGGCCTTAGTTGCCCCGGCCCCATCAGGCAAACGTTGTTCGAGTCGAACGGCACCAACGCGTAGGTATCCGGCACAAAATCGAGAAAGGAAGGAAAACCAATGGCGACACAGGATCATCCCAGGGCAATGGGAGCACCAGGCGGACCGTCCGGCCGGCATCCACACGAGGCGTGGGTAGGCGATTGCAGCGCGGTGGACTGCGAGTACAACGAGCAGACGCATTGCCACGCGCCGAACATCCGCGTCATCAAACATGTCGACCACGCCGACTGCGGCACCTACGAGCCCAAAACGTCGACGAGACTCTAGCCTGGACCGTAGTCTACCGACTTTCCCAGCGCAGAGTTGGCCGCCAGAAAGGCCAAACGGCTCGGGCCCCAGACTCGACGTAATCGCAAGAGCCCAAAGCAATGAGCACTTCCGGGGATTGAGAAGAGGGGGAAACCTATGGCGACACAGGAACATCCCACGCTAATGGGAGCACCCGGTGGACCGTCCGTCCGGCACCCATTCGAAGCGTGGGTAGGCGATTGCAGCGCGGTGGAGTGCGAGTACAACGAGCGGGCGCATTGCGAGGCGCCGAACATCCGCATCGTGAAGCACGTCGACCACGCCGACTGCGGCACCTACGAGCCCAAGGTATCCGCGACACTCTAGTCTATCCTGGTCTCTGGTGCATGCCGCGAGTTTGTAGGGGCAACCCTGCGTGGTTGCCCCATCGCTACCTGGATGACGACCTCGTTGCCAAGCACCCTTTCCACAAGCGCCCTAGCCCTCGGCTAGGACCACCGTTATGATCTCTTCCACCTCGCCGTCAGAAAGCGTGCTCTTCTTGTCGATCCCGCGCGCCTTGACCCTTTCGAGCATCAGCCTGACCTGGCCGTCGGTGGCGTCTTTCCCAAGCTCCGCCAGCTTGAGCCTGACAGATTGGGCGCCGCTCTTTTTTCCGAACACCACCTTGGCCTCCTGGCCAACTGACCTCGGATTCAAGGAGAACATCGCCAGTGGGAACTGGGAGAGCATCTCGATGCCGATTCCGGACTCCCGTGTGAAGTTGCCGCGTCCTATCACGGGCTTGTTGGCCGGGAATCGAACCCCGGTAAGGGCCTCGACCAGGCTGGCAACATGCTGGAGCTTTTCAAGCTTGATCCGCGTCTCGATGCCATAAAGCGCACGCAGACAAACCGCCACTTCCTCCAGGGCCGCGTTCCCCGCCCGCTCCCCCAGGCCATTGCAGCACACGTGCACCACCTCGGCCCCCGCGCCGACGGCGGCCAGCTCGGTGGCAACCGCCAGGCCCAGGTCATTGTGCGTGTGCACCTCCACCGGCAGGCCCGTGATTCCTCGCACCTGGCGCACCAGATAGGCCATGCCTTCGGGCAGAATACAGCCTGTCGTGTCTATTACCCCGATGGAGTCGGGCGGAGCATCCTGCATCAACCGGGAGAGCACGTTGCGCAGGTCGCTCAGCCGCGCCCTGGTCGTGTCGTATGGAAAGTAAACGACATAGAGCCCCAGCTCCCGGGCGCGCGCCACGGCGCCTATACTGACCCGAAGCACGTCCTCCCAGTTCCACTTGAACTGGTATCGCAGCTTGGGAAGGCCAATGGGGACTTCGACCACGACGCCCCAGGCCCCACACTCCGCTGCCTTCTCCACGTCGCCGCGCGTGGCCCGGCAAAACGCCAGCACTTGGGCATCCAGGCCCAGCCGGGCGATCTCCTTGATCGCTCGCGCATCGTCCTCCGATACGGCGGGCATCCCAGCTTCGATTCTGTCGACGCCCAGCTCGCCCAGCGCACTCGCGATGGCGACCTTCTCATCGCTGCGCAGCACTATGCCCGGGGTCTGCTCCCCGTCTCTAAGCGTCGCATCGTGGATAAGCACTTTTTCGGGCAGGGCAAACCTTTCCTTGACCGACTCCTCGAAATTAAAGGGACTGACCCACCAGTCCTCAGTTTTGCCGATAACACTCTCTTCCACTCGGACTCCCTCTCATTATGAAAGAATTGCACTTGCTCAGGCGCTCGCCCTCACCCTACCCTCTCCTACCCCATTAACCCCAGCAACCTCGCCGGGTTGGTCCTGGTCATCGTGTAGATTTCGTCCACCGTGAGCCCCAGATGGTGAAGCATCTCGCAGAACACGCGCATGGTCTCGGCGGGCATGGGATTGTAGGGCTGGCCGCCATCGGAGATCAGCGTGCAATGCTCCACGCCCAGCGTGCGGATCATCCGAACCGCCTCGCGGGGATCGCGCCTGCCTATCATCGCGCAATAGGGGTTGTAAGAGATGTTTATCGTCGCACCCGCGCTTACCAGGTGCCGCAACTGCTCCGTCGAGAACCAGTCCTCGGCATTGGGATGCTCGACCACCATGCGGGTGATGCCGAGCTCCCCAGCACGATCCACCAGCGGAACCAGCTCCTCGGGACCCAGATGCCCCGAAGACAGGATCACATCGGGGTGCTCGGCCAACACCTGCAAGACCCTTTCGGCTTCGGGAAGTAGATTGCCGTCGTCATCCACTGTGGCCACAAGCTTTGGCGCCTCGCCCTTCAAATGCGCCTTCTGGATGCCCCCGAACATGTCCGGATGGCTAAAGCCCACGCGCGAGTCGAACGTCGGGAACATGACGACCTTGGCACCACCTGCTATTGCGCCTTTGACGGCGTTTACGTTCAGGCCTCCCACGGAGGCGTTGAGGCAGATGCCTCCAAAAACCAGTATCTCGGGGACAATCTGCTGCGTTAGAGCCGCCTTCACAAAGGATGGAAACACGTGGTCTTTGAAGACGACGGCCCGCATTCCAGCGTTGGCGGCGGCACGAGCGATGTCGATACTCGTCCCGATCCGAGGAATGACGTCGGGCCCGCTGTGAATATGCAGGTCAATCGTACCGGTCAAGAAATCTGGTCGCATGCTACACCACCCTCATCTCAGCGGAGACCTTGTTGAGCTCTTCCACTCCATCCTCGGTGACGATGACCGTTCCACCGATGTTGATGCGATGCTTGCCGAGGCACGCGTTCGGTTCCAGCTCGAACACCATGTTGGGCTGGATGACCAGGTCTGTCGTCGGTTTCGCGATGGACAGCGACTGCACGCCCTTGTAACGCTCCGTGCCCGGCAGCTTGTCGAGGCCTACACCTCTCCCGGCAACCGCCACCATCGGACCCAGACTGTGAATCAACGGGGTCAGGTTCCATGCCCCTGCCACGTTCAAGGGCCTGGCCATATCCTCCACCACCTCCGCAAACGTCCTGCCCGGACGCAGCACCCGAAGCCCTATCTCGTAGGATTCCCGCGCAATCCGTGCGCACTCGGCATTCGTGGGATCGAGGGGAGCGACGGCGATGGACATCTGCACCTGGGTTTCGAGAAGGGAGCCGTAGGAGGCAAAGATCTCACCCTGAACCACGTCCCCAGCCTCCACTTTGCGCGGGCGCTGCGGCCGTACCAGCCATAACGGCGGACCCCAGCTAGGATTGTGCGGTCCCGAGTGCAGGATGATGTAGCCGTACTCGCCGGCCGCCCCCTCTCTGTAAAGTATCTGCATGACGACGCCAGCGATCTCGCCCTCGCTCACGCCCGGCCGCGTGCTTTGCAGCATCGCATCTGCCGCCATTTCTCCCACCGCGGCCGCCCTGCGCACGATCCTCAGCTCTTCTTCGCCCTTCACCAGCACCAATTCTGCAAAAGCCCCCGTCACGTCCACGAAGTTTGCCTCGGGAAGGCTCGCCATCACGTTCGCCCACGCTCGGTACGGAATCCATCCCTCCACCTGGCGCGAGCCCAGCCCGCCCAGGCCGACCACCCCGATCCTGGCCCGGTCGAAACCGCGCTCGCGCAGCACCTTTATTACCGTGGCCGAGTTCGCCCCAACCCTGGAGTCGGTCACCCAGGGGATTTCTCCCCGCGAAGCTGCCTCCAGTTGCGAGGTGATGCGTGACGCCGTCCATGCCAGGAAGACCGGCTCGCCCTCGGCAGGAAAGATCGCGTAGCCGCCGCTATGGTCGTTGGTGACATACTGCTGGAACTGCTCGCGACTTTCCAGGCCGGCTATCAACAGGCAATCCAGGCCCTGCTTGGCCATCGAGTCCCTCACGCGCGCCCAACGTCGATCGCGCTCCGCAATGGAAAGAGAAGGATACCAGTCCTCGGCCTGGCTTTCCGGAGTCAGGTCTGCACTCATCTTTCGATCACCTCTTCAACAAAGGTTGAACTTCGGCGTGGAATCTCTGGAGTTGCCGGACCGGGCTAAGGGAGGACAGGTCGAACTGGATTCTCTTCAAGGCCGGCACGCCCTTTTGCACCTCGAGCCAACTGTCGACAAAGGCGGCTACCTCGTCGGCGGTACCGCAGGCGCCCATCATATCGTCGAACGACAGGTTGCCCATTACCTGATAGAATCCCCCCGTCACACGCGACATGTATGCCTTGTACGCCTCCGCGCGCGCCTCTTCCTTGCTGGCGCCGATGCAGATGGAGCCGGCCTGGACGATCAGATCGAAGCCTTCGTCGGTTATCGTGCGGCCCGCGTCCTGGCCGGCGGCCCTGATCCTTTCCATTGCCTCCGACAGAACCTCGACGGCGCTCGCCGCCTCCACGTTCGGCGGCGTGATCCAGCCGTCCGCAAATCTGGCAGTGCGGCGTATAGCCCGCTGGCTCCATCTTGGACGAGGCTTCTCGCCCGGATACCCGCGCTGTCCCCGGTTGTACACTCCCCCCATAATGATTCGGGGATATGGCCGTTGTAGCGGCTTGGGCTCCAGCCGGGCCTCGTGTATCGTGTAGTACCTTCCCTGGTACGTGACCTCCTCCTCGGTCCACAGCCGCTTCAATATCTCCAGCGCCTCGTCGGTGCGGCCTCCTCGCTCCTCAAAAGGCACGCCCAGGTTAGCGAACTCCTTCGGCACCCACCCCGTGCCGATGCCCAGGATCAGCCGCCCGTTGGAAAGGTGGTCCAGCGTCACCAGCATTCGCCCGAGAGCCACAGGCGAGTAAAGCGGTGCCTGGAGAACGCCTACCCCCAACTTGATTCTGTGGGTGCGCGCGGCCATGCCCGCCATCAGCATCAGCGTATCCATGCGCGGGAAGTCCCGGCCGATGCTATGGGCAAGCCAGTGAGCGCCGTAGCCCAGCCTCTCCAGCTCCTCGGCAAACGTCAAGAAGCCGGCGGCCTCGTCGAGAAACGGCGTCCTGAAATCAATGTCTACCACACCATGCCTCCAGCGCTATGTCGACGTGAAGCGATCGAGCTCCGCATGCCCCGTGCATCGCCCTCGCAGGCGTCCACCATTCCCCTTGCTAGACAGGCGTGTTCAAACTCCGATAAGCGGCAGAAGCGACGATTAGTGCCAATTGCCCTGGGCTGACCCCACATTGGCTGGGGTGGGGTCCTGTAGCCGCACGGCTTCAGACTGCGCGGGGCGGGGTCGGGCGTTGTGGGACACAGCCACGCACGACTGGACAGAAAACATAGACAGCAAGTACCTCCGGCACGACAGATGGCACGGCGCAATTATACACGCTGGGGTGATGCAGTCAAGGGAATTGGAGAGTCGGAGCCCCTGTGCATCAGGCGCTCGTGTGTGGTAGTTCGTAGTGCATGATCAGGCAACATTTGCGGCGACGTCTCATAGGGGCAGCCCTATGTGGTTGCCCTGTCGCTGCCAGGCCGGCGACGTCATTTCCGACGATGCTGGTCGCGAGCGCACTAGGCGCGACTAGTCTAGTTTCTAGTACGAAAATAAACGTTGGCTACGTTAGGCAGCCTCCTTTGTAGGCTCTAGCGTAACCTCGTAGCCCAGGGCTTTTAGGCGGCTCACGAGGCGCCGTTTGACGGCTTCTCGGTCACGCAGGTCGAAATAGTTGCCGCCAAGGTCAGAGTAGGTGGTACCGTGTTTGATGATGTTGTAGGCAATAACCAGTATGCTGTGCCCAACCGCCACGGCAGCTCTCTTCTTCCCGCGCCGCGCTGCCACTCGGCGAAACTGCGCCCCCAGATAGGTGTTCTTGGAATGCCCGGCCGCGTGCGCTGCCTGTACCAGAATCCTGCGCAGCGCACTATTGCCCTTACGCGTTCTGCTGCTCTTACGCTTCCCCCCGCTCTCGTTGCTCCCGGGCGCCATTCCCGCCCACGAGGCCAGGTGCTTGGCCGTCGGAAAGCGGCTCATGTCGACTCCTATCTGGGCCAGGATGACCTCCGCCGCCCGTCGCCCTATTCCGGTGATCTCATCAAGTCGCACGATTATCTCCTCGAAAGGGCGCATGCGCTCGGCGACCTCCCGATCCAGCCGCTCGATGCTCTCGTCCAGGAAGTCGATGTGGGCCAACTGCCGGGCAACCATGAAGCGCTGGTGTGGGCCAAAACTCCCCCGCAACGCTTCCTCCAACTGGGGAATCTTATCCCGCAGCCGTCCCTTGGCCAACTCCGCCATCGCCGCCGCGCTCTTCGAGCCTACCACCAGCGCCGCCAGTATCTGCCGACCCGACACGCCGGCAATATCGGTGGCCACCGAGGACAGCTTGATGTTGGCTCCCTCCAGAACCTTCTGAAGTCGGTTCACCTCGGTGCTACGCTCCTCGATCAGACTGGTGCGATAGCGGGTAAGCTCGCGCAACTCGCGCTGCGCCCGATCAGGAACGAAGCTACCTCCCCGCCGCCATACGGTTCACGTCCACCGCGCTGCGCAACTCTATGATATCATATACCGAGGGCTTGCTGACTCCTGCATTTATCGCGCTCACCCAGTCCATCGCGTAGTACTTGCGGGCCAATCGGTTCAGCTCGTCGTAGGCCAGCTCGATAACCTGCGCTTTGGCGTCGGTCACCTTGGTGAGGTTGCCGGCCAGGTCGTACTCGAGATACCACCAGTAGGTGGCGTCCGCCTGGTTGTTGCTGCCCGCCCGGTCGGGATCGTGCAGCCTGGTCCGCTGCGACAGGGGGTTGTACTGCATTTTGGTGATGTTGCCGGCATTGTCGGTGATCTGCACCAGGTTGTTCAAGCCATCGTAGGCGTAGCTGGTGGTGGCGTACAACGTGCCGGGATAGGCGCCGGTGTACTCCTTCACCTGTACCAGCCGCTCGAAGGGATCGACGGTGAGGTCCCGCCGGTGGCTCCTTTCGTCGACCTGGCTGGTGGTGCGCCCCGAGTAGTACGACTGCCTCGTCGTCCCATCGGGATTGGTGATCTGCGAGGTGCGCCGCAGCCCCTCGTAGGCGTACTGGGTCTTGGGCTGGTTGACGTCGGGGCTGGTGTAGTCCCACGTGCTGCTGCCCGCGACGTAGGGTACCGATTGGCTGGCCTTCAGGCCCCGGCTGTTGAAGCCGGTGTCCACCACCAGCGGGTTCGACCCCGCCGCGTTCTCGGCGCGACTCTGCAACACCCGCCCCAGCCCGTCGTACCAGGACTTCGCCCGGTAGATGCCGTCGGCGCTGGTGTCCTTCCGCCTGGTCGTGATGGCGAAGCGCGGTGCCGCCTGGCCGGTGTCATTGTGTTAGTCAAGCTTCAGCATGTACAGCCCTGGCGTCCGTCAGCAGGATGCTGGTCGGGGGCATGCGCTCGTTTCTGTGTTCACTGGTTCATCTTGCGTAGAATGAAATCTATGCCGTGCCAAGGCTTGTCGTCTGCAACGTACACGTTCCGGTCCTGGTACTCGACGACCAACGTCCTGCTGTCTTGCCAGGTGACGCGCGCCTTGATACCGGACCTCGATGCCAGGAAGATCCTTGAGGATGGGCCTCCGAGCCTCGCTAGCTCTCGAAAGTCCCATACCTGCCCCTTGGTAGAGAAGTCGGTGCCGATGTTGCCGCTGTGCCGCTCTACAGTTACCGTGGCGACGAACCTTTGATCGGGTGAGAGTGCCGCCGCGACGGTATCTACCCTGCTAGGTGACACTAACAACGATACGCCCGCGCATAGGACAAACACGAACGGAATCGCAAGCAAGGCCGCAGCGATAACTATCACGAGTTTCCATCGTCTGCGAGGCATTGTCATCGCCTCACACCGGCTGAAGGAACCAGCACGATTATGCGAACGTGCTGAAATCTCGCTCGTGCGAGGCAGACAATGTGGCTCGGGACGGCAGACTTGGCAGAACGTCTTACTCCGGGTGGTCTGTGGCCCCACGTGTAAATCTTGGCTGCTATACTAATTGGCAGTGCCTCAGTTGGTTTTTCTAAAGATGAAATTCACACCTCGCCACGGCTCCCCGCTGCTCAATGAATACACGTCGCGGTCTTCATACTCGATGACCAGCGTATTGTTCCCCTCCCAGGTCGGTACAACCTTGATCCAGTTTCTTGCCCCCAACAGGAGGTGGGACGGCGCTCCACCCCGTCCCCCCATTGCCCGAAGATCCCTTAGGTCTACCTTGGTTGAGTAGTCCGAGCCAGCACCATTGCCGTAGTTGTAGAGGCTGACCACCGCCACGAATCGTCCGTTTGGTGATAACACCGCGGCCACGGGTTCTGGCTTCCCTATGGGACCGTAGATCAGCCAGAGCACCAGCGCTAGTAGAACGAGGCATAGCGAAGCCAAGACTGCGATTGGTAGTGTGCCTTTTCCCATCCTCAACTCTTGCACCTCGCTCGGTATCACCGAATTGCACGATGCCTACAGCAAATCCGCCAACACTGTGGCAATCATTCCGTCACTTGCCCGATCTGGACCTGTAGTAGTCGTAACCCAGTTGAATGAAAAAGTGGTCTTTTGCCTGGTCACCGTAAGGTGCCGTAATGCCAGGTATGCCCGATCCAGTAGGACCTGGCAGGGATCCCATCTGCTCTCCTGCAAACGCCCGAGAAACGTTTTCCCCCAATGTGTCTAGACTGGCCTTCATGTCACTGTACGTCTGGTAAGCCCCGGCTCCCCTGAGCGCAACGTCTTCAGGAATGCCCCAGGCGACAGCTACGACTCCGCAGTGGAAGTTGCCGTAGTCCTCGTATTCCCGGCCATAGTGCGCCTTGATATCCCACTCGCCGCCGGTCTTAGCCAATTCGTAAAACTGTCCGATATCGCCCTCCTGCATACGGCCGATCTCTCCAAGGAATTGCCCGAAGGTCGTCTCGGTTTCCCTCTCTTGCCGCGCGTTCCTGGCAGCTTCCGCGTATTGGATGCTGGCCTCGATGTCGAAGCCGGGCGGGGCCTCTGGAAACTGGTTGACTTCTGTGCTCACACCCCATTGGCTCTCCGCGCCTTCCGCTCCCCAGCTCTCGCCCGCATCCCACTGCATTTGATTTTCAGACTGCTGTTGACCCACACCTCACCATCCACGCGGGTGTTGCCGGCGACGTGCAATCTCTGCCCTGGTCCGGTCGTGCCGATGCCCACGTTGCCGCCGTCTCTGGCCAGCACCACGTGTCGCCACGCCACGCCGTCTTCGACCGCTTGAATCAGTGCGTACTTGTTGGTCGTGTCCAGACCCAGGTACATCCTCAACATAGGCGTCGTGGCTGCTTGGAACACGATCTGGTCCGGCCTCCCAGGTGCAGTGCCATCGAAATCTCGCACGATCAGGGCGTTGCCCGCAACCTGTAACTTTGCTCCGGGCTCGGGCGTGCCAATGCCGACGTTGCCGCCAGTTGCCCCATAGGTTGTAGCTCTTATCGTTAAAACGGGATTTGAGGTTGGGTTGATACCCCACCCCACACCCAGACTCATATAGTCTATTGTTCCATCATGACTGTCCCAGATAGCTCCACCATAAAGATTATCGTTATTACGCCCTAACATCAAAGAGGAACCGACCCCATATGCACCACCAACAGGTTTGTTCAAATGAAGAAGATACTGAGGCTCCGTCGTCCCGATACCTACCTTCCCGTTCCTAACGATGAAGTTCAGGTCACTGTTCTGATACCACGTACTTGGCAGGTAGGACATGCTGGCGTTTTCGACGATGATGCTCGAGCCGTCAAAGCGAATGCCGGCGTGTTTCACCCCGGTGCCCAGGAATTGGAGGCCCACGCTGCCATTTGTCCCTCTGTCGCCAATTACGACCGCGCTGTCGGCCGGCCCATTTACGTGCAGCTTGTTAACTGGGCCAGTCGTCCCAATGCCGACTTTGCCATCATTCTTGATCACCATCCTGGTTTGGGCTGCGGTCGAGCCATCAGGCGTAGTGTTAAACACCAAACGTCCAGGGGTCGAAGCGCCGCTTGCCGTCCCATCCACATAGGCCAGAATAGCGGCATTGCAGTAGTAGGCCAGGCCACTGTAGCTGTCCCAGGTGATGGCCCCGATGCGGTCGTTGTTGGGCGCAGCGGTCTTGGCGGCAATCGTTCCCCGGGCTTTTCTAAACCTCATCGTGATATCGTCGTCGGCACCATTGGAAACAGCCTCGCAATAGATTTCCTTCCAGTTGTTCTCGTTGAGAACGTGGATCAAAGGATTGTTATTGTTGGCCGTATCAAGGAGTTGGAGACGAGCTCCAGCGTTGCTTGTCCCGATCCCGACGTTACCGCTCGTCGTGCAAAGGTAGGTGTTGCCTGTCACGGTCAGATTATCGAAGCTCCCATCGGCCGCCAGCGCGGCCTTCGGCGGCACCACCATCTGGCTTGCACCCGCGCCGGCGAGGGCCAGGCCACACGCCTTGAGGAACTCGCGGTGCGACAGCCCTTTCGTCCAGGTTGCGCTCATAGCACTCCTCCGTTACCTATGATGTTCTTGCCCCCGCGAATTCAGTCAGGTGATCCGGACGGCTCTCTTGGCTGCTGGCCCAGCACCAGGTAGAAGAGCTCCGAATCGTCGAACATCTGTAGGTCCGCTAGCGCCGGCACAAAAATTCTCAGGGCCTCGACCAGATCTTTCTTCCTGACCACGACGCCGCTGATGTTAAGCGGGGCCAGCGGCACGGGTTTGGCCTCGGGCTCGGCGGCTGCTGGCCCGTTGGTAGATGGCGCCTTCAGCTTGATCTTAGGCACGGTGTCACCTCCAGGAGTTGTAATGGTGGCTGCGCGTCGGCGCGGTGGTGGTGCACAAATGGAAGTAGTATCCGTAACGAAGTGGTCGATGGAGAAAACCCCCCATCCTGCTGAGGGCCGAAAGCTGACCCCTGATAGCTACCTGCAGGGAGGAGCGGGGGGGGGGCGGCAGGGCAGGCGGATGCACGTCTCACGAGTACGACGTGCAGTGCGCAACACCTCATCACTGAGCCTCCTCCTGGTGGCGCGAGCGAACGGGAAAGACGACAGCACGGCCGGAGACACGGCGGCTTAGTGGACAAGGGGTCTCGCGGGCATGAGCGCTGGCGACGCGCAGGCTACCGCACCGGGCCACAGAATGGCGCAATCTCGCCAGCCGGGCAGAATAGTACCATATCTTGCCGGGCGTGCCAAGGGTTTTTCGTCTGCCTGCGACACGCTTTTCAAGCTACTCCTCGGGCCAACCATTACTCCGTGTCTCCGTGGTGAAACCGCAACCCTCAATACCAACCATCGGGACGCGGAAGGATAAATGAGTTTTGCATTCGTCAGCCGGGGGGGTGCGGCGATGGAGCGAGGCGCTTATTGGAGCAGGTGACGCACGATAGTCGCCACTCTAGCGATCCTGCTTGATCGCCTCGTACAGCTTCGTGACCTCGGCCTCCGGCTCGACGCCGAGCCTCGTGCCGAGCTCCTGCTTCAGGCTCTCGTACACCAGCAAGGCCTCGGTGCGTTTGCCGTCGCGCCACAGATAGCGCATCAGCTCCAGGTAGGTGCTTTCGCGCAACTTATCTTCGCCGACGGCCATCTTCAGCAGGCGCACGGCCTCCGAATGGTCGTCCATGGCGGCGTGCAGCGTGGCCGCATCTTCCAGCGTCTCCAGATACGCCTCTTTCAGCCGCGCCGCTTCGCACGCCGCCCAATCCTCGTAACGAAAATCCGACAGGAACTCACCCGAGCGAAGCTCAATGGCCGCGTGGTATTCCTCCAGAGCCAGTCGGATATCTCCATGAGCCTGATGTTCCTTCGCCAGGGCGATGTGGCGCTCGAACTCCTCGACGTCGCTCGAGTACTCGACCTTGGCATTAAAGCAGTAGTAGCCACCCTTTTCCAGGATGTAGCGGGAGCCCTCCCCACAGGCGCGCCCCGGTTCCAGCGTGTCGCGCAGCGTCAAGACCAGTTGCTTGATTCGCCCCGGGCTGAATCCCTCGCACTCTGGCCATATGTTCTCCATCAGCTCGTCCTTGGAGACCAGTCTCCCTCGGTGGAGATAGAGGTAGGCGAAGAGCGCCTTGGCCTTGCGGCGTGCAAAGCTTTCGTCGATGCACCTGCCGGCACCCATACATACGCGCAGCGGGCCGCACATCCATATTTGCAGCCGTGGTGGCGTCTCCTCGTGCGGCAGATCGGCCTTCCGCCTCAGCACCGCTTCGATCCGCACCAAGAGCTCATCCACGTCGAATGGCTTCGCTATGAAGTCGTCAGCCCCCTTCTCGATCGCCACGGCCGCGTCGGCTTTCGAACCGTGGGCCGTCAGCACGATGACCGGGACGTCGCGCGTCTCCTCGCGCGCACGCACCTGCTCCAGAACCCCGTAGCCGTCGAGACGAGGCATCGCCAGGTCCAGAATCACCAGAGCCGGCGCGGCCGAGTTAATTCTGGCTAGCGCATCCTTGCCATCGCCTGCCGGCTCGATCTCATAGCCGTTCAGAGACAAGATATCCCCCAGTAGCTCGCGGATGTATGGATCGTCGTCGGCGATCAGTATTCGTGCCCTCGTTGCAGTCAACTGCGTAACCATATTTCTTACCCCGCCACCTCTACGTGGCCCTCGGCCTTCGCAAGGCATCCTGAATTATGCCACAAAGCCTGCACTTATGTAAAGGACAGGGCGCCGCGTGGACAAACCCGTCGGGTTGATAACATAATTGTGGCTGGCGGTATCAGCCAGAAACGCTGTCCCCGCTCCCTCTGGGAGAGGGTTAGGGTGAGGGCCGTCCTCTCGCCTGCATCTGCACCTCAGCCGCGCCCCGGCCCGACATCATACTCCGCTGGCGATTCCTGCAACAACTTAGCCTTCTGCCGTGAAGCGGAAGCACGCAACTCGCGCGCCCGATCTCGCAATACGTCCAACAGAGCTAACTTCTCTGCCACCGGAAGCTGCGCCAGCGACCGCCGCCAGGCGCGCTTACTTTGTATGATGCGCTCCAGATCGGAACTCATGACTCCCCCGGAAGAAATCTGCGCTCAAATGTCTGCCATCGCTCAACCAGGCCGTGCCTTTGCAGGATGCTCTGAAACCGTTCCACGTCGATCACAGCGGCTTCGACGAACTGGAGTAGACGGGCATAGTCTTTGCCCCGGCCTGTTTGCAAGGCGATGGCTGCGAGATGTTCCGCCGTGAACACTCGCGCAAGCGTGCCCCCCACGTCCACGGTCACGGCCTCCATCAGCGCCTCCTCCACCAGCCCACTCGTAGCTGGTAGAAATTGAACCGGCCATCCGACGATAACGATGTACTCACCTTCGACCACTCCACCACGGGCCGTAAGGTAGTCGAAAATGGGGCTCAGGCTGACTGACACCTGGATAGGATGCTCGGCGAAGGCAACGAAAATGTCGACATCCAGCGTGGCCACCGGCTCGAGGTAGAATGTGGCACCAACCGCCCCGCCGATGGCGTAACGGTCCACAACCCCGTCGGCTTCCATTTGGTTGATGAGGCCGATGACCTGGGCAATGCTCATCGTCAAGCCCTTTGCAGTGGCAGAAAACCGTCTGCCCGTTTCCCAAAGCGCGGATGAATCGTCTCCCAACCGGGAATTATACCACTCCTCACTACTACCACTCAAGCAACTTGACAATAAATACACTAACGATTAGAATTCCACGTCCAACACTTCAGCCAGGATGGGTCATTGAAACAACCAGACACGCACTCCACCAACGGCAAGCTCAAGCTTGTGGTGCTGTCCCACACCCATTGGGACCGCGAGTGGTATCTACCTTTCCAGGAGTTCCGCCTCAAGCTGGTTCGTCTGATCGACGAGCTCCTTGATATACTCCGGCAGGATCCCGACTATCGGTACTTCATGCTCGACGGCCAGACAATCGTGCTGGAGGACTACCTCGAGGTCAGGCCCGAGCGTCGCGCGGAGTTGCTGGCTCACATCGCCTCCGAGCGGGTCTTGATCGGCCCCTGGTACGTACTGCCGGACGAGTTTCTGGTCAGCGGCGAATCGCTCATCCGTAATCTTCTTACCGGCCTTCGCCTGGCCAGCGAGTACGGGAAACCGATGAAGGTCGGCTACTTGCCCGACCAGTTCGGCCACATCGCCCAGATGCCTCAGATACTCGGCGGCTTTGGCATCGACTCCGCCGTGATCTGGCGCGGCGTCGGCGACTCAGTCAGGCACACCGAGCTCTTGTGGCAGGCGCCCGACGGCTCCAGCGTACTGGCACTATACCTGCCGAGCGGTTACTTCAACGCACCGGACCTACCTTTGAACGAAGAGGAGTTGTTAGCTCGCATCGATTCGCAGCGAAGGCTGCTCGAGCCCCGCGCGACCACGCCGTACCTCGCCCTGATGAATGGAGCGGACCACGCTTTCCCTCAGGCAGCGCTCAGCAAGATTCTCGCTACCGCCAACACCAGCCTCGACGATGCCCAGCTCATGCACGCCAATCTGCCCTGGCTTATCGACAGAATCAAGCGCGAGATCGATCACGACCGCCAGTACGGCACGGTTTTGGAAACCCTCAGTGGCGAGCTGAGGAGCTGCGCCACGGCGCATCTGCTGCCTGGTGTGGCGTCGACGCGGATGTGGATCAAGCAGCAGAACGCGGCCTGCGAAACCCTGTTGGAGAAGTGGGCCGAGCCCTTCAGCGCCTTCGCTTCGCTGGAAGCCGAGCAGCTACACCCCGGTGTTTGCAGCACCGCCGTCTGCCGGCGGCCCGATGCCGCCACCCAGCCTCGCAACGCAGAGAGATGGCGTGCCGCCTTGCGATTGGCGTGGAAGTACCTGCTCCAAAACCAGGCCCACGATTCAATCTGCGGCTGCAGCGTCGACCAGGTACACGAGGAGATGCGCACCCGCTTCGATTGGTGCCGGCAGATCGGCGAGGCGGTGACGCGGGAGGCGCTGCTCGAATTGACTGCCCACATCGACACCAGGATGGACCTGGGTCGACTCGACGTCGATCCGGCGGTCGAGCCGACTCCGGTGGTGGTATTCAACCCGACGGAGGGGCCCAGAAGCGATTACGTCACGGTTGCCCTGCCGGTGGCACGCTGTGGGGCCTTGATTCATCGCTGTGGGGCCTTGATTCATCAAAGCCCGAGCCCAACCCTACTCGACAGCCAGGGCACCCCACAGGCATACGAGCTGCTGCAGGGCTCTGATGCCGAGCCCGACAGCGCGGCCCTGTGCGTGGGCTTCGTCGCTCGCAACGTACCGGCCCACGGCTACAAGACATTCTGGCTCACCGGGGACCGCGCGACCCCTAATTTAGTCCTTGGTGCCAAAAGCAGATCCGTAGAGGCGTCCGCCTCTGTCCGCCCGGGGGGTGGGCCAGAGCACCGCCGCCCCTTCGCATCAGAAACTGATGTGGCAACAGTTCAGGTGGGCACGCGTTCAGACCTGGGCATTGAGAACGACTTCCTGAGAGTGCTGGTCGACGCAAGAACGGGTACTCTGTCCATCTTGGACAAAGAAGCGAGCCGGGAGTATCGCGGCCTTAACCTTTTCGTGGACGAGGGCGACGCGGGCGACGAGTACAACTTCTCGCCCGTGCCCAACGGCCGCATCGTATCCGGTCTTGCCAGAGAGCCGCGAGTTACGACGCTCAACTTCGGCCCGTGCAGACACACGCTGCGTGTGGAGGGTGTCATCGACCTTCCAACCGGCATAACAGAGGACAGACGGACGAGAAGCGCGGATACGGTTGGATCTAAAGTCGTTACGGATCTCTCCATCTACGCCGGCTTGAAGCGAGTGGACGTCCACGTCGAGCTTGATAACCAGGCTCAGGATCACAGGCTGCGCGTGCTCTTCCCCACGGGCATCGCGGCCGATGCCTCCCAGGCCGAAAGCCATTACGCCGTCCTGCGCCGCCCCGTCGGCGTTCCCGCGCACGATCCCAGCTACGTGGAGCATCCTGTTGGAAGCTTCCCGCAGAAGACCTTCGTCGACGTCGGCGATGGCTCGCGCGGCCTGATGGTAGCCAATCGAGGGCTGCCAGACTGCGAAGTCCTGGGTGGTGCCGATGGCGCGACCATAGCCCTGACCCTGCTCAGGTGCGTGGGATGGCTATCGCGTAGCGACTTGATATCGCGTCGAGGTGACGCGGGACCGGCTATTCGAACGCCAGCGGCTCAGTGTCTCGGCAAGCACTCGTTCGATTTCTCGTTGATACCGCACCTCGGCCCCTGGGAGGAGGCCCAGTCCGCGGCGCACCGGTTCGTTCAGCCCCTGCGGGCCATCGCCGCCGACATTCATACCGGACACTTGCCAGACTCACTCAGTTTCCTCAACGTCGACCCGAAGCGCCTGGTCGTCTCGGCCGTCAAGACACATGAGGAGGGCAGAGGTCTCGTGGTACGCTTGTACAACGCCGACGTGCAGCCGACTTCAGGGCGCATCGAGCTGTTCCGGCCCTTCGCCAAGGCCAGTTTGGTTACACTCGAGGAAAAGCAGATCGAGGAAGTGGGCGAGGCCAGCGGCGTGTTCCACCTTGAAGCCGGGGCAGCGCAGATACTCACCTTTCACGTCGAATTCGACCCGCCTGTAGGAGGTTAGGTTTACTGATGGACGTTCAAAACATTGTCCCCAGGGTCTCGATAGTTATCCCAGTGCGCAACGCCGAGCGAACTCTGGACACGACCATGGAATACGTCGCGGCGCTCGATTACCCCAAGGACCGCATGCAGGTGATACTGGCCGACGGCGGAAGCACCGATGGGACTGTGCAGCTCATCCGGCACTGGCAGCACCGGCTCGAATACCTGACCCTGGTCGAGGTCCCAAACTGCACTTCGCCCGGCCACGCGCGCAACGAGGCCCTCAAAGAGGCGACGGGCGAGTACGTGCTGTTTACCGATGGTGACTGTGCCCCGAACGAGGACTGGGTTAGGGAGATCCTCGAGCCGTTCCTGATGGACGAAGGCATCGGTGGAGTGGGAGGCGAGGTTCTTACGCTGCGCACCGATCCAAACAACGAAACCGAAGCCTACTGCGAGCAGGTTGGGTTCCTGAGCGTCGCCGGTAGGTGCGGAATTACCGAGAACGGGTACTTCCCCGCTCTCACAGACAGGGCGCCGCACGAGGTCAACGGCGGCAACGATTCGCCATTCTTTGCCACGGCCAACGCCGCTTTCCGCAAATCAGTCATCGACGAGATAGGCGGTGGGTTCTGGGCCGCGCCCACCGGTGAAGACGTGGATTTCTCGCTGCGAATTGTGGAGAAGGGGCACAAGCTCTACTTCGCCAAGACCGCGGTTGTCAAGCACATGCATCGCGTCTCATTGGAAAGCTACCTCAAGCAATGGTACGGCTACGGCTACGGCCACCCGTTGCTCATTGCAAAGCACGCGGCCGACAAGCTCGAGTTTGTTTTTCAGCTCGGCAACCCAGTATTCGTCAAAGTCCCCTCACCCCTGAAAGGAATAGTGCACGTCGGCGCGTTCCACCTGATGCATTTGCTGCTGGCGACGAGCATCGCCAGCGGCGTTCTATCGGCCCTATCGATCTTGCCTGCGCTGGTACCGCTGGCGAGCGTCTCCCTGTTGGCCGGTGCGGCGGCGGCATACTTCGCACCCTGTCTGAGGCTAAGACCTGCCGACAAGTTCGCCACGTGGTGCAAGATTAGGTACCTGACCAATCTGGCCTGCGTAAAGGGCGCGATCGCCGGCTGCAGAAAGTTCGGCGCCATCTGCATCGAGCCAAGCTGGTGACGTGCCATTCACGCCGCCACCAGTTGCAAGGCCGCGGGCAACCGCCTTCCCACAAGCTGGCGTTGCTCAGCGGCGGTGCAAACCCGACCGCACTGCAAGCACACGATCGAAATCAGACCGTTCTCTTCCCGTTCGGAATAGAGATCGCCGTGACATTTGGAGCATTGCTTCAACCAGAACATATCGCCCTCCTAACCGTTAACTTGCACGCACATCCGGCTACTCGACGGCATTCCAGGCGTGCATCGACCTTCTTTACATTTCCAAGCGTATTTTCGCAAATGGCCTGACCGCCTGTCTGTGACAAAAGTCCCAATTGCCCATAGCCGGCCTGGCACAGGTCCTGCAAGTACGATGTCTGGGGAATTGACATAGCGCCAGAGGGACGATACTATTGCTTCCGCGAACCCGCCCGTGGGAGTGTCCACGGAAATTCCGAGGGCTCAGTGCAAAGTCAGACAACATCGCGGCAACACCTCGTAGGGGCAACCCTGCGTGGTTGCCCCATCGCCTGATAAGTAAAGCGGTGCGATTGTTGCTGCACGGTGCCCTGGTACGCAGGTTACACGTCCCGTGGAGACGTTGCACACAACGTCCTACGCGCCTATTGCAGGGAAGGGAATACAGACCGTGGAACCAGACACCAGCCATCAAGCCCTGATCGAGCTTCGTCAACGCCTGGGCGCTGACCGCGTCAGAGTAAGCCAGCCGCTGGCCCCGTTTACGACCTACAGAATCGGGGGCCCCGCGGACCTGTTCTACCAGGCAAAGACCACGGGTGAGCTGGCCAAGGCAATCGAGCTGGCTAACGAGCTCGGGGTTCCGTACTTCCTGCTTGGCCTCGGCGCGAATATCCTCGTGGGCGACGGGGGCATCCGGGGGCTCGTCATCAAGAATGAATCTCGCCGCGTCGATTTCCTCGGAGCTCACGTCGCGGCCGCCGAAAGCGGCGCGGTGATGTCACACCTGATCGAGGCAACCGAGGAACGAGGGCTCTCCGGGTTGGAGCACTTCGCGGGCATTCCCAGCACGGTGGGAGGCGCGCTCTGGCAGAATCTCCACTTTCTGGCACCCGACCGCGTCACTACAGTCTTCATCGAGGAATGCCTGAGGGGCGCCCAGGTCTTGACTGAAGCCGGCGACATCGTGGAAGTAGACAAAGACTACTTCCAGTTCGGGTACGACGCAAGCATCCTGCACCATCGGAGAGACGTCGTGCTGAAGGCAACCTTCGAGCTCACCCCACGGAGCAAGGAAGCCGTACGTGACGTGATTGGTGCGAATCTAAAGTGGCGAGCCGAAAAGCACCCGGACCTAACCCAATTCCCGAGCGCCGGCTCGGTCTTCAGGAAGATCGAGGGCCTGGGCGCCGGCAGGCTCATAGATCAATGCGGGCTGAAAGGCACCGTCGTCGGCAGGGCCCAGATCGCCGAAAAGCACGCTAACTTCATCGTCAATCTCGGCGGCGCCACCGCCGACGACGTATTGCAGCTCATCCGCCTCTGCCAGTACAAGGTCCGGGAACGATTCTCCGTCGAGCTCACCCCCGAGATCAGCCTGGTCGGCGCTTTTCACGCAGTGACGGAACAATCGTGACGGGCGATAGACCTATCCATCCCCTCTTCCGCAACGCAAGAGGGGATTGGTGACTACCGCGTTCTGCTTGATCTCCAACCAATCTCCGTGTCTCTGTGTCTCCGTGGTGAAACCCGAACCCTTACCGCCCAACCCACTTCGGCGGACGTTTCTCCTTCCACGACTGGTAGAATTCCTTGTGATCCTTGCCCATCAATAGGAGCGCCTGACCGAGAGCTTCGGTTTCGATGGCCGAACCGAGATCCTGGTCCTGCTCGTTGTTGAGCATTTCCTTGGTCATAGCGTAAGCGAGCGTGGGCCCACTGGCCAATCTCTCAGCCAGCTCCATTGTGGCGGATTCGAGATCGGCCTCTGGAACAACCTTGTAGGCCAGGCCGTACTTGTCGGCCGTCTGGGCATCGATGGTGTCCCCAAGCATCAGCAATTCCATCGCCCGGCCGAACCCGACAATCCTGGGCAGCAGGTAGGCGATACCCATGTCGCCGCCGGTGAGACCGACTTTGGTGAACAGGAAGGCGAACCTCGCCCTCTCGGAGAGGATGCGGAAATCGCTTGCCGTGGCGATCACCGCGCCGGCGCCGGCCGCGATGCCGTTGATGGCTGAGATGATTGGCTTGTCCAAGCGGCGCATATTGCTGACGACCGCGCCGGTCATTCGCGTGAACTCCAGCACGCCGGCCATGTCCGAATCGAACAGCTTGGCGATGATCTGGTCGACGTCGCCTCCCGAGCAAAACGCCTTGCCTTTGCCGGTAATGACGACGACCTTGACGTTCTGGTCGCCACGCAAGTCCGCCATGATGTCCCTGAGTTGGCCGTACACCTCAAGAGTGATGGCGTTGTACTGGTCGGGCCGATTGAGCGTAATCTTCGCTATGCCATCCTGGACTTCGTACAGGAAAGCGTCGTATGGCATACTACTTCCTCCGTAACTTCCAGTTATTAGTTTTCCATGCCCTTGGTCCGCCTAGTACTACAACCGTGGTTGTCATTCTGAGGAGCGC
>JACQUC010000003.1 GCA_016210495.1 Chloroflexota bacterium
AGATGGGGCTCACCATTCGTCCCCGGCCCGACGGCGGATTGGGTGAAGGGCAAAGAGACCTCCCACGCGAACATCGAGTTTCTGGCGAAAGAGGGCACCCGACTGAACGAGAAGTATCGCGACATTCTCGGCATCAAATAGCTGGCAGATTAGCCGTAGACAGTCCGAGCGCGTCAAACGTGGTGCGGATGTCTAAACGAGAACTGTTGCAGGGGCATAACCTATGGACGCGAGGCTCGTGCTTATCAGAGACAGGCCACAGATAGATGCAGGTCGATTGCTGCTTGTCGCTCCAGCTTACCTTACGGCAGCGGCTGTCCTGCTCCTCCTCGGCACCACACTCTGGATAAGCCTGCGGACGGGGCTGCCCGTCGAGACGACTCCGCTCTCGTTGGAGAACTACCAGAAGGCTTTGGCTGACCCCTTCACGTATACCATGCTGCTCAACACGCTCATCTTCGCTGCCGTCACCCTGGCGACGGTTGCGATCTTTGCGATCCCCCTGGCCATATTGATGGAACGGACTGATATGCCTTTCAAGCGGTTGTTTGAGATTCTCATCAGCCTCAAGATTCTTATCCCCACGTTTCTAGCGGCTATGGGCTGGATTCTGCTCCTTAGTCCACGGAACGGCGTTATCAACGTGTGGCTCATGAACCTGCTCGGGACGGAGACGGCTCTTTTCTCCATCTATAGCGTGCCGATGATGGGCTTGTTGCAGGGCCTGGGCTTCACGCCCGTGGCCTACTTTATGGTTGCGGCAGCGTTCCGCTCTATTGACCCCGCTCTGGAACAGGCTTCTCGCTGCAGCGGGGCTGGCACTCTTGAGACCATTCTGCGGGTGACCCTCCCCACCACGCTGCCGGCCACAGTGGCCGCTTTCATTTTCGTGTTCACGCTCGCCTTCGCCGTATTCGAGATTCCCGCCATCATCGGCGCACCCCTGGGCATCTTCGTCTTCAGCACGGCTATCTACAGCGCCACACATCCGACGTTTGGCTTGCCCAACTATGGCCTGGCCGGCGCCTACGGGTCGATCGTTCTGGTACTGGGCCTGCTACTGAGCTGTCTGTATTTTCGCATCCTACGGGCCTCCCATAAGTATGCTGTGGTGACCGGCAAGGGCTACCGTCCCGTGATGATCGAGCTGGGGAAATGGAAATGGCTGGCGCTGGCTTTCATGGCGCTGTACCTTGCCCCCGCGCTCCTCCTGCCCTTCCTGGCTCTGGTGTGGACTTCGGTGACGCCATTCCTACAGGTGCCGTCGATGCAGGCCTTTTCAACCATATCGTTCTCCCGCTATCTCAACGTCAGGGATTTTCTTACCCTCCAACCCGCGCTAAACACCTTGTTCTTGGTATTAATAGCGCCCACAATTACCATGATCTTGAGCTCCACTATTTCCTGGCTCGTGGTCAAGACACGAATGCCTGGCAGACAGTTGCTGGATACCGCCGCCTTTCTGCCGCACACCACGCCGTCGATCGTTTTCGCGGTCTCGCTGTCCTTTCTGGCCTTGATCTTTCGGGAGTACGTCCCGATATATGGAACGATCACCATCATTCTCGTGGCGCACGTCATCACGTTTGTTAGCTTTGGCACTAGGACGCTGAACGGCGTCCTAGTTCAGTTGCACCCCGAGTTGGAGGAGGCCGCTCGGATGGCCGGTGCCTCCGTTCTCAATACTTTTCGGAACATTACAGTGCCATTGGTTAGGCATGCCGTCCTCAATGGCTGGATCTGGCTGGCCCTCCTCTCATTCCGCGAGGTTACCACGGCCATCACCCTGAGGACCTCGGAGGCCAACTCGGTGCTAGCCGCCCAGATATGGGGCCTCTGGGCCTCGGGCCTCGTGCCCGAGGCGGCTGTTCTGGGAGTCATGATTTTCTTTGCCATGACGGGTTTCGTGGCGCTGGCCCGGGGGATAGGTGGGCGGGTGGTAGACCGGTAGACGCGGACTTCAATACGAATCGTTGTGCAGGAGGATAGAGATGACTCAATTGGCGCCCGGAGGCGCGCGCGTGGTCGGACAAGGCATACCTAAGGCTGACGCCAGATTGAAGGCCTCAGGAACAGCTCGCTACGCAGCGGACATTCGGCCGGACGGCAGGGCCGTCCTTTGCGGCCGGATACTGCGCAGCGGGGTGAGCCACGCGACGATCGTTTCGATCGACGCCGGTAAGGCGGCCGCCTTGAGCGGCGTCTTCGCCGTCGTCACCGGCAAAGACGTAGCGCCGGCGCGCATCGGCCGCTTCCTGCAAGATCGGACCGTCCTGGCGCGGGACAAAGTGCGCTGCATCGGGGAGCCCGTCGCAGCGGTGGCGGCCATCGACGAAGCGACGGCGGCCGAGGCGCTTTCGCTGATCGACGTCGAGTATTGGCCGCTGCCGTCGGTCCTCACGCCAGACCTGGCCCTGGCGCCCGGCGCACCGCTGATCCACGAGGACCTGGCCAACTACCAGGATATCCTACCGACCAGGCGTTATGCCAACGTGCGTAATCTGGTGGTGACCGAGCGGGGTGAAGTCGAGGCCGCCTTTGCGAAGGCGGATGTGGTGGTGGAAGGGGTTTTCACCACCCAGCCGGTCCACCAGGGCTTCATCGAGCCCAAAGCCTGCGTGGCCGCCGTCGACGAGAACGGCAGGGTTACCGTCTGGCCAAGCAACAAGAACCCGTTTCTGGCCCGCACGATGATTGGCCGTGGCCTGGGCCTGCCGTTATCCAAAGTCAGGGTCATCGCCCCGACGGTTGGCGCCGACTTTGGCGGGAAGGGCGCGCCGACAATCGAGCCCATATGCGCCCTGCTGGCCATCAAGGCTGGGCGTCCGGTGAGGATTGCCCTCGGCATGCAGGAGGAACTGGCCACGAACTTCACGCGGCATCCGGCCGTCATCAAGCTAAAGGTGGCCGCGGACGCCGCAGGCCGATTGCTGGGCGTCGAAGGCGAGATGACCCTTAACTGCGGCGCGTACTGCGATGGCTTTTGCGGGCAAGCTTTCAAGTCCTACGATTTGCAGGGGCCTTACAATGTTCCGGCGGTACGCCTGCGGGGGCTGTCGGTTATGACCAACAACGCGCCGGCCGGCCACGTCAGAGCGCCGGGCGGGCCGCAGGCGAGCTTCGCCATCGAATCCCTCATGGACGAATTGGCACGACACCTCAACCAGGACCCGATCGAAATCCGGCGCATCAACGCCATCAAGAGCGGCGACCCGGCGCTGGGGCCGAGTGGTGTAATGGGCGCAAACGGCCTGGCTGAGACCATCGAAAAGGTGGCTGAATACGTCAGCCGGAATATGTCGGGCAAGCGCACTTACCAGGGCGTCGGTGTGGCGTGCGGCGCCTGGCACGCGTCGCCCGCGGCCGAGGTTGCCCCCTACAAGTGCGTTCTGAAGTTGAACGAGGATGGCAGCGCCGTCCTGCTGACGGGGACACCGGACAACGGTGCTGGCCAGCACCAGGTCCTCGCGCAAGTCGTCGCCGAGATACTGAGCCTCGAGCCAGGGGAAGTAACCGTATTCGGCGGAGATACGGAGTTGACGCCGCTTGACGCCGGGCCCGGCGCCAGCCGAGGCACGGTGCGGGTCGCCCACGCCGCCAGATTCGCCGCCGAGGACGCTCGACACCAGCTTTTGTTGCTGGCCGCAGCTAAATTGGAAGCCAACCCCGAGGACCTCGAACTGGTGTACCGGCAGGCGCGCGTCAAGGGCACCCCTGAACGGGCCGTGAGCCTAGCCGAACTCGCCCGCTTGGCGCTGACGTCGCCCGAGGGGCAGATTCTCGGCACCGGCTCCCGAGAGCGAGCCGCATGGGTCGCCGCCGAGAAGGAGCATGCTCTTGTAGCGGACGAAGCGCAGTTTTGCACCCACGCGGCGCAAGTCGAAGTAGATCCGGAGACTGGCCAGGTTACGGTTCTCAAGTATGTCGTCGCGCAGGACGTAGGCTTTGCGCTCAATCCGCTCAGCGCCGCCGGCCAGGTGGAGGGGTCGGTTGTGCACGGGCTGGGCTACGCCCTCACCGAGGAACTCGTCGTCGAGGGCGGCCAGGTGGTAAACCCCAGCCTGGTGGACTACCATTTGCCGGTGGCCTGCTCGGCGCCGGCCGTGGAGGCGATACTGGTCGAGCAACCCTCGCCCGCCGGCCCGTTCGGAGCCAGGGGCGTCGGCGAGGCCTCCATTGCGCCCGTGCCGGCTGCCATCGCCAACGCCATCCGCGACGCCGTCGGCGTGAGGATATGGGACCTCCCAATCACGCCGGAGAAGGTGCGGCACGCTATCCGGGAAATCCGCTGTGAATGAAAGGTGATTCCGTTCACGCCGGAAATGGTTTTGAAGGCCCTTAAGGAGAAAGTGGAGTAGCCCGGCACCGGCCAGGAGGACAAATGTCACAGCAAGGCGAGAAGTGGGTTCCCAGGTGCAAGATGTGCCTGCATAAGGCAGTCGATAAGGAGTATTCATTATGCGGTGGTGGGAAGAGGTTTTCTCCGGCGAAGATCGACCAGTTTGTCAAGGTGTTGGGGGCGCGCGCCCACAGCCGCGCGGGCGGCACCCGGCCCTGCTGGTCGTGGATGTAACTCGCGCATTCTGCGGTGAGAAAGGCCTGCGAATGGCCGAATCTGTCAAGGAATGGCCGACATCCTGCGGCCCTGCCGCCTGGGAAGCTATGCCCCACATCCAGAAGCTTCTGGATGCCGCTCGGGGAGCCGGCGCCACGGTGGTGTATACCACAGTTCTTCCAGGGGCAGATCGGCTTTACGGCGGCACGGTCAAGGGCGAAGGGAATAGGGACCCGAAAGAATCGCTGATGGCCAAGCCGGGGGCGCAGGACATCCCATCCGAGATTGCGCCACGGCAGGGTGAACTGGTCCTCATGAAGCCGAAGGCCAGCGCTTTCTTTTGCACGCCACTGCTGGCGCACCTACACCGCAAAAAGGTCGATTGCCTGATCGTCTGTGGGACGACGACATCCGGCTGCGTTCGAGCGACGGTTGTGGACGGATTTTCCTGGGGTTATCCGGTCCTGCTAGCCGAGGAAGCGGTCTTCGACCGCGTCCGCCTGTCACAGGCCGTTGGCCTGTTCGAAATGAATGCCAAGTACGCCGATGTGCTGCCCGTGGCCGAGGTAACCAGGTGGCTAGAAGAGCTTGGTGCGCACGGAGGTACCTGATTAGACGCGGTAGCTCTCTTGTGCGCGATGCACCGCGCCCGACGGCACAGGCGAAGGTGCAATCTTCACGGGCAGAATCGACATATGCTCGGCTGATTACGTGGGAAAGCCGGGCTACGGGCCGCAGAATCCGTTGACAGACGCGCCTGCTACCCTTGCGATGGTGGCGTCGCGCCGATATTATGAACAGGTGGTGATGAATGGTTACCAGTGCTACCGAACCCAAAGTTATGGAATTGGGCCAGCAGACGATGGACTTGCGGTCTTTTCTGGTCAGCTATCGAGCGGCTCATCCAAACGATGTCATCGACATTCACAGGCCTATCAGTGCGGAGTACGAGTGCACCGCCATCGGCAAGCACTTCGAGAATCTCGGCAAATACCCCCTCGTCATATTTCACAACGTGACGGCTGTCAGTGGCCGCAAATCCGAGTTTCCGTTGACGTTCAACGCCACGGGCGACCGGCGTAAGCTCGCCTTTGCGATTGGCTCTACGTTCGAGGACGTGGCCATCGACTGGCGCAAGCGATTGTCGGATGCCCGCAATCAACCGTTGGTTGTCTCGCGCGAGGAGGCGCCAGTTAAGCAGAACGTCCTAGTGGGGGATAAGGTCAACCTCCTGGACTTGCCTGCGATGCGAATTCACGAGATGGACCCTGGTCCTTACATCACGGGCGGGATGCTCACCACCTACGAGCCCAAAACGTGGATAGACAACTGCGCGCAGCAGCGAGGCCTCATTGCCGGGCCTCGCGAGATACGCGCGATGCTCGGTCCACGTTCCCACAACTACTTGAACCTTCTGGCGCACGGCGAGGCTGGCAAGGAAATGAAGGTGGCCTACTGGATCGGCCACCATCCCGCGGTCTTCATGGGCGCACATTCGAGCTTGGACTGGCCCGAAAGCCACTATGCCGCGGCCAGCGCTGTGATGAAGCGACCTCTCCGCCTTGTCCCTTCGGAAACCCTTGGGGACGACTTCCTTGTGCCGGCCGACGCCGAATTCGTCATCGAAGGCACTATGGTTCCTGGCAAGCGCGCGCTGGAGGCGCCCTTCGGCGAGTACGCGCGCTACTACGGTCCGCAGCGGATGAGCGAGGTATTCGACGTAACGGCCCTCAGCTATCGCGACGGCGCGATCTGGGATTCGTTCCTCGTCGGCACAAACAATAACTACGGCGGCACCCAGGAAGAGGCCAATATCTACGTCGCCGTCAAGCGTGCCGTGCCCGAGGTCCAGCGCGTGTACGTCCCCGTGTCTGGCTCCGGCAGGTTTCACGCTTACATCCAGATTAGGAAGACGCACGACGGCCAGCCCCGCGAGGCCATTATGGCGGCCCTGTCCAGTTCCTGTTGGATCAAGCACGTCATCGTCGTCGACGACGACATTGACATTTACGATGATCGCTGGGTGCTTTGGGCCGTGGCGACCCGCAGTCAGTGGGACCGCGATCTCGTCGTGATCCCCCACTGTTATGGTTCGTCGTTGGACCCCACTACAGGCGAGCAGGGCCTGGGCACCAAGGGTGGCATAGATGCAACCAAGCCGGCGCCGCCACGGCGCTTTCCGTTGACGGTGAATGTACCTAACGAAGTAATGGAACGGGTGATATTGGAGGAGTACGTCGGCGAAGAAGCGCTGGCCCGCGTGCCCGAGCCGCGAGACAGAAAGCCCAGGAGGTAGGACGATGGAAACGGTACGTGAGATATGGTTCCGCTGTGCCAAGTGCGGGCGCGAATCCTATTGCGATAGTCTTTTCGAGCGGCAGGCCGACGCCGAGGTCATGTGCCCGTTTTGCAGGAGCATACATAAGCTCAAGGATGTGCGGATATATATAATAGGAATACCGATTGTGCATAGTGGTGTCTTGCGTGGCACACCACAGGTGAGAGCGTGGCGCAATTAGAAACGCAGGCAAGACTGCTCCTGGGAAAGCGGCAGTCCGCCTGTGGCGGACCGCACTCCATATGTAACCTACCGTTCGCTTTCATTTCGGCAGCTTGAACAGGGTGCGGGCGTTTCCTATCTTGATGGCCTCGATAGCTTCCTCGCGCAGTCCGCTCTGCCGCAGTTCCTCCAAATGCCACGGCGCGCCCATTTTGAGAGGGGTCACGGGAAAGTCGGTGGCAAACAGGATGTGCTCGGCCCCCAGGGTTTCGGCGGCGCAGCGAATGGCGGCGGTGTCCATCGAGTGGATGTCGACGTAGAAGCGCCCCGCGTAGTCGCGCAACTTTACTACCTTGAGGTCCGGCGAGTTGGTGTGGCGCGTCGGAAACTCCTCGTGCATCGCGAAGTTCAGGTCGGACCGCCCCAAAGAGAAGGGAACGAAACCGCCCAACTGGCAAAAGATGAACTGCAAAGTCGGGAACGCGTCGAAAACGCCACCGTAGGCCATCATTTGGATCGCCAGTTGGTTACTCATCAGGAAGCCCCAGTCGACTGCCGTGAACTGAATGTTCGACGGCAGCTTGCGCCAGAAGGGCGGAACGCGCGGGTGAAAGAACACCGGGACATCCAACTCCTGCGCTTTTGCATACAGCGGCCAGAAATGTCGCTCCTGCGGGAAGATCGTCTCGCCGTCCCGCTCGTAGCAGGTATCCATCTCCAGCGCGGCGCAGCCGTACTCCTTCACTGCCCGCTCCAGTTGCGACACAGCGCCCTCCCCGGCACCGGCATCTATCACGGCGACGTGCAGGAACCGGCCCGGATGGCGCGCGCACCGCTCGGCCGTTCGTTCGAGCAGCATCCGATAGGCTTCCTCCCGGACGTCGGAGGCCGCTTCGATGACCATGCCCAGGTAAGCGCCGTAGACGATGAGCGAGGTCTCGATGCCGTAGTCGTCCATCATTCGGATGCTGTCGTCGATTCGCTCCAGCGGCAGGCGCAGGAAGAACACGTCAGGGAACCTTTGTCGGGCACGCTCTAGCAGATCTTCGGGGAACCAGTGAAAATGTACGTCGAACATCTCAGCCTCCCGAGCCAGTCCACTCTCGCTCGCGACTGGCTGTGCATGCATCATAGCACGCCCTCTCGGCGGCTGTCAACGCAAACGGTTGCACGGCAGTCGTTACAATCGTTGCGCTAATCCATTGACAAGGATTCGGCCTGGGCTTAAAATGTGTGCATCCCGTCGGGAATGATCAAAACGAGCCTGAGGCCCGCTTGCGCGCGGTGGCCAGTATACGTGTTGTATGCAAGATGGGCTCTTCGGGCGCCTGCTTTTGTCCGGGGCACCATCGCCTACAGACTCGGGGGTTGCCTTACGGTGTCAAACACAATCGTTAAAGTTTGTTTCCTCGGTGAGCTCAGAAGCGTGGCGGGCCGACGTGCTATGGACGTTCCGGTTGCCCCAGGCGCAACGATACATACGCTCCTGCAACACTTGTGTGAAAAGCTGGGGGAACCTTTCGCACGGGAGGTCTTCGATGCCAACGGCAACCTCTTCCATCATTTGAGTATCTTTGTCAACGACAGGGGCCTCGATGGTGATCGACGCCTGGAAGCGACGCTTTACGGCGGCGAGGTAGACTTGTTGATTCTGCCCGTATTCGAGGGGGGCTGAAGGCCAGACAGCGTCCGGTGCGGCAGTCGTCGCTGGGTGGCACGTGTCTGCGTCCAAACCGCTCGATCAGATGGTACTGGCCAAACGCACGAGGAGGAACCTTATATGGCCGAAAGGTGGGTGTCGACCACCTGTGATAGGTGCTACGTGGGTTGTGGCATCAGGGTTCGTGTCGTCGACGAGGTCGTTGTCGGCATGGAGGGTGATCCGAACAACCCACTGAATAGGGGTCGCATGTGTGCCAAAGGCAAGGCCGGGGTGATGGCGCACTACAACCCCAATCGGCTCCGCACGCCGTTGAAGCGCACCAACCCCGCCAAGGGCATCGGCGTCGATCCCAAATGGCAGGAGATCTCCTATGCGGAGGCCATCAGCACCATTGTGGCCAAGCTGAGCCAGGTTCGCGATGAGCCGCGCAAGCTTCACGTCTTCTGCTGGGGCTACGACTGCGATCTGCAAGCCCTCGGCACGGCCTTCGGCACCCCCCACGTTCAGTACGCCGGCAACCACGAGTGCGGCAAATCGATCCACGTGATAGAGCATATGGCGGGAGGCGGCTTTCACCAGCAGGTGGACCTCCACTACTGCAACTATTGCCTGTACGTGGGGACTCAAGCGGCCATCTCCTCCAGGGCTGCCTACACGCACATCGCCCGTGACCTGGCCGAGGCTCGCGCACGAGGAATGAGGCTGGTGGTCGTCGATCCTGTTGGCAATCACGCCGCGGCCAAGGCTGATGAGTGGATCCCGATCCGGCCAGGCACGGACGCGGCCCTGGCTCTGGCGATGCTCAACGTCTTGCTCAATGACCTGGGCATTTACGACGCCGACTTCATAAAGAAGGGGACGAACGGCTCCTACCTCGTGGGAGACGACGGGCGATTTGTTCGCGACGCGGCCTCGGGAAAGCCGTTGGTCTTCGACGCGCTGGACGGCGCGGCCAAAGTGTACGACGACCCGACTGTAAGGGATGCCGCCCTCGAAGGTACCTTCGACATGCGGGGACACCGCGCAACACCTGCCTTCGCTCTGTTAAAAAAGCACGTGGCGACCTACACGCCCGAGCTCGCCGCCGAGATCACTACCATCCCCGCGTCCACTATCGCCAGAATCGCCCGCGAGTTCGGTGCCGCCGCTCAAATCGGCAGCACCATCGTCCTCGACGGGAAGCAATACCCCTTCAGACCGGCGGCGCTGGACTGGGCGCGAGGACCGCAAGGGCACAAGCACGGGTTTCATCACTCCTGGGCGTTGAAGCTCATCAATATCCTGATGGGTAATGTCAATGTGCCGGGCGGGATCATTAGCACCGGCACTATGGGCAAGAACCCGTTGCCCTGGGGGCCCGAGGGCGGGGTAGACGGTATGTTGACGCACGCGGGAACGCCTCCCCTTGCCAACGTTCGCCTGCCCTCGTCGTTCCCTGGCAGGACGCCCAGCCGTCCGAAGAGAATGGACGCCATCGAGCTTTTCCCGCTGGCTCCCAGCGCCACCGCCGTTTTTCCGCTGGTAGGCCATGCCCCCGAAAAGTTCGGCCTCGATTACCGCATCCAGGTTGCCATGCACAATCCTGCCAACCTCATCCTCACCTGTTACGGGGATGTGGCTATGGCGGAGAAGTTCTATGGGTCCATACCTTTCGTGTTTGGCTACGCCCTCGAGCTCAACGAAACCAACGAGGCTTTCGACGACATCGTCCTCCCGGTGCCCAGCTACCTTGAAAGGCAGGACGCCGGAGAAGGGACAATCTTCGAGGGAGTGTACGCGATCCTCTCCCCCGTTGGCCAGGATGACTGGTTTTATCAGCTCCGACAGAAAGTTGTGGAGCCACCCAACGGCACAATACACCCCTATGAGGTAGCGGCTGAGATCGCCAAACGTGTGGGCATTCTTGCCGAGTTCAACAAAGTCAAGAACCATCTGCTGTGGTTCCGTGAGCCTTACTTCTTGCAGCCCGATCGAAAGTACTCTCTGGACGAAGTACACGATCGACTGCTGAGGTCGATATTCGGGCCTGAGCGGGGCCTGGAGTGGGTTAAGCAGCAGGGCGTCGTGCGCTACCGCCGCGATGCCGAGGAAGCCTATCCCGGGCCCTATATGGTGGCCGAGGGGATGAGACTGCCCATCTACCTGGAGCACTTCCCTCAAAAGGCAGAGGAGCTCAGCGCAGTGGTGCAGGAGATGGGACTCGAATGGGATTTCTCCGACTACAAGGCGCTACCCGAATGGTTACCCTGCGATGCATTCCACGCGAGGGGCAAGGACGGCTACGATTTTGTCGGCGTACACTACAAGCTTCCTTTTTCGTATGGGGCCTACGGTAATGAGAACCCCTGGATCAACGAGATTTGCGAGCGCACGCCTTACACATATCCGGTCTTGGTCAACGAAGATGTCGCTAAGCGCAAGGGCCTTCGCGATGGGGACCAGGTCTGGCTGGAGACACCGGTGCGCAAGGTAAAGGCCATCGCCAAGCTCACGCAGTGTGTGCATCCGGAGGTAGTGGCCATCGCCGGGCATTTCGGCCATTGGGCCGCAGGGATGCCCATCTCGCGTGGCAAAGGCGTGGCCTTCAATCCCCTTTTGCCGAACGACCTGGAGAACATCGACAAGATCTCCACCGCTCTCGACAACTGCGCCCTGGTCAGGATCACAAAGGTGGAGAAGGGACGATGAGACGGGGAATGGTCATAGATCTGAAGCGCTGCATCGGCTGCCATGCCTGCACTATCGCCTGCAAGCTGGAGAATGCCACGCCCCCAGGTGTCTTCTACGCCCGTGTGCTGGAGATGGAAACTGGCAAGTACCCTCTGGCCAAAAGGGTATTCTTGCCGGTGCTGTGCAATCACTGTCAGGATCCACCTTGTTTGCGTGCCTGCCCTTCCGGAGCTACGACCCAAGGCGCCGATGGCACCGTGCTGGTGGACCAGGACAAGTGCATCGGCTGCAAGGCCTGTGTCGAGGCCTGTCCGTATGAGGCGCGGTTCTTCCTGGAAGAGATACGCGGCTACTACGGGGATGAACTAACGCCATTCGAGAAGGTGGGCTACCGGAAGCATCAGAAGGGAACTGTCGCGAAGTGCAACTTCTGTGCAGAGAGGACGGCGAGCGGTTTGGAGCCGGCGTGCGTGCAGACCTGCCCTGCTGTGGCACGGGTGTTTGGCGATCTGGAAGACCCACTCAGCGAGGCTTCACGGCTGATCAGAGAGCGAAGCTGTATCCAGTTACGGCCGGAGCAAGGGACTCTGCCGTCGGTATACTACATCCCATAGGGAGGCAAGGCAGGATGGTGGGCCAGTTCACCATAGGTTTCAAGCCGCAGCGGTTGTGGACCACCCTAGCGGCAATAGACTTCTTCCTCGGCGGGACTGGTGCGGGGGCCTTTCTGATGGCGGTGTATCTTGGGATTGGGGAAGGCACGACCGTTGGGCTGGTGGCCGTAGCCCTGGGGGCCATAGCGCTGCTGGCCGATCTAGGGAGGCCAGAGCGATTCTGGCGGGCAGGATCAAAAGTGTTGGTTTCGTGGATCAGTCGCGGGGTAGCCTGCACGACGGTATTCATGGTGTTTGGCGTGCTGTACGTGGTGCCGGATTGGGTCGGTGGCTTGCCCTGGAGCAGAGGGAACTTCGTAGGGCAAGGCATCGGCGTCATCGCGGCGATGGGTGCGGTGGGGGTGATGATGTACACCGGATTCCTGCTGTCACACTCGCCCTCGATACCGTTCTGGAACACGACGCTGCTACCATTGCTATTTGCCTCTTCGGCCTTGGCCAGCGGGGCAGCGGCGCTGTTCGTGATGTTACCGGTGGTAGATGGGCGGGCGCTGGACGTCAAATCGATGGAGGTGATGGGTATCGGGCTGCTGGCTACGAATGTTGTCTTCCTGTGGGTATACGTGCTGAACATGTATTCGTCCACGATAGCGGCGAAGGCTTCGGTGCGGCTGTTGGTGCGAGGCAATCTTGCCGTACCTTTCCTGCTGGGAGTAACGGTTGTCGGCCAGATCATCCCCCTGCTTCTGACGACCTACGCGTATTTGGCCGGCGACGTATTTGCGACCCCTCGTCTGCTACTGCCGCTCGCCGGCGTTCTGGCTCTCATAGGCGGCTACCTGTTCCGGCGCTGCATGCTCAAGGCCGGCCTCTACGCTCCGGTTCTCTGACGCAGTCCCGCGTTTCTCGTGTGGGCAAACCTGCGAGACTGCGCTGTTGGTGGGCAACCCTGTGTGGTCGCCCCGTCACCGCTAATAACGAGGAGGGAGAAATGAATCGGTATCTGTCACCGCGAACACTTGGTGTCATCGCAGTCACTCTGGCTCTGTCGTTTCTAGTCGCCTGCGCGGCTGCTCCCACGCCAACGCCCGCACCGCCGCCCACCAAGGCGCCGACTGAGCCCGCAAAGCCTGCAGCGGCAGCGACCCCGGTTCCAGCCCCGGCGACGCCGGTCCCGGCTGCCACCAAGCCAGCCGCCGCGGCGCCAAAGCCGACGCAGGCCGCCAAAGCCGCGCCGGCGGCAACGGTGAAGCTTAGCGTAGACCCCGTGGGCAAATCCTCCGATGCCGGGTTGTACATCGCGCTGGAGAAGGGCTACTTCAAGGAGCAGAATATCACCATCGAGCTCAAACCGGTCGCCGGAACCGCCGAGAGGCTCCAGATGCTGGCCATTGGCGAAGCTGATGTCGGCGGCGGCAGCCCCGGGCCTGGCATATACAATGCCATACTCAGAGGCATTCCTTTGAAGCTGGCTGCCGAAAAAGGGAGTAATCCCCCCGGCCAGGGCTTCATTTCGTTTGTGATCAGGAAGGACCTTTTCGATCAGGGCGCCATCAAGGACCCCAAGGATCTCAAAGGCAGGAAAATAGGCATCACGGGTGCCAATGCGGGAGCCACCGCCTTGATCGATCTCGACATCCTTATGTCCAAAGCCGGGCTGACTTACAAAGACACCGAACCAGTCGATATGGTATTTGCCGACTTCGGGGCTGCCTTTGCTGGCAAATCCATCGACGTGGCTGCCCAAATCGAACCGCTGACGACCAAAGGGGTCGAACAGGGCCTTTTCGTGCGCTGGAAAGGTATTGACGAGATCAACCCCAATCACCAGGTGGCCGCGTTGATGTTTTCGTCGCAGTTTGCCAAAGATCGGGCGGATGTTGCGAAACGGTTTATGGTTGCCTACGTGAAAGGCGTGCGTGACTATAATGACGCCTTCGTGAAAAAGGACAGGAAGGCTCGCGACGAGGTCATCCCCGTGCTGATTAAGCATACCGATATCAAACAGCAGGAGCTGTTTGACAAGATGGTGTTCCCCGGTTTGAATCCCGACGGCCACGTGAATACCCAGAGCCTTTCGCGTGACCTGGAATGGCTCCTTGCCAACGGCTTCATGCGCCAGGCCGTGGATCTCAAGGAGATCATCGACAACCAGTTCGCGGACTACGCAGTGCAGGTGCTTGGGCCATATAAGAAGTAGGCGGGAAGGCAGTGTATCGTGGCTCAACAAGACTCTGACGTCGAGGTCAAATCCGACATACTGATTATCGGCGGTGGTATCGCCGGCATGTTTGCCGGCATCAAGGCCAGAGAGGCCAACCCAGAAGTCGACGTTCTCCTGGTCGACAAGGCCTATCCGGGTGCCAGCGGCTGCTCGGTCTTTGCCGCCGGCACCCTGCCAAACTGGCAGCCCGGCGAGGATTACGATAACTACGTCCGCGAAATCGTCGAGTACAACTCCGAGTACCTGATCGACCAGGACTACGTGGAGATCGCCGTCCGCGAGTCGTACGATCGCTTTCTCGATATGCTTTCCTACGGCGTGGAGTTCGTCCGCGACGACAAGGGGAGTGTCAAGCGCATCCCTACGTTGACCTCCGCTTATGGCCGATGCTCCATATTCAATGGCGGCCCCAATATGATGTGGCGGGTGCGCGCCGCCGCCAAGAAGCGCGGCGTGAGGATGCTGGACAGAATCGTGATTACCGACCTGTTGATTAGGGATGGAAGATGTGTCGGAGCCGTGGGGTTCCACGGCCGAACGGGCAGGTTCCACGTATTCGATGCCAAAGCCACCATCTTGGCCGCTGGCACTATGTACTCCAACCGCGGGCAGATGGGCAGCGCCGGTGCCACGGGCGACGGCCCTGCCATTGCCTACCGTGCTGGCGTGGAGATGCGCAATCTGGAGCAACTGGGCTATGCCAGCATCGGGCCCAAGGGCTTCAGCGGGATCCCGGGACTCCACGTTATCTTCGGCTCCGGTGGTATCCTGGTCAACGCCAGAGGCGAGCGCTTTATGGAAAAGTACAACCCCGCGCTGAAAGAGGAGGCCCGGCGCTCAGAAACGGGCCGGGCCATACTCACGGAATGGCGCGAGGGTCGTGGCCCCTGCTACTTAGACTGCACTCATCTTCCGTCACAATCCATCGACGACATCAAGCGCGCGCTGCCGCTGCTGACGCGCATGCTGGCCACGCGCGGCCTCGACATCGCGCGCGACAAGCTCGAATGGATCCTTATGCCCTTCGGTTTTCTGCACACGGCGGGAGCCAGACTTCGGAGCGCGGGTGGCGATGTCAACGTGGAAGGCCTCTGGGTGGTGGGCGCAAATGGGGACTACTGTGGCGGTGCTGACGGCACCCCCGTGTCCGCTCTGTCGGGTTCCTCGGTCCAAGCGGCACGCGCCGGCGCGAAAGCAGCCACGATTGTCGCCAAAAGTGCGCTGCCGGACGTCGAAAATGCCGAGGTACGGCGCCTTCGCGAGGATACTCTGGCGCCGTTGCACCGCCCGGCGCTGGCGGGTTTGGAGCCGGACCGCGTCTTTCGACGTGTGCTTGAGACGTCCTTCCGTTACATCAATATCCTCAAGAACGAAGACGGCTTGAAGACGGCACTGGACCGGTTCGCGGAGCTGCGGGAAGACCTGGCGAAAGTGGCGGCCACCGATCCCCACCAGCTAAAGAAGTACCACGACATCAGAAACATGCTCCAGGTTGTCGACCTCAGCGCTCGCGCCTCGCTGCTGCGAACAGAAAGCCGCCAGTCACACTACCGTCTGGACTATCCCAAGCGGGACGACGCCAACTGGCTGAAATGGATCCTTGTGAAGCGTGACGGCGAAGGGCCCCGCATCTGGACCGAGGACATACCTCTGAACAAGTGGAGGTACAGTCCGCTGGCGGGTCGGCAAGGCCAGGAGGTAACCCAGTGACCATCAAGCACATCGACGTCGACGCCTGTATCGCTTGCACCATCTGCTGGACTATCTGCCCCAACGATGTGTTGCGGCCCGGACCGGACGGCATCCCTTACATCGCGTATGTCGAGGATTGCACGGCGTGCAAGCTCTGCGAAGATCGTTGTGCTATGAGCGCCATTCAGGTGCAGCCCGGCGCCGCCGCCAAGGCGAACGAGGCTTTCGCTATGCGCCAGTATCTTATCGGCCTGGCCGTCAACTTTGGCAGCGCCACTGCGCCTGATGAAGTCTAATCCCGCTTTGCCAGCTCTCGAAAGCCCTGCCGCCGACCCTCAGAAGGAAGCCCGCGTCCGCCGCATGTTCGCGGGCATCGCCCGGCGTTATGACCTTCTGAACACCGTTTTGACCGCCAGTCGGGACCGCCACTGGCGACGCTTCGCCGCCGACGCCGCCCGGTTGCGTGCCGACGACACCGCTCTCGACGTTTGCACGGGCACCGGGGAGATCGCCCTCGAGCTCGCCAGGCGCGTCGGCCCATCGGGCCGGGTGGTCGCGCTGGATTTCTGCGAGGATATGCTGGCGGTGGCAAGGGGCAAGTTGGGCGCTGTGGCTTGCGAGGGATACGTCGAGCTCGTGCTAGGCAATGCCGAGGGCTTGCCGTTCCCCGACGATTCCTTCGTCGCCACCACCAACGGCTTCGCGCTGCGCAACGTCGCCAGCATCGAGAGAACGTTGTGCGAGATGCGTCGGGTCACCTGGCCTGGAGGCAAGGTGGTCGCCCTGGAGATCGCGAAGCCTCAGATGCCAATAATCCGGCATCTGTACCGACCGTATTTCTACGGTCTCGTGCCTATCTTCGGCAGGCTCATCAGCGGCGATACAGGCGCCTACCGTTACCTCCCCGATTCCCTGACCAGGTTCCCGTCGCGCAAAGGGATACTCGATCTCTTCACCGCCGTCGGCCTGCGCAACCCCCGCTGCCACGATTTGACCTTGGGGATCGCCACGGTGTTTGTGGGGACGAAGTGAGATCCAGAGCTTCGCAAAAACCCTTGACAAACCCCTGAGCCTCTGTTATATTGTTGACTATCATTATCGAGAATATCGACAAACTTCTGGTTGCGAACCGCAGGTGACGGCAATGAAAATCTCGATGAAAAGCGACTATGGACTTCGCGCTGTGCTGGACCTGGCGCAGCGTTACGGGCAGGGTCCTGTCCAGAGCGGGGACATCGCCGTCAGGCAGGGCATTCCCGAGCCCTACCTCGAGCAGTTGCTCTCCACCTTGCGCAAGGCCGGCCTCATCAGGAGCGTGCGCGGGCCCCAGGGTGGCCACCGTCTCGTCAAGCCGCCCGCGGAAATCAGCGTGGGTGAGGTGATCGCCGCTTTGGAGGGCTCCATCGCTCCCATCGGCTGCGTCGACGAGGTCGGGACCTGCGACCGCTCAAGCATCTGTGTGCAGCGCGACATCTGGATGGAGATCAACCAGATTACGCAGAGGGTTCTCGATTCCACCACCATCGCTTCTTTGCTGGAGCGTCAGTCGGCCCGCCAGGGGCAATCCATGTATTACATCTAGCGCCGTAGGAGGAGGTTACGCCTATGCCAGTCACAGTCTATATCGCTACCGCCCTGCGCGAGCTCGCCGATCACCAGGCCCGGATGAGCGCCGAGGCCCCAAACGTGGCCGGACTGCTGGACGATCTCGTGAAACGCTATCCGTCGCTGCGAGACCAGGTCCTGGATGATGAAGGTCGCGTTCATCGCCACCTCAATATTTACGTCAACAGTGAGGAGATCTGCTCGCTCCAGGGGGTGAAGACCTCCCTGCACGACGGCGACGAGGTGGCGGTGGTTCCTGCCGTGGCCGGGGGCGCACTTCCTTTCACAGAAGAGCAGATCAGGCGCTACAGCCGCCACATCATTCTGCCCGAGGTTGGCGGAAAGGGGCAGAGAAAGCTGCTCAACGCCAAGGTGCTTCTTATCGGCGCCGGTGGCCTCGGCTCGCCCGCCGCTCTCTACCTCGCCGCCGCGGGTGTTGGCCACCTAGGCATCGTGGACTTCGACGATGTCGACCTGAGCAACCTGCAACGGCAGGTTATCCATCACGTTCACGACCTGGGCCGTCCCAAGGTGGTGTCGGCGACAGAAACCATCAAGGACATCAACCCCGACGTGAACGTAGTCCAGTACCCCACGCGTGTCTCCTCGGAGAATATCATGGAGCTTATCACCGGCTACGACGTCATCGTCGACGGCTGCGATAACTTCCCAACGCGCTACCTTGTCAACGATGCTTGCGTGCTGGCGGGCAAGCCCAATGTGCACGGCTCCATCTTTCGTTTCGATGGCCAGGCCACCGTCTTCTACCCCGGCCGTGGCTGCTATCGCTGCTTGTTCCCGGCGCCGCCGCCACCAGGCATGGTGCCTAGTTGCCAGGAGGCAGGCGTGTTGGGCGTCTTGCCGGGCATTATCGGCGTCATCCAGGCCACCGAGACAGTCAAGCTCATCCTGGGTGCCGGTGAGCCGCTGATCGGGAGACTGCTTCTGTACGATGCACTAACAATGGAGTTCCGCGAGGTCAAGATCCGCCGCGACGCCAACTGCCCCATCTGCGGCGACAGCCCGACCATCAAGGAGCTCATCGACTACGAACAGTTCTGCGGCATAGTGCCCGCCGCGCACTCGTAGCCGCAGGGGATGGGCTGACGGGACGGAACCACCGAAAGCACGGAAGACACGGAACGAGAGGAAGACGCCGGCACTACGGGGGCCCCACTTGTAGCCGCAGGCTTTAGCCTGCGCCGGGGGAGGGGCACTGGCAGCAAACCGCTGATCACTCGCAAAACAGAGAGGAAACCAATGACCGAAACAATAGGCATAGATCAAGAGCTCGACCTCAAGGGCGAAGTCTGCCCGTACACGTTCGTCAAATCAAAGCTGGCACTCGAGGACATGGAAACCGGGCAGGTGCTGCGGGTCATCGTGGACCACCTACCGGCCGTATCCAACGTGCCTCGAAGCCTGGGCAACGAGGGCCATAAGGTCCTTGGAGTGGTTCAGATCAACGACACCGATTGGACCATCACCGTCCAAAAGGCTTAATCGAGGTAATGGAATGAGCATTGAAGTACGCATTCCGCCGCTGCTGCGACGCTACACCGACGGCGCGAAATCGGTCCAGGTTGACGGCGGAAATGTTGCCGTGCTGCTGGACAAGCTCGACGAGCAACACCCAGGCATCAAAGCGCAGTTGTTTACCGAGGACGGGACGCTTCACCGCTTCGTAAATATCTACCTCAACGACGAGGACATTCGGTTCCTCGACAACCTAAACACCGAGCTGGCCGATGGCGACGTGGTGTCCATCCTGCCCGCCGTCGCCGGGGGCTGCTGAGGTGAGCAGGGTTGTTCAGGACCGCACTGAGGGGGCCAAAATGAAGTGCAATGATATCATCGACGCCATCGGCCGCACGCCCCTGGTGGAAATCCCGCGGATGAGCCCCAAACCGGAGGTGCGCATCTTCGCCAAGCTGGAAGGGCACAATCCTACCGGCAGCGTGAAGGATCGCATCGCCAAGTATATGATCGAAAGGGCAGAGCATTCCGGCGAGCTCACGCACGACAAGACCATTCTGGAGCCGACCAGCGGCAATACTGGTATCGCCCTGGCGATGATCGGTCGGCGCAAGGGCTACAAGGTGAAAGTGGTGATGCCCGAAAACGTCAGCCCCGAGCGCCAGCAGCTTTTGGAGCTCTACGGCGCCGAGGTCGTGTTCTCGGCGGGCGATAAGGGCACCAACGGCGCCATCGAGGTAGCGTGGGAGATTGCTCGCGACAAGCAGTACTATATGCCTTACCAGTACGGCAATCCTGCTAATCCTCAGGCCCACTACGAAACCACGGGGCGGGAGATTATCGAGGATCTCCCCGATGTCGATGTCTTCATCGCCGGATTAGGGACCGGCGGAACCCTGATGGGCACCGGTCGAAGGCTCAAGGAGCACAATCCCAGGGTGAAGATTATCGCCGCCGAGCCCAATGCCGGGGACCTCGTGCAAGGTCTGCGCAGCCTCGAGGAGGGCTTCATCCCGCCGATCCTCGACGTGAGCCTGCTGGACGCCAAGATCATTTGCAGTAGCCGCGACGCTTTCGAGGTGACCCGTGAGCTTACCAGACGTGAGGGCATCTTTGCCGGTATCTCCTCCGGCGCCGCCGTGCGCTGTGCCATGCGCGTGGCCAAGCGTATGCAAAAAGGCAACATCGTCGTCTTGCTCGCCGACGGCGGATGGAAGTATCTCAGCTCCGGACTCTGGACGACGGAAACCGGCGACCTCGACGAAAGCATCGAGTCGAAGATCTGGTGGTAGTTGGTATAGGCAAGGAGGTGAAACAGTGGCCAAACTAGGATTTCTGCTTACGCTGGGCCCGTTCCAGTTCGAGAACTGGGACACCGCGGCAAGCATCGCCGAGGCGGCGCTGGACAAGGGGCACGAGGTACGTATGTTCCTGTACCTCGACGGCGTTTACAACCCTATCAAGTGCCAGACCTTCCCGGATCTGGACACAATGCCCAAGGATCGGTTTGCCGCGCTGGCCAGCAAAGGGGCAAGCATCATCGCCTGTGGCATCTGCGTCAACGCGCGCGGACTAGAGAAGGGCAAGGACTTCATCGAGGGCGTGAGGGTCGGCGGCTTGCCCGATTTCGCCGAGATCGTCGGCGAGTCGGACAGGCTGATCGCTCTCTAGCGGCAAGGAGGAAGCATGGCTCAAAAACACGTGCTGTTCACGTTCAGCCACGCCCCCTATGGCTCCATCTGGTATAACGAGGGGCTGCGTGCCGTCGTGGGCGTCACCAGTGGCATCGACGAGCATACGGTTGATGTCGTCTATCTTGGCGACGGCGCGTACTTCGCTCTCAAAGGTGTGGACCGCGCAGATTCAATGAAATACCTCGCCACCATCGCCAAGCTCGGCCACAACCTGAAGGTCGAGCGGGAGTCGCTGGTGGCCAGGGGTATCGGCGAGGGCGAGGTTGCCGAGGACTTCCACATCGTCCCTCGGTCGGAGGTGCTCGACCTGGTCGCCAAGGCCGACCTCACGATCGATTTCTAGAAGGTGGATTGACAAGTGGCTAATATTTATCTGCTAGACCTTCCCTTCGGCCGCAGCGGACTCGATCTGGCCAGGTCCGATGCCGACGCCAGTGTCGTCCTCGTCCAGGACGGCGTCTACCTTGATGCCAGGGCGGCGGTGCAGGCGGGCATGAAGGTCTACGCCATCAGGAAAGACGCTGAGCAGAGGGGGCTTGCCGGCCGTCTACCCGCTTCGGTCGAACTCATCGACTACGGCAGGCTGGTGGATCTGATCGTCGAGCACAAAGTCGTAAACTTTACATAACGCGTGATGGGTTGCTCGCGATAGCTGGCGTATTGCTGATGGCCAGTCCGCTGGCCGGTCTAAAGACACGGCCGCTACCTCTTCATGAAGCGTCGGTGTCTTTAGACCCGACCCCTTGCCCGAGTTGGTTGCCAATACTGTGGAGGAGGAAGCCATGACCCAGGGAACCTTGCGCGACAGCGTCGCCCACACGGTGGACATCCGTGGGCAGATCTGTCCTTATACCTTGATCGAGACCCGAGACGCGCTCAAAAACCTGGTAACGGGACAGGTGCTCGAAGTCCTGTGCGACTACGAGCCGGCCGCCTGCACCACCATCCCAAACTTTTGCGACAAAAAGGGCTATTCTTTGGAGACGGTGGTGGATGACGCGAGCTCCTGGCGGCTTTATATCAAGAAAAACGACTAGGGCTTGGCCTTGCCACAACAGACCGTTTACTGGCTCATACTGCAAATCGTCGTCCTGGGGGTCTTTGTCGCCGGTTTGGCCGCAAACGTAGCATTCTGGCTGCGTGGCTCGATCCATCCTGGCGTGCAGGTGTCTGCCTGGACGAAGATATGCATCATTCTGGCGGGGATGCGCGCCGTTCTGCGGCCGCGCGTGCTGGGGAAGGTGCTTCTGGACGCGCTATTCCAGCGCCGGCTTTTCGGCCTGAGCCCGCTGCGATGGCTTGCGCACTTCGGCGTCTTCTGGGGCATGATAGCCCTGTTTCTTGTCGGCAGCGTGGGCCTGATGCTGGCTGAGAAGGGTCTCGTGCCGATCACCAGGGATACCCCCTGGTTCGCTCTCCTGAACGAAGTCGCCGGCCTAATGGTCATCTTCGCGGCCCTCGTCGCCGTCTACCGCCGCTTCGTCGCCCGCGAGAGACAGCTCAAGACCGCAGCGGACGACGTCGTGCTCATCGTCCTGCTCGCCTTCATCGTGCTGTCGGGGTACGGGCTGGAGGCCGCCAGGTTGGCCACGTTCCAGGTGGCGCCAGCCGCCGCATCCTACTCGTTCGTGGGCTATGCCGTATCGATGGCGTTGCGTTCCTCGGATCCGTCGCTAGCGCACCAGGTCCTCTGGTGGCTACACGCGGGCTCGGGCATGGCTTTCGTAGCCTACGTCCCCTACAGCAAGCTGTTTCACATGTTTGCCGGTCCGGTGGCCATAGCCGCCAACACCGCGATAGCCGAGCGACTGCCGGTCCGGAGCGCAGACAAGCCCTTGTCCTCTCTCATGCCGAAGCCGGTGGCGCGGCCGGCGGAGCCTTCGGTCCGAGTGTGGGAGGGCAGGTAGATGGCGGTCGGGTTCGTGAACTTCACCGTCAAGCAGTTGGTCGAGCTCGATGCCTGCACCCGGTGCGGTGAGTGCGTCAAGTGGTGCCAGGCCTACCGCGAGAAAGGCGATGAGCTTACCGCACCCTCCGTCAAGGTGCGCGAGCTGAAGGCGCTCTTGAAAGGCGAGCACGGCATTCCTCTGCTCTCGCGACTCCTGGGCGGGCGCAAGATGACGCTGGAGCAACTGGCCGACTTCGCCGCCGGTGCCTACCGCTGTACCCTCTGTGCCCGCTGCGTCGCCGTCTGCCCGGTGGGGATCAGCCTCCGCGACCTCTGGCTCTCCACGCGCGAGGAACTGGTTGCGCGCGGACTTCACCCTGCCGGTCTGAACCTCGCCCGCGATGCCGTCAAGCAACGGCACAACGTCGTCAACTATCCCAACGAGGAGCGGGCGACCTGGGTCGACTACATGCTTGAAGCCCCGGAGGATGCGTACCAGCGCCGGACCGCCGAGGTGGTGTACTTTGTCGGCTGCATCGCTTCGTTTTCGCCGGCGGTGCAATCCATACCCGAGGCCTTCGTGCGGCTCCTGGACAAGGTGGGCGTCGACTTCACCATCCTGGGCGAGCGAGAGCACTGCTGCGGCTTCCCTCTTCTCGCCGCCGGCATGCGCGAGGAAGCCGGGGTCGCCAGAGAACACAACATCCGGATGGTGCGACAGGTGGGCGCCAAAACGGTCGTCTTCACGTGCCCATCTTGCTATAACACCTGGATGAACGACTACAGCTCCAGCTTGCCCGACGTCGAGCTGATCCATTCCACGCAGTTGCTGGCCCGCCTTATCGAGGAGGGCAGGCTGAGACTGAAGGATACGTCTCTCAGGATTACGTACCACGACCCCTGTGACCTGGGACGCAACTCGGGCGAGTTCGAGGCCCCTCGGCGCGTGTTGCGCCGCGTCCCCGGGGCGTCTTTCGTCGAAATAGGCTATAATCGAGACAAAGGCTTGTGCTGCGGTGGAGGGGGTGACCTGGAGATAGCCGACCCCGAACTGGCAGGTGGCGAGGCAACTCGCACGCTGGAGGCATTCGAGGCAACGGGTGCCGATGTCGTCGTCACTGCTTGCCAGCAGTGCAAGCGGATGCTCCAGACGGCCAGGGAAAAGCGCGGCTCTGTCGTCGGGATACTGGACATTGCGGAGCTGATTCTGCGCGCGTCGGAGGGCTAACTGTTTTCGGTGCAAAATGGCTGCGATGCCTCCGCCCCACCCCGGGCGGACAGGGACGTCCGCCCCTACGCCTTTCTATTTCGCACCTATATGAAACTAACCAGGAGGTGCCCGGCTCGTGGCTCAGGTCGACGATTTCTATCTTCCTGATGACCTATACTACGATCGCAAGGACCATCTGTGGGCACGCCTGGAGGATGGAAAAGTTAGGGTTGGCCTGGACTATTTTGGCCAGAAGGCCGCCGGTAGCGTCGCCTACATCAAGCTCATGCCGGAGGGTAAGAACGTCGCCAAGGGCCGCGCCTTCGGTTCTCTGGAGGCCGGCAAATACATCGGCCCGCTCAAGGCTCCGGTCGGCGGCAAGCTAGTGGAGGTCAACGCGGAGGTGCTGGCCAGGCCGTCTCTAGTGAATACTGACCCTTACGGACAGGGCTGGTTCGTCGTCATCGATCCGTCTGGCATCGAGGCAGATCTCTCTGACCTTGCCCACGGCCCCGATGTGCAGCCCTGGCTGGAGGCGGAGGTTCAAGACTACCGTGCAAAAGGGTTGTTGAAGGATTAACTACCGTGACAAAGCTGGGAATACTGCTAACAACAAGTCCAGAGAGCGAAAACACGCATACCGTCGTCAGGCTAGCCGAGGCCGCGCTGGCCGCCGGCAATGAGGTACAGGTCTTTCTGATGTGCGACGGCGTACACAACGCCGACGACAAGAGGTTTCTCGCGATTCTCGACAGGGGGGCGCAGGTCGTCGTCTGCGCCCACAACTGCATCGAACGGAGCGTGAGCCAGCGGGAATCCATCGTCTGGGGGAGCCAGTACGACCTGGCCCAGATCGTCGAGCAAAGCGACAGGTTTCTGGCCTTTAACTGAGGTGCAGTGGGGGTATTCGGATTGAAACAATCTACTGTAGTCATCCGCAAATCGACGTTCAACACGTTGCGCAATTCCGAAGCCCTGCGGATGAGCGTCGGTCTCACCCTGGCCGACAACGCCGTCCAGGTCGTCTTCATCGAAGATGGCGTTTACGCTCTGCTGCCGACCGCGCCCGAGCTGATCGGCTCAGGCACGCTCGAGAAACACATCCAGACCCTGCTGATGCTTAAGCATCGCCTGGTGGCGGAGAAGGAATCCCTGGAGACGAGGGGGCTGTCCCCGGATAGACTGAAACACAAGGTCGAGATCTTGCCCCGCGACGAGATCGCGGGCCTACTTGCCCATAGCGCGGTGGTGATTTCCTACTGAAAGTAGAGCTGGCTATGAAGATATTGCACATACTGAGAGATTCCAACGACCCTTTGCCCCTGTCGATGGCCAATACTCAGCGGGGCCAGGGCGAAGAAGTTAGCATTCTCCTCATCCACGATGCCGTGTATGCGTCCGTCCCGAAAGGCTTCAAGGTGTTCGCCAGCCGTGACGACGTTCAGGCTCGTGGCGTCACTCCGGACGGCGCCGAGCTCATCGACTATCCCCAAATCGTCGACCTGATCGTTGAGCACGACTCCGTCACCGTTTGGTGAGGCCGGACGCCCTCTTATTGCTGCCTGGAGAACGACCCTCACCTGCCTTGGGCAGGCGCCTCAGGCGCCCTGTCACCTGAACCCTGGAAGGGAGAGGGGACAGGACGCTCGCCTCGACCAGGTTCTCTCTCGTCAGTAGACAATCTTTATGGTCGCTACCAGCAGAATCAACTGCACCAAGAGTGCTGTTGCCGCAAGCAGATACGTCGCCATCCGCTCCCGACCGTGCAACAGCAGGGTGGCTATGGCGTTCACCGACAATACTATCGATCCTATGGCGGGGATCTTGAACGCTTCGGCGCGTGCCCCAATGAAATCGATCTCGCCGAAGGCGTTGTAGTGGAGGGGTAGCAGAGGGGGCAGGTCCGGGTACTTGAAGCTGACGTAGGCGTAGATGATGGCGTTGCCAACCAGCGCCGCTAAGAATGTGAGCTGGCCGACGCGGTCTTGCCAGAAGCTCAACGTGGCCACGCTGGGTAGCACCACGCGCACCGGCTGTTCGCCTGACACGGCGGATGCCCGCCTGAAGTTCAACTGGTTGAGAAAGGCCAGCCGGCCGCTGGGCGAAAGCGCGTAGGCCCCCGTGTCGGTAACCACCACCAGCAGGTGCTGCGGCGACGCCGAGGTTGCGAAGCAGGTTATCTGGCCGATCTCGTCGCCGTATGCCTTGCCCACCAGGCATCCCGGCAGGTTAACGCCAGAGATAGTGGAGGCGTCGAAAACGCCTTCGTCCGTGAGCACGTCGCCGACGGTGGCCAGCGGGATCACGTGCCGCTCCAAGCCCCAGACCACCGTGAGGTTCTCGGCTTCGATCTCGTAGCTCAGACCCCATAGCGCGTAAAGGTAGTAGCCCAGAATGGCGAGGAGGCACCCGGCCAGGAGGGCCAGCAGCGCCAGGAGAAACGATCCGAGGTCGACCGATCGGTCAAGCAAGAACCAAAGCAAAGCCGCCTCGACCGCGGCCACCAGCACGGTGGCGCCAAAGCCCACCGTCAGGCCCGTGCGACGTGGCGGCTTCCACTTAGTTGCGCTCCACGTACGTCTTTGCGCTATTCCACCGGGTAGACTGGAGTGCACCATTCCTTGTACTTGGACACCTTGCCGCGGATCAGTTTCGAGTACAGCGCCTGGAGCTTGGCCGCGATCGGTCCCACCTGTCCGTTGCCTACTTTTCGACGGTCGATTTCCACCACCGGGGTCACCTCCGCGGCGGAGCCCGTCAGTAGCACCTCGTCGGCCACGTACAGCTCGGTGCGATCTATCACCCGCTCGATCGTTTCGATACCGAACTCCTCTTTGGCCAGTTGCATCACCGTGTTGCGCGTTATGCCCACCAGGATATTATCCGAAACGGGCGGGGTGATGAGCGTATTCTTCTCCACGAGGAAGATGTTCTCGGCGCTTCCCTCGGACACGTGTCCCTCATTTGTCAGGACGATGCCTTCGTCATAACCGTTCTCCATGGCTTCGCTCTTCGTCAGCGCCGAGTTCACGTACAGGCCCGTCACCTTGGCGCGGGCAGGAATCGCGTTGTCGTCGATGCGGCGCCAGGTCGAGATGTGGCACCTGATGCCACGATCCGGGGGCAGGTAGGCCCCGAACGGCGACGTGTAGATAAGGAAGCCGTCGGCCAGTGAGTGCAAGCGCACCCCTACCAGCTCCGACTCTTTGTACACGAGTGGCCTCACGTAGCAGTCCTCGCGATGCCCGCTCCGCCGTACCACCTCCAGAGTGATATCACACAGCTCATCGATGCTCTTCGGAAGGGACATGGTGAGGATGCGGCACGACCTCTCCAACCTCTCGTAGTGATCGCGCATCCTGAACAGGTACAGTTGTCCTTCGTCCTCGTTCCAGTAGCCGCGGATGCCCTCGAACACGCCCGTGCCGTAGTTGAACGTGTGATTCATGACCCCTATCTTGGCTTCGGCGAGTGGCACGATTTCGCCGCGGAAATAGGCATACCTATTTGACATAAATGATTCCTCCTCACCCGTGCTGAGTCTCCGCACATTATACCATCTGAACCAAAAATTACAAGGACGTGAACTGCCCGTCAGCCCGCATGTTGCCCGCGGCCATTTTGTGGTAAAATACAGTGGCCAAGTTGCCAGGAGTGAACGAGATCGTGAGCAAGCGCGAGGCACTGCCGGGTGTCATCGACACGCTTTCTGCCGGCTTTGACCACGTCAACAGAATAGCCTGGATCCTGCTCCTACCTATTGCCGTGGACCTGCTGCTTTGGAGGGGGCCACACTTATCTGTCGCTCCGCTGATCAGACGCGTGGTGGGATGGTACGACGCGGTGCTTCCTGCCCAGCTAGAGCAGGGCAGGGTGCCGACTTCGGTCGCGCAAGACACGGTGCAAAACCTGGACATGGTCAAACAAACACTTTCCGCGGCGGCCGACAGGTTCAACCTCGTCTCTCTGCTCGTAACCAATATTGCCAACGTGCCCAGCGCGGGTATGGCCAGGGCAGGGGCTGCCGAATGGGTCGTCGAGCTCAGCCAGCCCGGACAGGTCTTCGGCCTTGTCGTCGTGCTGGAGCTTGTGGGTCTGCTGCTGGGCTGCCTTTACCTGGGTTTGGTAGCGCAGCAGGTGCGCGACGGCGGAGTGGACCTGCCCAAGCTTCTCCGCAAAGTGTGGCGGTACTGGCTGAGCATCGTCACCTTTCTGATCGCGGTCCTCGCCTTCATTTTGTTCGTCGGCGTGCCCCTCGGCATTTTCCTGGGCATGATCTACATGCTCTCGCCGGAGTTCGGTGCCATGCTGACCGTGCTGTTTATGGGGCTGGCGCAGGTAGCGATGATGCTGGCCCTGATCTACCTGTTCTTCCTTGCGGATGCGGTGGTCGTGAGCGAAGTTGGGCCGTTCCGTGCAGTCGCCAACAGCGTGAAAGTAGTGGCGCGCAACTTCTGGTCGGCTCTGGGCTTCATCGCCTTGATCTACGTGATCGGCTTGGGCACCCAGGTTATCTGGGGCTATCTGGGCGAGCATAGCTGGGGGCCCGTGGCCGGCATCGTCGGCAACGCCTATATCGGCAGCGGACTGATTGCCGCCAGCATGCAATACTACCGTAGCCGCCTTACGCGCCTGGAACAAGATGGCAATGGTGCAAGCGTGTCGGCGTAGGGATGGACGTGCCTGTCCGCCCAGGGGTGGGGCGGGGTCAATCCCCGCCGATGGAGGAGGTCAACATCCGGTGATAGATGAACAACAACCACAGGAATATACGGTAGATAGCATCCAGGTGCTCGAGGGTCTGGAGGCGGTGCGCCGTCGCCCCGGCATGTACATCGGCAGCACCGACATGCGGGGGTTGCACCACCTCGTTCAGGAGGTCGTGGACAACTCGGTGGACGAGGCGCTGGCCGGCGCATGCGACCGGATCGAGATCACCATCCACAAGGACAAGTCCGTTACCGTCGTCGACAACGGCCGGGGCATCCCGGTTGAAATCCACCCCAAGACCGGCAAATCCGCCCTGGAAACGGTAATGACCATCCTGCACGCCGGCGGTAAGTTCGGCGGCGCCGGCTACAAGGTGGCCAGTGGGCTGCACGGGGTGGGCGTCTCGGCCGTCAACGCCCTTTCCGCCTGGCTCTGGGTCGAAGTGCATCGCAACGGCAAGGTCTATCGCCAGGAGTACAAGCAAGGCATCCCCGCCATGGACGTCACCGAGGTCGGCGAATCCGACAAGACGGGCACCACCACCCGTTTTCTGGCCGACAAGCAGATCTTCGAAACCCTGGACTACAGCTTCGATACCCTGTGCCAGCGCTTCCGCGAGATGGCCTATTTGACCAAGGGGCTGAAGCTGATCTTCCGCGACGAGCGCGGCGACCGTGAGATGTCCTTCTACTTCGAGGGGGGCATACTGTCGTTCGTCAGGCATCTGAACAAGAACAAGACGGCGATTCAGCCCAGGCCGATCTACATCGAGAAAAGCGTCGGCCTCACTAACGTCGAGGTGGCGCTTCAGTATACGGACGGCTATTCCGAATCGCTGTTCAGTTTCGCAAATAACATCAACACCTCCGACGGCGGCACGCACGTTACCGGGTTTCGCTCCGCGCTGACGCGCACCATCAACGACTACGCCCGCAAGGCCAACCTGCTCAAGGAGGACGAGGCCAACCTGACGGGCGACGACGTGCGCGAGGGCCTCACCGCCATCGTGAGCGTCAAGCTGACGGAGCCGCAGTTCGAGAGCCAGACCAAGGCCAAGCTTGGCAACGCCGAAGTGCGCAACCAGGTCGAGAGCGTCGTCGTCGAGGGGTTGCGCAGCTACTTCGACGAAAACCCGAGCGAAGCCAAGAAGGCTCTCGATAAATGTGTGACGACTGCCCGCGCGCGCAAGGCTGCCCAGATGGCGCGCGAGACGGTGATCCGCAAGAGCGCCCTGGATGGGATGACGTTGCCGGGCAAGCTGGCGGACTGCTCCGAGCGCGACCCCTCCAAGTGCGAGCTGTACCTCGTCGAGGGCGACTCCGCCGGCGGCTCCGCGAAGCAGGGCCGTGACCGGAAGTTCCAGGCCATCCTGCCCCTGCGGGGCAAGATCCTGAACGTCGAGAAAGCGCGCGAAGACAAGATGCTCTCGCACGAAGAAATCCGCGCGATGATCACCGCCATCGGCGCGGGCATCGGCACCCGCTTCAACCTGGACAAACTGCGGTACCATCGCATCATCGTAATGACCGACGCCGATGTCGATGGCGCGCACATCAGGACACTATTGCTCACCTTCTTCTTCCGCCACATGCG
>JACQUC010000073.1 GCA_016210495.1 Chloroflexota bacterium
GCCTTGGAGTAGGGGAAGTGGGCTTGGGCAGGCAATCGGCGTAATCGCGGCGTTGGGGGCGGTGGGGGTTGTGATGTACACAGGATTCCTGTTGTCGCATTCGCCGTCGATCCCATTCTGGAACACGACGTTGCTGCCGTTGTTGTTTGCGTCGTCGGCGCTGACGTGCGGTGCAGGGGCCGTGTACGTTATGCTTCCTGTGTTAGATGGGCGAGCAGTGGATGTGCGGTCAGTGGCGGCGATGGGCATCGTGCTACTAGGCGTGAACGTAGTGTCGCTGTGGGTCTACATGGTAAATATGTATACTTCGACGGTGGCAGCCAGGGAATCGGTCCGGCTGCTGCTGAGAGGCAATCTCGCCGTGGCCTTTCTGGCTGGGGTCATAGGAGTGGGCCTTGTGATCCCGCTGGTGTTGACGGTAACCGCTTATCTGGCGGGAGGCGGACTGGCCGCAGTAGCTCCCGTTCTGGCGGTGGCAGGCGTTCTGACGCTTGTGGGCGGCTATCTTTTCCGGCACTGCATGCTTAAGGCCGGTATCTATGCGCCGATATTGTGAACAGGTGGTGATGAATGGTTACTAGCGCTACGGAACCGGAAGTCAGTGAATCGGGCCAGAAAACGATTGACCTGCGCTCATTCTTGGCCAGCTATCGCGCGGCTTTTCCGAACGACGTCATCGACATCCACTGGCCAATCAAAGCGGAGTTCGAGTGCACCGCCATCGGCAAGCACTTCGAGAACCTGGGCAAGTACCCGCTGGTCGTTTTCTATAACGTCACCACTGTCGACGGCCGCAAGTCTCAGTTCCCACTGACGTTCAACGCGACGGGCGACCGGCGCAAGCTGGCCTTTGCCATCGGGTCGACTTTCGAGGATGTTGCCATCGACTGGCGCAGGCGGCTGTCGGACGCGCGCCATCAGCCCGTGGTTGTCTCTCGTAGCGAAGCGCCCGTCAAGCAGAACGTGCGCCTGGGCGACCGAATCGACCTGCTGAGTCTGCCCGCCATGCGCATTCACGAGATGGACCCCGGGCCGTATATCACCGCCGGCATGCTCACCACCTACGAGCCCAAAACCTGGATCGACAACTGCGCCCAGCAGCGCGGCTTCATCGCCGGCCCCCGCGAGATACGATGCTTTCTCGCGCCGCGCTCTCACAGCTATTTGAACCTCCTGGCGCATGGCGAGGCGGGTAAGGAAATGAAGGTAGCGTTTTGGGTCGGGCACCATCCAGCGGTGTTTATGGGCGCCCATTCGAGCCTGAACTGGCCCGAGAGTCACTACACGGCGGCCAGCGCAGTGATGAGACAACCCTTGCGGCTGGTGCCCTCGGAAACCCTGGGGGACGACTTCCTGGTGCCCGCCGACGCGGAGTTCGTGATCGAGGGTATAATGGTTCCCGGCAAGCGCGCGCTGGAAGCTCCCTTCGGCGAGTACCCGCGCTACTACGGTCCCCAAAGAATGAGCGAGGTATTCGACGTCACCGCCCTCTGCCATCGCGACGGTGCGATCTGGGACCAGTTCCTCGTCGGCATAAACAACAACTACGGCGGAACGCAGGAAGAGGCCAGTATTTACGCCGCCGTCAAACGCGCGGTTCCCGAGGTGCAGCGGGTTTTCGTGCCCGTGTCGGGCTCCGGCAGGTTCCACGCGTATATCCAGCTCAAGAAGACGCACGACGGCCAGCCCCGCGAGGCCATCATGGCCGCTCTGTCCAGCTCGTACATGATCAAGCACGTCATCGTCGTCGACGACGACATCGACATCTACGACGACCGGTGGGTACTGTGGGCTGTGGCTACGCGCAGCCAGTGGGACCGCGATCTCGTCGTGATCCCCAACTGCTACGGCTCGCTTCTGGACCCTACGACGGGGGAGCGGGGGCTAGGAACCAAGGGCGGAATTGATGCCACCAAGCCGGCGCCCCCACGGCGCTTCCCGTTGACGGTGAATGTACCTAAGGAAGTGATGGAACGGGTGACCTTGGAGGAGTACATCGGGGAAGAAGCGCTGGCGCGGGTGCCCGAGACACGCGACAGGAAGCACCGGAGGTAGAGGAATGGAAACGGCACGCGAGATATGGTTCTGCTGTGCTAGGTGCGGGCGCGAATCCTATTGCGACAGCGTTTTCGAGCGGCAGGCGGACGCCGAGGTCATGTGTCCCTTCTGCAGGAGCATACACAAGCTCAAGGACGTGCGGATCTAGATTCATATGGTGCACGTTTCGCAGCACTCGACCGTAGGGGCGTCCCGAGACGGGATCCCGATTCCATCGGGAGACGCCCTCTGTCCGCCCGGGGTGGGGTGGCACGCCCACCGACGCAGAGACCACCGTATCATCGGATAACTTGTCTTACCGGCGAGCGGCTCACCTGGTGTGAAGTTGCTGGCGGAGGACTGATTCCGGGAAGTCGAGCCACGTGGGTGCGGGCGACGTCGAGAAAGGCCAGCGACGTCGCGGAGAGAACTTTTCCTTTTTGGTAGCAGACGTAAAGCTGCGACGTTAGATCTATGCCCGAGAGCGTCGACGCGCACAGCAGGCCCGCGGCCAGTTCCTTGTAAACCAGCGCGCGAGGCAGCATCGAGATCCCCTCGCCTCGCGCCACGCCCGACTTGACCGTCTCGACCCCCGCCACATCAGCCTTTGCCCGGATGGATATGCCCAGGTCACCAAACACCTTCTCGTAGGCCACACGGGTGCCGGACTCGGCCTCATAATGGTTGAGAAACCAGTGACGTGACACGACCTCGGGAGTAAGGGTCTTCCTCGCTGCAAGCGGGCTGCTGGGGGCACAGATGACGACGATTTCGGCCGTAGCCAGCACTTCGTTCTCCAGATCGCCTGATTCGACCGCAGAGGAGCAGAAACCTAGGTCCACGGCCTCGCGCAGGAGGCTTTGTTCGACGTTCTGGCGCGAGCCAATGGTGATGGTCAAATCAATGCCGGGATAGGTAGCCCGGAAGGCCTCGAACACCGACGGAAGGATGTGAAGTCCCATTGGCCAATTTGCGGCGATGTTCAGATGGCCCGCTTGCAGACTCCTCAGCTCGTCTACACCGTCCTGGGTCTCGTGCAATATCTGAAAGATCTTGCGCGCCGTCTCGTACACAACTTTGCCCGCCTCGGTCACGCGGACACCCCGCCCTGTCCGCTCGAGCAATGCAACGCCATAGTGCTTCTCGAGACGGCTGATCTGCAGCGAGACTGACGACTGATGCAGGTAGAGCTCCTCGGCGGCTTTGGCCATACTCTGCCGCGTAGCCACAACGTAGAAGACCTGGAGCTGGTGTAGATTGGGAGCGTACATTTCCTTTTACTCAAAACAATCGATACTTGACAAAGACGCTGTTGCATTCTAGCATGGACTATGCCATGATGCAAAGCATATAGTGCCCAGTCTTCAGCCTACCTTGCAAAGGAGAGGCGGGGATGAGTCTGAGTGTAGTCGGACGCAGCGTGCAAAGGGTCGATGCCGTTGCCAAGGTGACCGGGGAAGCGGAGTATGTAGGCGACATTCAACTCGGGCATATGCTGACAGGCAAGGTTCTGGGCAGCCCCTACGCCCACGCCAGGATTGTGAGGATCGACACCTCTCGCGCGCGAAGGCTTCCCGGCGTACACGCGGTGGTCACCTTTGAGGATTCCCCTAAGGTCCGCTGGAACGCCGCCGGCTTTCCCCCGGCGAGGGGAGCCATGCTGACGGAGGATCAGTACATCCTGGCCGACAAGGCCAGGTTCGTCGGCGATGCCGTGGCAGCGGTCGCCGCGGCGGACGACGACACCGCCAGCGAGGCACGAGAACTCATCGACGTCGAGTACGAGCCTCTCCCGGCCGTCTTTGACCTCCACGAGGCGATGGCCCAGGGAGCGCCCTTGGTCCATGCCGCCGAGAAGAACATTTCCAGGTACCTACCGTTCAGCCGTGGTTCTCCCGAGGATGGATTCAGGGAGGCCGATTACGTCGCTGAAGACACATACGTGACGCCGCGGTCTTTTCCGTGTAGCCTGGAGCCCTGCGGCGCCTCCATAGCGGCGTTCGACCAATCCGGCAGATTGACCGTTTGGAGCTCCACTCAGATGCCTCACCTCGTGCGAGGGATCATCGCCAAGGCGATGAACGTGCCCATTGGACGCGTTCGGGTGATCAAGCCATTCGTGGGCGGGGCTTTTGGAAGCCGCCTGGGGACGGTCAACGAGCCCATCTGCGCCTTGCTGGCCCAAAAAGCCGGCAGGCCCGTCAAGCTACAGTACACGCGCGAGGAGACCTTCCTGGCTACTCAGTGCCGCCATCCGAGCATCATATGCCTCAAGACTGGCGTGAAGAAGGACGGCAGGATTACGGCACGGCAGATGACGGCATACCTGGACACGGGCGCTTACGCCACACACACGCCGTCGTTCACGCGACCTTTTGCCGGCTTTTTCCTGGGGATGTACACCTGCGTCAACGCGAGGTACGACGTTTACGCTGTGTACACTAACAGCCCGCCTTGCGGAGCCTATCGTGGCTACGGCAATCCGCAGGTGGTGTTCGCCGTCGAGTCCCAGGTGGACGACATCGCCAGGGCCATCGGTGTCGACCCACTGGAGATGCGGCTGAAGAATCACCCCTGCAAGGGCGAGCCGGGCCCCCATGGCTGGCCGATAGAGAGCTGTGGACTCGAGGAAGCCATACAGAGAGGTGCAGCCAGCATCGGCTGGAATGAGAAAAGGGGCGGGCGGGAAGGCTCTGGGCCAACCAAGAGACGCGGCGTCGGCATGGCCTATATGATGCACAGCTCAGGGACGTTGCCTGGCCTGCCCGAAACCGCCGGTGCGATCGTCAAGCTGAACGAGGACGGAACCGCGAACCTCGTGTTCAGCAGCAGCGACGCCGGGCAGGGATCGGCCACTATGCTGACGCAGGTTGCTGCCGAAGAACTGGGCGTGCGGTTCGAAGATGTAATGATCACCCTCGTCACCGACACCGATATTATGCCATTTGACGTCGGGAGTCACGCGAGCCGATCGACTTACTGCTCCGGAAACGCCGTTCGCGAGGCGGCCGCCCACGCCAGGCGCCAACTGCTGGCCCAGGCCGGCGAGATGCTAGAGGTGTCGCCGGAAGATCTGGAGGTTAGGGAAGGATGCATCCGCGTTAAGGGCAGCGCTGACATGTATCTGACAGTAGGTATGGTCTCACGCGAGGCTCAATATGGCCGTGGTGGGCATCAGATTATCGGCGTGGCGAGCCAGGAGCCGCCGGGAAACCCACCGGTCTACGCCGCCCAATTTGCCGAGGTTGAGGTCGACACCAGGACTGGCGTGGTCGAAGTCGTCAGGTTTGCGGCCGCACACGACGTCGGCGTGGCGATAAACCCCACCAACGTGGAGGGGCAAATCGAGGGAGCGCTCCACCAGGGCGTCGGCTATGCCATCACGGAGGAATATCGCCTCGACGAGAAGACCGGCCAGCCGTTGCAGCGCGATTTCAGGGACTACAAGCTGCTTACGGCCGTGGACATGCCTGAGATCGATTCTATCGTGGTCGAAGCGGCCTGCAACACTGGCCCCTTCGGTGCAAAGAGCATCGGCGAATCGGGCCTGGTGGCCACCGCTGCCGCCATCGGCAACGCAATCTACGATGCACTGGGCATCAGGCTCAGGGAGATACCATTCAATGCTGAGATGGTGCTCAGGGCACTGCACGAGGGTGAGGGGATAGACAGGGTAAGCTCAATCCACGGTGGGAACAAGGCGAACCTGAAATAAGAAATACTTGGGAGGGATGTTGTGAGATCACTGAGGCAGGCAGTACTGGTCAGCGTGTTAGCTATAGTCCTTGGCGCAGTTGCCTGTGCGCCCGCAGCGGCGCCAAGCCCCACCGCCGCACCCGCTAAGCCGCCTGTCGCGGCTACGGCTATCTCCCCGGCCAAGGGGGCCGAGAAACAGCCTGAGAAGCCAGCGGCGAAGCCAGCAGCCCGGCCGCCGTTAAGCCCAACGGTAAAGGTGAGATACGGTACCGTCCTTGCCCCCGGCGATGCGCCGGTTTTCGTGGCCCTCGATAAGGGCTACTTCAAGGAGGAGGGCATCGATCTCGACATGATAACTTTCGACTCAGCGGCGAGGATGATTCCAGCCTTGTCCGCCGGCCAGATGGACGTCGGTGGCGGTGGCATCACCGTCTCGATGTTCAACGCCTTCGCGCGCGGCGTCGACATCAGGGTCGTGGGGCAGCGAGGCAAGAACTCGGACGGCCATGAATCCGACAGCTTTGCCATACGCCCCGACCTCGTCGATCGCGTCAAGGATTTCAAAGACCTGAAGGGATTGAAGGTCGCCCTGCCCGCCAGGGGCAATCCCTCCCACTCTGAGTTGGGCAAGGCCCTGGCAAAAGGAGGGCTTTCCTCCAAGGATGTCGATATAGTCGAGATGGCCTGGCCGGCGATGATAACCGCCCTGGCCAACAAGGCCATCGACGTGGCGACGTTCACAGAGCCATATTCTACCCAGGCAGTGGCGCTGGGCGTGGCAGTTATCTGGAAACGCGTGCATCCGGACATCAGTCCCAACCACCAGAGTGGCATTGTGATGTACGCACCACAGTTCGGTCAGAGCCAGCCCGAAGCAGCCAAGAGGTTCATGGTCGCCTTTATCCGAGGAGTCAGGGCCGTCAGCGACGCCATGGACAAGAACATTGGGAAGGATGAGATCTTAAAGATACTCATCGAACGAACGACGTTAAAGGACCCCGTACTCTGGCAAACGATTCGCCTATCCGGGTTCGACCGCAACTCGTATGTGGGTACCCAGCAGATGATAGACGACCAGAACTACTACGTCGAGGAAGGCCTCATAAAGCCCAACGAAAAGGCCGACATTGGCAAGCTGGTCGACAACAGCTACGTGGAGTATGCTCTCGGCATCCTGGGTAAGCAGTAACCATACTTCTTTGTGCCGCCCATGTCGCTGGGGTCGCACGATGGGAAACTGAATTGGAAGGAACGTGAAATGCCAGAAGACGCTCGAACCCTGAGTGACGCTGTCCTGGATGTGTTCCGGGCCTATGGCGCTGAGTACATTTTCTCATCCCCCGGAACGGAGTGGTCCCCTGTCTGGGACGCACTGGCGCGTGCCGGAGCCGAGGGCAAGGGCCCGTGCTACTTCGATGCGAGGCACGAAGACCTGGCCGTTGCTATCGCCAAGGGGTACTCCAGACAGTCGCAGAAGCTGTCGATAGTGCTGCTGCACACGGTGGTGGGAACGCTCCACGCGGCCATGGCCTTGCGCTCCGCGCGCATCGAGCGAGCGCCGATGGTGGTGCTGGCCGGCGATTCGGCGACTCTCGGAGAGGTGGCGGCACGCGATCCAGGACGTCAGTGGGCACGGTTTCATTGCGATGCAGGCGGCTCGGCTGCCGTCGCCCAGCCCTGCGTCAAGCGAAGCACCACCGTGCTCAGCCGCGAAGTCCTGCTGGGTACGTTGCAGGACGCCTGCCGTCTAGCTCTGACACCTCCCAGCGGACCCGTCTTCCTTTCGGTTCCACTGGAGTTCCTGTTTGGTCCCGCGATCGCATTTGACGGCCGTTGCACACCCCCTCCGCTACCAACCCACGCCGATAGCGCCACTCTCGATGAGGTTGCCGGAGAACTCGTTGGCGCCAAGCGGCCGGTCCTGCTGACCGAATATGCCGGGGACAAACCCGGCGCCGTCGAGCAGTTGGTGAAACTGGCTGAAAGCCTGGCCATGCCGGTCGTCGAGGCCGCGGACCCTGTCGCCCTCAACTTCCCTCGCGAGCACCCGCTGCACCTGGGCTACGAGGCCAAGCGGTTGGTCGACGAGGCGGACCTGGTGCTGCTTCTTGGGTGCCAGCAGCCCTGGTATCCGGCGTCGAAGCGGCCCACCGACGCCAAGGTCATTCTGGTCGACGAAGACCCCGGTCACGAACTGCTCAGCTACTGGGGCATTGGGGTCGACCAGGTCGTCGCCGGAGATCTGGTGAACTCGTTGCGAGGTGTCAATCTCTGCGTCGAGGAGCGCCTTGCCGCTTTGGGCGGAGCCGATCGGGCACGCCAGGATCGGCAATCATCTTTGCGAGCACGACACGAACAGCAGCAGGATGAGCTGCGCGCTCAGGCGCTAGCAGCCGCCGGGCGGCGGCCAATGCAAGCTCGTTGGGCAGCGTTCAACATCGGAGAGGTCCTGCCTGCCGATGCCATCGAAGTCAACGAAACCGTCACTCACAAAGGCCTCTTGCTGCGCAACACGAAGCGGAATCTGGCCGGAACGTTCCACAGCCCAAGCCGTGGAGGCCTGGGCGTAGGGCTGGGCACGGCCCTGGGCGCGAAGGTTGCCGCTCCTGACCGCCTCGTCCTTGCCATGGAGGGGGACGGAGCATTCAACTACAACCCTGTTCTGGCGGCCTTTGGCTTCGCCCAGCAGTACAAGCTGCCCATACTGGTGGTCATTATGAACAACCAAGGCTACGCCGCGATGAAGCAGACCCATTTGGAGGACTTCCCGGATGGCTGGTGCGCGCGCACCAAGACATTCTTTGGTGCGGACATCGCCCCCGAACCCGACTACACCGCTATCGCCAGGGCGTTTGGCGGTTTCGGCGAGCGAGTGGAGGACCCGCAGGAACTCCGGCGTGCGCTAGGGCAGGCTATCGAGCGCGCCATGAGCGGCCAACTGGCCTTGCTCGACCTGGTCGTCGATCCCGTGCGCTGAAGCAGGGTAGCAGGAAGGAGGTATCGGCGTGGCCGTGTCGCCAAGGCACCAGGTGACGGACCTGCGGAGCGCACTGGATGTGGCGGACCGCAGAGGAGAGCTTTTGAGGATCTCGCGGCCGGTCGATCCGGGGCTGCAACTGCCCTCCATAATGCACGGGCTGGCCAGGTTGCGGTCCAAGCCGGCCGTGCTGTTCGAGCAGATCGTCGGTTTCCCGGGCCAGCGGGGGTGCGCTGGCCTGTTCGCCTATCGGGCGCGCGTCGCTGCTCTGCTGGGCCTTCCGTCCGACTAGGTGAACGATAAATCCTCCTACATGGACGCCCTCGAGAATCCCATTCCACCGACCACGGTTTCCACCGGACCGTGCAAGGAGAACGTGGTCACGAAAA
>JACQUC010000070.1 GCA_016210495.1 Chloroflexota bacterium
AGTCTTTGACGGCATTACCCCCCGTTCGAAAGGCGCTCCAAAGCGGGAAGAACTTCTAGGACATTGGGGCATCGACGCTTAACAGGACTTTTCGGTCAAGCGCCCGACTTTCCGGTCAGACGGCACTATTCGGGCAAAGCCGGCGCTGGCCGTAGTCCGTCTGCAGAAATTTTCCCGATGTAATGAACCCTAAGCGACCCCCCGGGTTTAAGTAATTGTAAACTGCGCTCAATGAATAGGACATACAGATCGAACGAGCCATGGGCCGTCTCATAGTGTTCGCGAAAGAACTGCGCTTCCTCACGAGGAAGTGTCTGGATTCGGACGTAGGGCGGGTTGCCGACAATCACGTCAAAACCGCCCCGCTCCATCACCGCCGGGAACTGCTCGCCCCAGTTGAACTGGCGTGTGGTTTGCCATCCGTCCCCAAAGTATGAGCGCAGGTCACTCTCGCTGCCGGAGACCAGGGAATTCCCACGCTTGACGTTGTCGGCGAGCGGCGGAAGATGCTCATGCCTGCCCAAAGCTCGGAGGAGAAGGTTCAGCCGCGCAAGCTGGACAGCCTGCGGGTCAAGGTCGACGCCATAGATCGAGTGCTGCAGCATCAACACGCGTTCCGTCTGGTCGATCTTGTCCAACGGGCGCCCGGATCGCCTGGCCTCCCAATCCAGCAGTTCGCTGTAGGCCCGGATCAGGAATGAACCGGATCCGCACGCGGGGTCGAGAACCGTGACCCCGGTTATCTCGTTCGGCCGCTTGGCGTGCTCCTCAATGAAGCGCCCGAGGGTCTTGCGCACGATGTAGTCGGTAACCCAGCGCGGCGTGTAGTAGATGCCCCCGGCCTTCCGCTTCGCCCGTTTCTCCTCCAAGCGGTACTCCACCTCCTCCCCAAACAGGCGCGCTTGCCGCTGGCGCTCGCGTAGGCGGTTGACGGACGCGACCGCGACATGGCCAAGGTACTGCTCGTACACCTGGCCGAGCACGTCGGGGTCGATGAGCGAGAAATCGTACTGCGCGAGCCCTCCGGCGACCTCGTGCAGGCCGCGGATCACCGGGGCGAGCATCTCGTCGTCAAAGTGCGCCGTGTCCACGGCGTGCTTCTGAAACAGCTCGCTGTCGTAGCTGTCGTTGTAGTAATCGAAGGTCTTGCGGATCGCGGGAGCGAGAGGGTTCTTTCCCCTTGCCGCTTGGTAGGCGCGCAGCGCGGGAAGCAACCTTGGCTCCTCCAGCTTCCGGTCTTCACAGGTGCGGATGAAGATGAGCCGGTTGAAGAGGCGCTGGATGATCTCGTCCACCAGAGCGTCTTTCTGCCGGAGGTCCTTTGGGTCATCCATGTACTGATGCAAGCTATTGAAGAGGTCCTCGCGCCACTGGCCCATTTGGGCGTAGAGCTGTTGCTCCACAGGGTGCAGCGTGGGCGCCTTGCCAAAGACCCGGGCTTTCTCGTCCAACGCACCTGAAAGCAGCGCTTCGCGCGAGAACAGCCAAAGCCATTCGAATTCCGGCAAGAACAGGTCAGCCGTCAAGTTGGGGAAGGAGTCGGTGGCCTGCTTCGCGCCGCGGAGGGTGTTGAAACCCATGAACTGCCTGAAGTTCGTGAGCACAACCCATGGGACGCCCTTGTTGTAACCGTAGGAGATGGCCTGCTCAATCCACTTTGTCTGTTCAAGCGTCTCGTCGCGCAGCGGCTTGGCTTCGAGATACAAGCGTGTCACGCCGTCGACGATGAAGGCGTAGTCCACACGACCGCTGGAGACCTGCTGCTCTGCGGCCACCTCTGAGCTATCCACATTCCAGCCGAGCGCCTTGAACAGCGGGAGGATGAAGTCCTTCTTGGTGCTTTCCTCGTTGTAGCCCTTCAACTGCGCAGGTGAAAGCGCTTGCCATTTGGCGACGAGCGCCTGTACAGCCGCTCGTGCCTCGTCCTGGGTCGTCATGGCTTCCTCCCGCGCCGTAGCCTATTGCGGAATCGCAGTCGGCGCAAGGGCGTGGAGGCACCCATTGAGCCTGGTCTGGCGAAGCGCGTCGCCTGCACGTGCGACGGTAACGTGTTGCCCCTTCTCCCCCGTCCCTCTATACTTCGCTAGGTAGAATCCGCCATCCCGGGGTGAAGCATGAGAAACGCGGTCATCGTCAGCGGCGCGCGCACGCCCGTCGGCAGGTTCGGCGGGGCGTTCAAGAACTACAGGGCGTCCGAGCTCGGCGCGGTCGCCATCAGGGCGGCCGTCGAGCGGGCGGGTATCGACCCCAGGACCATCGACGACGTGTACTTCGGCAACGTCCTCCAGGCCGCCGAGGCCGGGTACGCCCCCAGGCTGGCGTCCCTGGGCGCGGGCATCCCTGA
>JACQUC010000004.1 GCA_016210495.1 Chloroflexota bacterium
CGGTACCAGAGTTGAGGAAGGTGTACGTGGGGGCGACGGACTTCTGAAGCAATTCCCCCGCCCCACCCTGGGCGGACAGGGCCGTCCGCCCCTACGGCCGCGGATGTCGGCCTATGGAACGTGGGAGCGCCCCCACCCTAACCCTCTCCCAGAGGGAGAGGGAACTCACGGCGAATGCTTGGCCGGTAGCCACGCCGTGCTGTTGGAACCCCTGCAAACAGGTGCGGTTAGCGGAACATACCCGTGAGGCCGCGGGGCATTTTGCCGCCGGACATCATCTTCATCATCTTGCGCATCTGGCGGAACTGGTTGAGCAGTTGGTTGACGTCCTGGGTCGTCGTGCCGCTGCCCAGCGCGATGCGGCGACGGCGGCGACCGTCGATTAGCTCGGGATCGCGGCGCTCCTGGCGCGTCATCGAGTGGATGATGGCTTCGACGCGCTTCACCTGCCTATCGTCGAGGGCATCTGCCGACATCTGCTTGCTCAGGTTACCCATGCCAGGGATCATGCCGATGACCTGGCTTAGAGACCCCATCTTCTTGATCTGCTGCAACTGAGCCAGAAAGTCCTCGAGATCGAAGGTTGCCGTGCGCAGCTTTTTCTCCATTACGGCTGCCTGCTGCTGGTCGAAGGTCTCCTGCGCTTTTTCGATCAGGGTCAAGACATCGCCCATGCCGAGAATGCGGGAGGCCAGGCGATCGGGGTGGAAGGGCTCAAGGGCATCCAGCTTTTCCCCGGTGCCCATGAACTTTATGGGTACGCCGGTCACAATGCGCATCGAGAGGGCCGCGCCGCCTCGCGCATCCCCATCGACCTTGGTCAGAATAAGCCCGGTCAGAGGTACCCTGCGATTGAATTCCTCGGCGACGCGCACGGCGTCCTGGCCCGTCATAGCATCGGCGACGAGGAGGACCTCCGCCGGGGAAACCTTCTCCTTGATCTTGACGACCTCGCCCATCATCTCTTCGTCGACGTGCAGCCGACCGGCTGTATCGAGGATGACAACGCTGGAGGCGGTATCCTTGGCCTTTTTGATGGCGTTGGCACAGATACTGGGTGGCGAGGTGCTCTGCTCCGTGTAGACGGGGATATCCAACTGCTTGCCAAGGGTGAGAAGCTGCTGGATGGCGGCGGGACGCCGGACGTCGGCGGCGACCATCAACGGGCGCTGCCCTTGCTTGCGCAACTGCATCGCGAGCTTGGCCACGGTGGTGGTCTTGCCCGAGCCCTGAAGGCCGACCAGCATAAGGGTGATCGGGGTGGGTCCACCAAGATTCAGCTTGCCCGGCTCGCCCAGGACGGCAACCAGCTCTTCGTTGACGATCTTTATGACCTGCTGGGCTGGGCTCAACGAGTCCAGCACCTCGACGCCAACGGCGCGTTCCCGTATGCGGCCGACAAATTGCTTGACCACTTTGAAGTTGACGTCGGCCTCTAGCAACGCAAGACGGACTTCTCGCAAAGCCTCGTCGACGTCTTTTTCGGTCAGCTTTCCCTTGCCACGCAAGCGCTTGAAGACGTTCTGTAACCGGTCGGAAAGGCTATCGAACACCGTTTATGCCTCCTGTTGGACGCTTTCTGTCTAACTGTATCGTGATGCGAATTGTGCATCCGCTCGCCACCCCACCCCGCGCTCCGCCGTGCGGAGCGGCTACGGGGCCCTCCCCCACCACCCTGGATGCTTATGGGATAGCAGCTACCAGCCTATCTCGGGTCGCAGGCGGGCATGGATGCCGTGAAGCATTGCGTAGATCGGCACCATAATTATGGTGTCGAGCAAAGCCAATGGCAGGACGACACCGACCAAGAGATCCGGCCAATCTACCCGTTGCCCGAGGGTCTCCAGCAGCAACATTACCAGCACGTCGAAGACCACCGTCGCCACAGGTGCCATAGCCAGTGGTAGCGAGGCATTGACTCTCAACAGCGGGCCACCAAGCCAGCTCATCGACACACTGGTTACGACCAGCGCGGTGGTCAAGATGCCAAACGGCAGCGCCGATAGAAGGTCCAGCAAGATGCCTCCGGTAATAGCCCACGCAACGCCCTCGTCCGTCCCTCTCAGGATGCTCCAGGAAACGACCAGCAGCAGCACGAGCTCCGCCTTCAGGCCCAAGGGGGCGAAGTAGGGTAGGACGGTGGACTGCGCAATAGCGCCCACAGCCAAGATCAGGATGCCAAAGTAAATTTTAACGGATTGTGCCCCCTTATTCCAAGTTCAAAGGGAGGTGGCTGGTAAGCACGAGGACGGTGTCCAGCGAGGCGAAGTCGACCTCTGGCTCGAGGCGGGCCTCCTTGAAGACGTCGACATCGCGCTGGCTCACGTCGACCACATGGCCTATCATTATACCCTCGGGGAACAAGCCGCCGACGCCGGAGGTGACGACGACGTCGCCCGTTCTGATGACCTCTGACTGTTGAATGTATTTCATGGATAGAAAGGAGCGGCGCTGGCCGTTGACGACGCCTTTCGCCCTCGTTTTTTGGATCATAGCTGTCACCGAGCTACTCGGGTCGGTGATGAGAAGCACCCGGGAGGTCGAAGGGCTGACCCGAATAACACGTCCGACGATGCCGCGAGGGGTGACGACCGTCATTCCGAGTCGTACGCCGTCTGTAGATCCTGAATTGACGGTGATGGATTGGCTGAGGTTGCTCGGATCATAGTAGATAACTTTGGCCGTTACCCACTGGGACTCCGGCCTGGCCCGCTTGAGGTTCAACTGGGCCAGCAGGTCCTGATTTTCGCGCTCAAGCTCGGGCAACCGCACGGTCTCGCGAGTCAGGCGATCGATCTGTTCGCGCAAGCGCGTATTCTCTTCGCGGAGCTCGTTGACGTTGCCGGCGGTCTGCACAAACTCGGCGAAGCCTCGCGTTGGCTCGGCCAAGACGTACTGGATAGGCGCCAGCAACTGCATTCCGATCTCCTGCACAAAACGCAACTGGGGCATCCGAAAGGAGAGAACTCCAGCCATTCCGATCCCAAGTATGAACACGAGGCCAATGAGTCTAGCGAACAATGAATTCACCTCGGAAACCGGGCGCGTGCGTGAGAGCGCTACCTGGGGGCGCTGGCATACTGAACGGGCACTTCTACCTTGCGGAGAATCTCGATTTCCTCCAGCGTCTCGCCCGTCCCGCGCACGACACAGGTGAGGGGATCGTCGGCCACGTACACGCGCATCTTCGTTTCCTGGGAGAGCCTCTGGTCGAGGCCAGCCAGGAGAGCTCCGCCGCCGGCCAGTGTGATGCCCTGATTCATAAGATCGGCCACCAACTCGGGCGGGGTTTCTTCAATGGTGGTCTTCACGGCATCGACAATCGACGAGACAGAGCCCGTGATCGCCTCTCGAATCTCGATGCTGCTCACCTCGATGGATTTGGGCAGCCCAGTGACCAAATCGCGTCCGCGGAGCGTGACAACCTTCTCCTCCGGGAGAGGGTATGCGGAGCCAACAGCCAACTTTACCTGTTCGGCCGTGCGGTCGCCGATGAGCAGGTTGTGCTTCTGGCGCGCGTATTGGACTATTTCCAAATCCATCTCGTCGCCGGCGATGCGGATGGAGCGACAAAGAACGATGCCGCCCAGGGAGATCACGGCGACCTCCGTCGTTCCGCCGCCGATGTCCACTATCATCGAGCCAGTCGCCTCCGTCACGGGCAAGCCGGCTCCAATGGCGGCCGCCATAGGCTCCTCGATAAGATGCGCCTCTCTCGCCCCGGCGTTGCGCGCCGCGTCGTGTACAGCCATTTTTTCGACTTCGGTAACTCCGCTGGGAATGCCGACCACGACACGGGGCCGTGGAATCATGCCAAACTGCTGGTGCGCCTTACCGATGAAGTAGCGGAGCATCTGTTCCGTGACGTCGAAATCGCTAATGACGCCATCTTTGAGTGGTCTGATAGCGACAATGCCTGCCGGCGTTCGACCCACCATACGCTTCGCCTCGACGCCTATAGCTAGAACTTTCTTGTTCTTCTTGTTGATGGCGACAACCGAGGGCTCGTTGAGGATGATGCCTTTTCCACGAATAAGGACAAGGGTGTTGGCAGTACCGAGGTCGATGCCCATGTCCCGGGAAAACAGGCTGAGAAAAGCGTTGATGGGCGAGAACAACTGGACTTCCTCCCAATTGCCGATCCAGGCGGTCAAACCAACAAAAAAAAGCCGACCAAAGCTGGGCTAGCGCCTGAAATGCGAATGGCGACCGACGTCTCCGACAGACCCCGTGCGAGCGCACGCGAATTATAGCACATCCATATTGCCTTTTACAGTCGTGCGGGGAACAAAAAGGGCCTAGCCAGGAGAGGCAGGTTTGAAGACGACGATAGCCGGCTTGGGTGTCCTTCGGCGCCCCGATAAATCGGGGTCGCCGTCAAGCCGCTTGGCAGCATCCGCCCCAGAACAAGGACTTGACATTGGTATCAATAGAAGAGTTGAGCCAGCTCGTATAGCTCGAGATCGACCGTCTTGGATTTGGCCACGGCGTCACTCAGCTTGATGGGGACGATGGAGTTGCCCGCCAGACCGGGCATATAGCCGAACTTGCCATCTTTGACGAGGTCGACGGCCGCGACGCCGAGACGCGTCGCGAGCACCCTATCGAAGACCGAGGGAGAACCGCCTCTCTGCAGGTGGCCGAGGACGGTGACACGGGTCTCGAAACCGGTTCGCCGCTCGATCTCACGTCCCACGATTTCACCGATGTTACGCTTGTCCAGGCGAATGTGCCCGAAAGCGTCTCTCTCGCCAAGCTCAGTCGTCACCTCGAGCCCAGGAAGCGTCGCTCCCTCGGCGATGACGATGATACTGAAATCCTTGCCCAACTGGCGACGGCGCTCGAGGTGACGACAGACCGACGCGATATCGGTAGGTGCCTCTGGGACGAGAATGAAGTCGGCTCCACCTGCCAGGCCTCCAACTACGGCAACCCAGCCGGCATCCCTGCCCATGACCTCGACGACAAGCACCCGGTGGTGTGCGCTGGCCGTGGTGTGCAGCTTGTCCAAGGCATCCACGACGATGCTGACGGCCGAGTTGAAGCCGATGGTGTAGTCCGTTCCCGCGACATCGTTGTCCATAGTCTTTGGCACGCCGACGGCAGGCACGCCCATCTCGCTGAGACGGCTGGCAACTGTCAAGGTATCGTCGCCGCCAATGGCCACGAGGGAATCGATACCATATTTCCTCATGTTCTGTACGACCTGGTCGATGTGCTCTTGCTTCTTGAGCGGGTTGGTTCTGGAGGTGCCCAGGATGGTTCCTCCCAGGTGCAGAATGCCAGAAACGGAACGCAATCCCATGGGCTCGACGCTACCTTCACCAAGCAGCCCGGCCCAACCGTTGTGGACGCCTACCACTCTGTAGTTGTAGCTTATCGCTCTCCGCACCACTGCTCTGATAGCCGCGTTCAGCCCTGGGCAATCGCCTCCACCCGTAAGAACTCCGATTCTCACAGCATCTGACCCCCTCTACCTACAACCGCCGGCACAAATAAGCCGGCGGACGACAACTTGCCTGAGTCTACGCTGAGATTCCAAAAACACCGCAATTCCCGACCAACGGAGGGGTCGGGAACCATTTAACAATAAAAAGGATACACATTTCGGGCGAAGTTGTCAACTTAGGGCTCGTAGAATAATCGCTTTGCGCAGAACTGGCATATTGCAATAGCATTCGGCCAAGCTCCTCTGACTAAAACCCATTATACTGTCTCAATTTTAGGCACGCAACCGAGAATTCGGCTGGGGTGCATCAAGTTTCTGTAAACCGGCACTAACATGCGTGCGGTCAGGTCACGGTTCAGATCGCATTGGGGCAACAGAATTGGGCTTTGGGTGAGACAACCGGCACCTCTTCGTCAAGCGAAACCCCTACAGATGCTCGCTGCCCCGCTGGCCTCTGGAATTCTGCGGTAGAATATTTTTCGGTTTTCGCGTAAAACAATCTACCGTAGGAATCGTACCGGAGTACTCGGAGCGTTGTGGGCAGTGGACACCGTGGGGACGTATTGCGCTGCGTGATAGGTGACGGTGGCCCCGACGGGGAGGCAGAAGAGTACATAGACGACCAGGAGCTATCGCTTGGAGAATTCGGGCGACTTCTGACCACCTACGCCGGCTGGGGCATGAGGATCGTGTTCGTCGCTGAGGATGAGATACACGAGGAGCCGGAGATCGTGGTTTGCGAACCTGACGATGAAGACCTCCACTCGAAATGATAGCCGGGGGAGTCCGCGTCAAATGCAGGGGACGCTACGCTTGAGCGGTCTTAGCGCCTTGAATTCGCGGGCCTGCTTGGCCCGTGAAACCAGACTTGGCCGAGTGGATGATGGTGGCTCCGGGGACATTCCTGCCGAAGAGAACTACACGTTCAGACGAAATTATTTCGCGGTGGCAGGCTTTCTACCGCAGGAAAGGTTCACCGATGGGCAGAGTGCCTACAGTAGGACCCATTCCCCGTTGGCAGAATGTCTACAAGAACGCTGCTTGAGGGGTGATAAGAGCATCTCTTAGACATTCTGCCTAACCGGCAGAAACTGTCTAGCCAATAGTTCCGAGTTCTAAAGAGTTAGCAATGAAAACAAGACCGATATATCGGGCTTTTTCGATCACGGAGCGGGTGAAGAGGTTCGAACTCTCGACATTCTGCTTGGGAAGCGAGCACGCCCCCTCCGATCTATTCCTCAAAAACCCTAGCTATTTCAGTGTGGCAGAACTGGCTCCGATTAACATTAGTCTCTCTAGGCAGAACTGGCTCCGATACTGAATAGTCTCTCCAGGCAGACTGGCTCCGATAAACAATAATCTCTTTAGGCAGAACTGGCATATTTTAATGGGATTTGGCCAAGTTCCTCTGATCGAAACTCATTATACTCTCTCGAATTAAAGCATGCAACCGAGAATTCGAGAATACGGCTGTGGTGCATCACGTTTCTATGAGCCGGTACTAACGTGCCTGCGGTTGACCTGCCGTCCGGGTCGCACTGGAGCAACAGGTTTTGGCTTTCGTTGGCGCAGCCGGCAGTTCATCGTCAAGCGTAGCACTTACAGAGACTCGTTAGCCCTGCTGGCCCCTGGAACTCTACGGTAGAATATTTTTCGGGTTTCGCGTAAAATAATCTACCGTAGATATCGTATCGGAGGTGAAGCCTTGCTGCAACCTCTACCAGGCCTGTTCGTGGACCGAACCAGGGAACTCGAAGAGTTTGATTCCGTTCTGACGAGCTTGGCGCGGGGAAGACGTCGACATTTGGCGCTTCTGGGTCTGCGCAGAATAGGCAAGACCGTCCTTCTGGACGAGGTGCGCCGTCGGCACCCCGATTTTCCCACCTGCTACGTCGCCCTCGACGATATAGCCAGCAGTCCGGGGAACTTCGCCCTAAACTTCGTCGGTCAACTCTTGGCTACGGCCACAACGGCTAAGAATCTCGACGCTCCGCTAGAGAGAACAGATGACGCGCTGCTTGTCATGGCGGCGACTTTGGATCAGAAGCTCGTTGGTCCGGTGAGAGAAATACGGGGCCATGTTGAAAACAACAACTACGGAGGGCTCATCACGGCAGTGATGAGGTTCCCGGATCATCTTTCAGAGGTCCTGGACATACCTCACCTGGTGATGATTGACGAGTTTCAGGACATCGTTAAGTTGATGCATTTCCCCGGGACGGGCAATCTCCTGGGAGCCTTTAGAGCAGCCTTGGATCGAAGAGGCAGAGTCGGCTACGTCGTGGCTGGCTCTCAGGTAACTACTCTTAGACGTCTTATCGGCGATAGCGAAAGCCCTCTTTTCACGCGGTTCGTTGACTTGCCGCTCAACCCATTTGGGTTAGAGGCAACCACCGAGTTGGCCACCGCGCTTTGGCAGCAGGAAGAGAACCGGTATGACCCGGATGCGGTGGTCAGGCTTTACAGGCTCTCGGGCGGTTGGCCTTTCTACATTTACGCGATAGCGGTGCGAGCGCAACAGATTGTCAGGGCATCGACTGGAATGGTCACGGATGAGATAATAGACCTAGCTTTTCAGGAAGAGCTGTTTGGACGGCTGACTCACGTCGGCCAGCACTGCTCGTATCTACGCAAGACTGCCACCCAGTCCGATTCCGACGCGAAGACCAGCCTCCTGGAGGAAGTCCTGAAACAAGTAGCCGCACGCCAGCCTTTGGCGCGAGCAAGTCTCGTGCGACGATTGGTGCGGAGATACAGCCAAACGGAAATCTATGTCGCCATCAATCGTTTGATCGACACCGACTTTATCTCCGAGGAGAACGGGACGATCACGTTACTGGACCCGGTCTTTGCTCTCTGGCTGGCAGCGGAGCCAATAAGATTAGACCCCCTGGGCAATCTTATGAAACAGCGGGCCGTTCGGAAGCTTATCGAATGGTATGAGCAGCGCCACATCGAGGACCGCACTACGATGGGAGGGCTTTTCGAGAAGCGCGTGGAAAATCTGGTTCGACAATTCGCTGGCCAGGAGGTTGATGGCAAGTACTTTGGAGTCACTGAGCAGGTCATCCTTCCCAAGGTTCGCCAGGTACGACAACTCAAGGTACATGATCCCCACGGCGTCCACGGCGAAGGACCCGACGAATACGAGATCGACCTTGTGACGAGTGGAGTCGGACAAGAAGATATGTGGGGAATCGAGTGTAAGCATAGAAGAGGGGCTGTGACGAGCAAGATGGTCAAGCGATTTGTCGATAGCGCTAGTGCTGTAGCCAACGCCGAAGCTCTTTCCTTTGCGAGGTTGTGGATCGTGACCAACAGAGGTATTAGAGGAGACGCTTTGACCACAATCCGCGCCAAAGGCATCTTGGCCTCAGGAAGTCGGGACATCGACCAACTCGAGCATCTTCTCAGTAGGATGCGATGATCGGGACAGACTCGCCAAATTTGGAAGCTTGAGTTTCCAAAATGGGTCCATTTTGGAAAGCGGAGGATCCAAATGTTTGACTATGAGGCATCTAGGGCCAGCGCAGAAGTCTTATCCATTCGCGGTAAGCTCATCGCCGAAACTGTCGCCTTCGCGCGGAAAGGCAGCCAGTTGCCGGGGGTGGTTCGGATTGCCCTGATAGGCTCGTTGACCACGTCCAAACCCGACCCGAAGGACGCCGATTTGCTGGTGACGGCAACAGATGATGCAGACCTCGCGCCCTTGGCCACTTTGGGCCGCAGGCTCAAGGGGCGCGCACAGGGAATGAACCTTGGGGCGGACATCTTCCTGTGCGACCCCCGGGGCAACTATCTTGGGCGCATCTGCAATTGGAAGGAGTGCGGCCCCGGCATACGCGCGAGTTGCGATGCCCTTCACTGCGGCCGAAGGCACTACCTGCACGACGACTTCGCGGACATTAAGCTGGACCGAAGCCTCATCCTCGCTCCACCACTGGAGTTGTGGCCGACATTTGTGGCTCGGGTTCCGTTACCTGAAGACCTCAGGCGGGCCCTGGCTTCCGACCCGAGCATTGGGGCAAGGTCAATGGAGGCGAGAGGCCGAGGAGTCAAAACCGTTCAGGAGGAAAAGGGCGATGGCCTCGTGTTCGCAGCGCACAACCACCACGGCGCCGACTGTGGCACGCCGCCAGCGATAGACGAGAACGTCCCCAGCCAATACATCGGCTACTTTGAGAACTCCTACGGTGAGCAAGCCATATTCGTTTACGAGCGCGATTCCGGTCGGGCTACCCTTCGAATGGGCGACTACGGATGGGATCACCCCATCCAGGTCGTCGATGGCGGGGCGATAGGGGTGGTACTGACCCCGGCCGAGTTGCTCTGGCTGCAGGCGTGCTGGCTCGCAGCGACGGGAAGGTAACCCGAAGTCCCCTATTCATACCTTACCTCTATGCCATCGGTCTTATCCAGTCGGAAAAGGAGACAAATCGCTTTGTCGAATCACTCTCTGAGGGCACCTTCTTGGCTAGCTTCTTATACTTTCTCAAGAGATAGCTCTCAAGATCGTCGGGGAAGACGAAGGCGATGCCAGAGGTCATGTTGAAATCATCAAAGGGAACAACCCTAAGAAACAGCAATGAGCCGACGATGGCAGTTTGGCTGAAACCGACATCCGTAAGCTTAACATCTTCCCTCTCGCTCAAAAGGTCACGCAACGTGAGGCTGTGATCTGACTTGGAAACGGCCACGATTCTGAACAGAGACGTGTAGGAAGAGACAAAGGCATCCAGTATCTCATACGCATCAACTTAACGGAAAGAAGTCCTTCTGGTATACTGGGAGCTACCACACCACCCAGTGCCCCAGAAGGAGCTTCACGTGGCAAGTATACCACAGGTGGCTGAGGTTTTGAACAACGTGTTCAGTCGCTATGCCGAAGAGGCCGCTCGTTCAACGGGGTTCGTGCACAGAGCCCGCAAGTTTAGCGGGGCGACTTTCGCCCAAACGCTCGTATTTGGTTGGCTGAGATCTGCGGACTCAAGCCTGAGTAGCCTGACTCAAATGGCGGCTGCTGTGGGCGTTGGCATTAGTAACCAGGGGCTTGACCGTCGGTTTACGGAGGCCGCGGCAAAGTTTATGAAGGAGATACTGCAAGGGGCGGCCGCGCAGGTGATCGTCTCGGACCCGGTATCCATCCCTCTGCTGCAGCGGTTCAATGGGGTCTTTGTGCAGGATAGTTCCGCCATCATTCTGCCCAACGAACTCAGCGAGGTGTGGAGAGGCAACGGAAGTAGAACTGGAGATGGGGAGTCGAGCCTCAAGATCCAGGTGCGGCTTGATCTGAGCACAGGAGGACTGGTAGGGCCGTTGCTAGAAGCTGGGCGCTGCCACGACAATCGCTCGTCTATGCAGAATATGCCATTGCCTGCTGGGGCGTTGCGAATAGCCGACTTAGGCTATTTCAGCCTGGATAGGCTAGAGGCAATGGAGGAAAACGGGGTTTTCTACCTCAGTAGGCTAAAGGTGCAAACGTCAGTGTTCTCGGAAGAAGGAAATCGCCTAGATCTCTTGCAGCTACTGGAAGAGGCGGGGCCAGAGGAGGTAGACTTGCCCATCCTGCTTGGTGGCAGCCATCGGCTGAGGACGAGACTGCTGGCAGTGCGTGTGCCTCCCGAGGTGGCAAATGAGAGGCGGCGTCGTATGCGCAGGGCAGCCAAGGTGCGAGGCCAAACCATAAGCAAGAGAGCTCTGAGACTGGCGGAATGGACGATCCTGGTAACTAACGCCCCGAAGGAGAAGCTCAGCATGGACGAGGCATTGATAATGCTGCGCGCCCGGTGGCAGATCGAACTGCTATTCAAGTTGTGGAAACAGCACGGGCAGATTGATGAGTCGCGCAGCACGAACCCGTGGCGGATTCTGTGCGAGGTGTATGCCAAGTTGACAGCCGTGGTCATTCAACACTGGCTGAGCCTAGTGGGAGCTTGGAAGTATCCGGACCGCAGCCTCGTAAAAGCCGCACAGACAGTACGCGCATTTGCCATAACGCTGGCAAGCGCGATGGCCGACACCGTGGCACTTGCCGTCGTCATCGGCCAGATCGCAAAATGCCTGGCACTAGGTTGTCGGATGAATTCCCGAAAGAACAAACCAAACACCTATCAACGGCTGCTCGGCGTCAGCCACGCAGCTTAAGTTGATGCGTATGAGACAAAGGCATCCAGTATCTCTTTCTCCCTCTCATCTTTCCCGCCGATCTCTTCCCGATACAGCTCGATGGCGTTCTTCTTGCCCGTCCTATATTCGAAGAGAGCAAAATCCATAAATGCGTTTGTCTCGTTCTCGCTGTCGAAGACGAAAACCCCTCCTCGGACCGTACCGAGCAGGCGACCTGTGCCGTCAAGTCCGTCCGCTTTGACGTACTTCTCCATAATCTTGCTGCTCAGCTCTCTGGAGATTCTCCTGCATTGCTATTATTTCTCAAGAGTAGAGGCCACAGCACACTCCTTTTAACAAGAACGTCTTGATAATCTATCAGCATATCTTCCTACCTGGATAGAGGACGATGTGACGCCCCAGCGTCGGTTCAGTGGAGGTACACCTCGGCCGAGACCTGGAAGGCATCTTCGGGGGTGCCGAGGAACTCTCCAGAGGGAAAGACCGACAACTCGTAGCGTTCGTTGCTGTAGGTGTAGAAGGCAAAGCCCCAGCGCTGCTCGTCGCCGAAGTAGCACAAGCGGCACAGATGCACCGGGGTGTTGCGCAGTCGGTCCAGGTGCTCCTCGCGCGTTGCCGGCCAATCCGGCGGCGGCCAGTTTGGCCCTAGCGGCTCGGTCTCGGTGTACGCATCGATGTAACAGAACTGGCCGCGGAAGCGGATATCGAGCCGGGTGTACCGGCCGGAAAAGTGCTCCTCCGCGGAGCTGCGGATGCGTTGCTCCGCACGTCGCTGAACTGCATCCGGAATGCGCACGTCTCTGGAGCCAGGATCGAAAGTCAACACTTTTTTGGCCGGCATTCTGGCCGCCTACCTGGCAGACCCAGGAAGACTTGCCGTCACTCCGATCTCGTCACCCTGGCCTACAGCCCGACCGTGTCCATCCGCTTGAGGAGGGCCTGCTTCCCCGGGTTCAGAGCGCGAAGCTCCGCCACGCGCGCACTGAACAGCTCGGTTTTCCCGCTCCGAACGGACAGGTCTCGAAGGTCCTTCAAGCATTGGATAGCCTGATCGTACTCCGCGGCCTTCTTCGCCTCGATAAGCACCTTGACCCGAGCCCAGATATCCTCATCACGACCCACGAGCGTGTCGAGGTACTTCGCCCTCGCCTCCGCCTCCTCTTGCTCGCGACGCGCTCGCTCTCTGGCTTCGCGTTCCGCTTCTTCGCGGTGCCTCACCTCCGCGTGTTTCTCCGTGCTATAAACTCGTAGTATTGATTTTCGCTCATTCAACTACCCTATGCAGGACTTTTTGTGCTTCTTGCCGCTGGCGTTCCTGGCGTATCAGGTCACCGCTGCGACGAATCACTTCCGAATTGGCTGTCCCTCAATCTCCAATAGAAGCGGGCAATCAGCAGATTTCCCTTCAAGTGAGAAGTTCTGACCCAAGGAAGGCAGTTTGGCAATATGCACCCAAGCATGCTATCATTCTACCATACTTGAACCCAGCAGTGGCGAAGGCAACCGCGAACGGTAGCGCACTTGGCGAAGGTTAGCCAACCAGGGGATGCACGAGCCGATGGCTTAGACAAACGGATATTCGAACGAACCAGGACGCTATGACCAGGTTGCCCAAGCTCATTGAGGTGACGATGACAGACGTAGGCAAGATCATTGACCAGCTTTCACACGCCGACGCCCTGTCTATCTTGCGGACTCTGGCTGATGAGGACGAGCAGCTCGGGCGCCGGATTGCCAAGATTGCGCAGAATCTGCTGAGCGACGTCGATCGGGAGGACGTTGCCGACTACCTGTACGCCGAGCTGGACGCCCTGGAGGTCGATGATGTCTGGGAACAGGCCGGGCCAAGCCGCCATGGCTACGCCGAGCCCAGCGAGGTAGCCTACCAGATGGTCGAAGACGTGCTGGAGCCTTTCCTTCACGAACTCAGAAGGTACCAGGAGCTGGGCATGTCGGTGGAAAGCACGCAACTATGCGCCGGCCTGCTGATGGGCCTATACAGGTTTGAGCGCGCGTCGACGTCGGAGTTCAAGGATTGGGCACCCGATGCGCCGATTAGCTTTGCGGCGGAGGTGGTCGAGGCCTGGAAGAAGGGTCGGCCCAGCGATACCGCGGTGGCCACTCTCACAAAGTTCATCCGAGAGGAGTTGAGCGGCTGGGGCCAGCATTTGCTCCAGGGAAAGGATTTCTGAAACCAGGACCAAGTAACGACTCCTCTTGTCTCGCAGTGGCAGAAAGTTCACGCAGGAAATTGTTCTCCAGGGGCTGAATGTCTACATCGTTGGCCCTATTGTAAGCCATCCCCGGCCTCTGCCGGCTAGCTGTTTCTTCAGTCTAGTGTTGTACGCACCTTTATCTCCCTAAACATTTCGCATGTTCCTGGTCCGTGTCTTGCAGTATCTTTCAGATATGCGATATAATTGCAAGCAAGTAAAGACTGTTGGCGAGGATACAGAATGCAAGGAGCTTGAGCAGTGGCAAGAACAACGATAGCACCCTCAACGTTCGATGAGCTTCAAGAGCTCGAATTTGAGATGGAATCGCAGGGGCGTACGTCCAAAGCGAAGGCACTCCGCGAGGCTATGCTTGCTTTGGCCAGGCCAGCCCGTGGCTGGATCACGACCGGTCAAGCAGCAGAGCGATTGGGCATAACTATACCTACCGTGAAAGCGTGGATTAGCCGTGGCGCCCTTATCGGACGGCAGGTTGGCGACCGCTGGTGGGTATCGACGGAGAGTGTGGAAGACGTGCTGAGCTTCGGTCGGGGCGTTGCCGAGCTTGAGGAGGACGGTTTGTCTGCCGAGGATGAAGTCCGCGAGGTAACCGGGAAGATCCGCCATCAGATGGGAGCAGAGAAGAGGGCAAGCATTGCCCGAGAGTAGCAAGAAAGAAGAGGATAGGCTCTTTTTGTCGTTGCGTCACCAAATGGTCCTGGACCGGGTAACCTTGGACACGAGTATTCTGGTGGGTCACAAGAGCTTGGAGTTCGCGATTGCCGCCCGCTTACGGTACTACAAGGCTACTGGAGCAACTGGATCGTCTCAGAGTTCAGTCGTGCCAGAACTGAGGTGATTATCCTGCGAGCTAGACAGGAATTGGGGATCACGGAGCAGAACGAGGACGACGAGCTTATCCAGGGGGAGTTAGAGCGGCGGTTGGGTAGATCCAGGGCAAAGGTGAACGCTGCAGTCGATGACTTTACCAGAGTTCTCACCAACGTAAACTACCAGGTCGCTGAAGCGGTCGATCTCTCCTGGCTGAAAGATCAGGACGATATCCCTATTATGCAGACAGCGATAGCCGCTGGCGTGCCCGGTGTTCTCGTGACAGACAACAAAAAGGATTTCCCCATAAGAGAAAGCCGCAATGGAATCCTGATTGCGTCCGGCAACATGTTCCTGGAGTACCTGTTCCAGACCTACCCCGAATCCAAGGCTACGATCTCCAGGTACGCGGAGCGACTGCGGCGGACCCTCAGAGAAGGGAAACGGCCGCGGCCTTTGTAAAGCTATCAATCGTGAAGGGCCACATTTGTCTTCTATGAGAATACGGGGATCGGGTAATGATCGCGCAATCGATTGCGCGATCATTACCCGATCATTCATTGCTGTGCGGCGCTTTCAACGGGTTTTGACTACTTGACGTCGAAGCCTTGTTTTGCCGCGAAGCCAGGTTTAGCCGAATGGATCATAATGGCGCCGAACATGTTCCTGGCGAAGACAACCACGCGTTCAGCCGAATTATTTCGCGGTGGCAGACAGTCTACCGTAAGAACGATTCACCGATAGGCAGAGCGTCTACAGTAGGAACTATTTCCAGTTGGCAGGATGTCTACAAGAGCGCCGCTTGAGGGGCGATAACAGCTGCTTCTAGACTTTCCGCCTAACCGGCAGAATGTGTGTGGCAAATGATTCTGGGGCTTTCAGGGGATAGAAGTGAAAAAAGCCCGATATACCGGGCTTTTTCGATCACGGAGCGGGTGAAGAGATTCGAACTCTCGACATTCTGCTTGGGAAGCCCGCTACTCAAAATCGCAGCTTCAGACCAATTTCCCTCGTAAAATCCGTCCTTTTTGCCCCACTTAAAACAGCAGGCAGAAACGCACTTTTCGAGTTCTTACCGCATTTACTTGTCCGGTACTTGCCTCGGTTTCATTATACTTGCTTTCTGGGCAGGTGGCAAGCCTATTTGGCGCGGCCATCTACCGTTCCTTCCTTCCCTCCGCCTACGATTGTGAATCCAGCCAGGGGCCTGGTGGGTGCCAGATACCGCGAAAGCCTACACCCTTAGACAAGGCATTGGCTATGGGCCCCAGGAAGGCAGCTATGCAACTAACGATATCTCGGAAATCTCCAGGTGCATTGTCCAACTTATGATTGCGAAGGAATGCCTTCCACTGGGACTGCTTCAAGACGTCCGAGGCAAAGGCATCCGTCAGGGCAGCGGGCATCGACGGCATATCTGTATCGCGATTGGCGAAAGTTCTTGTGATCGCCCTTGCCAATGTTTGGCCATCAAACTCGAACCATCGTGACATAAGCCAGATGTCGAAGAAGTCCTTCATCCGGCTGTTCACGATATCCAGTTTGACCATTACCTGGAACTTCTCAGCGATGGCGCTCTCACGACTGTAACACTGAATCCTGGGCGGAGGTAGATCGAGAATCGTAGGGTAGTCCAGCACCGCGACAGACGGAACCACTTCATCTCCGAAGCCTATGTCGAGCTGCACATGGATAGTCGCCCTTCCAAGATTCCCTCGGAATCGTACCCGCACGCCCGCATAATCTGCGTCCTCAATGATGCGTTCAGCCTCAACGCTGCCAGCATCGAAAACAAGACCATCGGGTTCTACCTCTTTAGCGCAGACACCTCTAATGACCTCAAGAACAGTATCGATGTCGTTGCTCACTCGCCCCAGCAGATCAATGTCTTTTGTAGAGCGGGACAACGGGGCCTTCCAGATAGCGAGCATCAAGGCGCCCTTCAGGATGAACTTGCCGGCGTGACGTGACTTGGAAAGACGATAGATGAATCTTTCCATTGCGTAATACTGCAGCAGTTCATTGAAAGGACGCCCTTGCTCGCGGGCTTTGTTAAGCAGGCGCTGATGCACCGAAGCGGAAACGTCTCTGAGATGCTTCTGTGTCATAGCATCGCTTCAAGGTATGGACGCATTACTCTCTCCACCCGACAAATGCGTGCGAAACGAATGATATCCTCGATTCTCGTTCGCTTCCTTTGAACATAGAGCTTGAGTGCTTCTACAGCGACGTCGAGTCCGATCTTGTTGCGGTACTTGAAGC
>JACQUC010000081.1 GCA_016210495.1 Chloroflexota bacterium
CCCGCCTCGAAGGCCGCCGCCTGGATATCGCCCGTGAGGTTGCGGTGGCCAATGAATACCGACTTGAAGCCGCTGCCTGATGCCGCCAGGATGATCGTCTTGGCGTGGAAGTAGTAGGTGTTGTCGTTCCAGTAGTTGAATCCTACCGCACCCACGGTCGACCCGTCCATCTGAACCAAGTCGGTGATCATCACGCGGTCGACGATGTTCACTTTTGACTCTACCATCTTGCGCCGCAGCGTATCCATCTGGGGCAGCGAGTTCACGACGTTGTGTTTTGTGTTGAGGTGGCCTCGTGACTTGCGGCGTACGAACTTGCCGTTGGCGTCCTTTTCATAGACCTGCTTGCCGTATTTGGAACCCCACTGATCGATGTCTAGCACAATTGGCTTTGTTTGCTCAAACAGCTGCCTGCACCAGGCCTGATCGTTGATGTACTCGCCCCAAACGATCATCTCGTTAAGCCAGACGTCCATGTCGTCCTCGTCGGGATCGAAGACGGTGAAGATGCCGGCGGCGAAAGGGCTCTGCCCGCTCCTGCCAATCCTGCTCTTGTCGACGACGGTCACCTTCGCGCCATCGCCCAGCACCCTGCTGGCCTCGATGGCGGCAAGGCAACCCGCCAGGCCACCGCCGATCACCAGGACGTCGCTCTGAACAACGGTATTGATGCCTCTCATCTTATTAGTACCCCCATTTTTAGTCTTGACAATGCGCCGTCAGGCAGCGCATCAGCGCGGATCGGTGAAAGCGGGCGAACGCCGTTCGCCCCTACAATAATCGGGTGGACGGCTGGCGTCCAGCCCAGCAGTTTCGGTTGGCGCAGGCTGCCGTGATGGGGGTAGGCCCGCGTCGGCTTCAGGTAGGCAGCGGGACGTTCTCTGTCCATAGTTCGGATGCAACTCATCCAATTCCCACTTAAGCGGATTATTGGCGATGTATTGCCTTATTTTTGAAAGCGATTCTTCGGTGCGGATGACGTGCTCGTAGTAATTGCGTTGCCAGAAGGCGGTGCCCGGAGTACGGCGCGCCTCATTGATTCGTTTTGTGGTTGCGGACTTGAACCCTGCTACGAACGAGGACAGCGATCTCGGTGTCTGACCTGCGCGCGTCCTTATTTGTAGGGGCGAACGGCCGTTCGCCCCCGGGACCGTTTCACCATCGTGCTCCAAGAAAACGATACCACGAATATGGTTAGGCATAACAACATACTCGTCCAGCATCAGTTCCTTCCGAATATGCGCTGACCTCTCCCATTCTTCGCGGACTATGTTACCAAACTGATTGGTTAACATTCCACCGTCTATCACACGACCAAGCAGACACGCCCGATCGTGAACGCAAATGGTAAGGAAATACGCACCCGTTTCCGAATAGTCGTAGTCGGACAGTCGAAGGGAACGGCGGTGATGTTTGGCTGGATCAAATGGCATAGTCAAAATCCTCTCGCCAACGGGCAAAGCGGGCGAACGCCGTTCGCCCCTACAATAGGTGCGGTGCGTCCTCAGTTATCCACATATACCACGTCCTTGTTGTCGCTCGACTCACTCGCGCCCCTACAATAGGTGCGGTGCGTCCTCAGTTGTCCACAAGCAATCCCACGATAGTTGTGGCGTTTCCGAGCAGGTTTAGACGTGTCCACAAATCACACCTTCTGCCGCAGGCTGCGGTGGCGCTGGTAGTCCTGCGTTGGCTTGACGTAGGGCAGCGGGACGTCCTCAGTCCAGAGTCTCACGGCCTTGCCATCCTGCTGCACCATTATCCACTTCAGCCATTCCTTGTTGTCAACCAGCGGGTAGTCCTCGCGGAAGTGGAAGCCACGGCTCTCCTTTCGCATCAGGGCTGCGCGCAACATCAGCTCCGCGATGGTGGCCATGTTCTTCGCCTCGTTGGCTTTCACCAGATCGTGCAGGTCCTTCGCTTTCATGCGCCCGGCCCTGGCCTTGACCTCCTCGATCTGTCCCAGTGCCTCCTCCAATGTGCTCCTCGTCTTGATCAGCGATACTCGATAGGGAATGATCGCTTGCTGAATGCTCGCGATCACCTCATCCGGCGAGGTGTCACCGCCCTGGACGAGAGGTCGTACCGCCTCCGCCACGCTGCGGGCGCCCAAGCCGTTTATCGTCCACTCGTCGGCCTTGACGCCGCGCCCCGCGCTCAACAGCGCTGCCGCGCTCTCGCCGGCCACGGCGCCGGAGACGGCGCAGAAGGCGATATTGACGCCGCCGAACGAGTAGCCGCCGTGTGGCGGAATGCAAGTGATGTCTCCTGCCGCGTAAAGGCCGCCGACGTTGGTGGCACACCTGGTGTCGATGTGAATGCCGCCGCCGTTGATGATAGTACCGTAGAAGGAAGTTGTCCACTCGATACGCTGCTCGAAAGGATCGATGTTGGCGGCGTCCCAAACCCGGAAAGTCTCCGGCAGTATCTTGCGGCACAGCGCCCGCTCCTCGGGGGTCGCCGCGCTCAAGTCGAACATGATCGGTCCCCGGCCCTCGTGCACCTCACGCGCCAGCGCGATGCACTTCGTCGGCTGGTTCGCCCGATTGCCGAGCACAGGATCGTACTCCCACATAAACTCCTCGCCCAGCGCGTTGAGCCACTTGCCACCGACGCTGACGTAGAGGTTCAAGCCGTGGATGTCGTAGTGGGTAGCGCAGGTGTTGTGGGAGATGTTCTCCATATTGCGCAAGATCACGCCGGCACGATAGGCGCCGGCCTGCAAGTCGCCGGTCAGGTTGCGGTGCCCGACGAAGATCGACTTGAAGCCCGACCCGGCCGAGGCTAAGACGGTCGCGCGCGCCTTGATCAGGCAGCTCTTGCCCGTCCAGTAGCTCAGGCCGACGGCGCCAAAGCATTCCCCGTCCAAAGCCAGCACGTCAGTGATCATCACCCTGTCGACTACCTCGACGCCGAGGTCCTCGGCTTTCGCCCGCAAGCCCTCCATCATCGGCATCGAGTTGATCACCCCGTGCGACGTTCGGTTGTGCCCCCGCGACTTACGCCGCATCAAGGTGCCGTCACTCGCCCTCTCGAAAACCTGCCGGCCGGACTCACTGCACCAGTTATCCACATCCTTGGCCACTGCCAGGTCTCGCTCCCACAGCAGCTTGACCCATTCCTGGTCGCTCAGGTAGTCACCCGAGACGATTGTCTCTTCGACCCAGTCGTCGATGTCGTCTTCGTCGAACTTCAGCGCCCAGATGCCCGCCGCGAAGGTGCTCTGCCCACTGCGGGCCACCCTGCTCTTGTCCACCAGGATCACCTTTTCGGCGCCGTTCATCCTAGCGGTGATGGCTGCCAAACAGCCGGCAAGCCCACCTCCAACCACGAGGACGTCGCAGTCGAGAAACTCGTCGATCACAAAGTTCATCTAAAAGAAAACTCCTTTCTCTCACTTCTATCTATCGGTGCGCCTGGCGGAGAACTATACGCTTCCTTGGGCTTGACATTGGGATCCATCACGGCGGTAGCAAGCGCTACCCATTCTATATCACCCCTGGCGGCACGTCAATTCCGTCCACCAGTAACCGGTCAAAGTACCGTTCCACACTTACCGTACGGTGGGGGTCACCTCCCGACCAGGATCGGGGACTGCAACGACTGGCGTGCGAAGCTGCCACGCCACGAGTATCGCGATCAGCCCCACGCCGGAGAAAGCCAATGGAACGCTGGGGGCAATGAGCATAAACCCAGCTGCGACGGCCGCTGATCTCTGAATAAGGCCCAAGCGTCGCAACATATAACCTCGTAGCCCGGCTGCTACGATGATAGAGCCCGCGAGCGCCGTGATGCCCGAAACCACGATCCTATCCACTGGCCCCTCCATCAGCAACGATTGATCGAAAGCAAAGGCAAACGGAATCACGTAGGCAGCAATTCCCAGCTTCACTGCTTCCCAGCCGGTGGCCCACACCTTCGCTCCGCTCAAGCCACAGGCCACAAACACGGCAATGCACACCGGTGGAGTAATGAAGGATGCCATTCCCCAGTAGACCACAAAGAGGTGCGCCGTCGTTGGGGATAGCCCCAGAGTTATCAGCGTTGGCGCAGCAAGCGCCGCCAGAGTCATATAGGCGGGAATGGAATCCAACCCCATACCGAGAACAAGGCTAGAAAGGCCCACAAAGGCAAGCGTCAAGGCAAGATTCTGTCCGGATACCTCCAGCAAGAACCCGGGGATACGAACGGCCAGACCGCTTAGCTCGAGCGATCCAACCAGCATGCCCACGGCTGCCGTTATGACCACAATTCCCACCCAGGACTTGGTGGCCGCGGCGACGCCGTAGAATATCGGCCTGGGCAGCAGCCAATGCTTACGGTTGCGCGATAGGAAACTGCTCCCGATCAGAAACGGCAGGGAGAACATACCGGCTATGTCGGGAGGTAGGCGAACGAATATCAGAAAGTATACTAGCGCGCCAAGAGGAATAAGGTAGAACCATCCTTCCTTGAGCACAGAAGCCGCGGCAGGAATGTCCCCTCGCGGAGAAGGTCTGATGCCGTGTCGCAGCGCCTCGAAATGTACCGACGCGAACACCACCACGTAATAGAGCACGGCAGGGATAAGAGCAGCCTTGACGATGTCGGCATACCCAACGTTGATCCACTCCGCCATGACGAAGGCCACCGCGCCCATAACCGGGGGGAGCAGTTGGCCGCCGGTGGAAGACACTGCCTCCACGGCGCCTGCCACCGTTGGCCGGTAGCCAGTTTTAATCATTAGAGGAATGGTAAACGCCCCCGTCGTGGCTGTGTTCCCGGCAGGTGAACCCGAGATCGTGCCGAAGAAAGCGCTGGATATCACCGCCGCCTTGGCCGGCCCCCCACGAGCGCTGCCCGTGAGCGCCAGCGCGATGCCCATAAACCACTCGCCAACGCCAGCAGTTTGGAGCAAGCTAGCGTACAGTAGGAACACGATGAGGATGCTCGTGGACACCCCGAGAGGCAGCCCAAAGATACCACCTGTTCCGACGTATATGCCGTATGTTAGACGGTCCAGGGCAAACCCCTTGCCGTGCAGCAGGCCGGGCAAGTAGTTCTGGAACATCGTCATCGCCATGAGGGTGATTATCAACAACGGCAGAATCCAACTGCTGCTGCGCCGCACGGCTTCCAGCAATGGGACAATCAGCAAGAGGGCCAGCGCCATACCCAAGGTGTCGAGATAGCCGTACGAGCTATACTCCAGAGCCAGATCGTAGAACACTGCCATAAATCCCGCGCCAATCAGCCCTGCGATAACCAGCAGCACGTCGTACCAGGCCAGCGTGGCGCGTTCCCGCTCCTTGCCACGTGCCGAGTACGCCAGGAAAATGATCAGAAATACCAACGCCAGGCTGATGGCGCGGTGCTGCACGCGCGGAAAGTATATGCCAAGCCAGGTAAGCGCCCGGCTGGCGATAAGGACTTCGTAGAGCCCTGTGATACCAGCCAGAACAGTTATCACTTGGCCGCGATTCATTCAGGTCTCCCGTCCATTATGAGTTGGTCTGCCACACCTGGTTCCCCAATGAGGGGTCCTTCTGGTCACATCCAGCGACTGCTTACTTCAACAGTTCCTGCTGCCGCTTCTCCACTGCATCCGTCCACTTGCCCGCTTCCTTCAAGAACTTGACAGCGCCAGGATGAAATGGAACCGTAAAGCCTACGACGGTCTGCTCAATGGTCCACTCGGCGGCAGAGGAGTGTATCTTCTTCACCTCCTCAGGATTGCCCAGGATAATCTTCGTTATCTTGTAGACGGTTTCTTCCGGCAAATCCGGATGCACGACAAACGTGCCAGCGCCTGCCGATATCGATCGAACCGGTTTGGTTATCCCACGATACGCCCCTGCCGGTATCACGACCTCAAAAAAGGCCGGGTTCAGCTCCTTCAACAACTGGTCCATCTTGTCGCCCAGGTCGAGGAAGGTGACGTCCGTGGTCTCAGCAATCTCTCTGATCGTAGCCGCGCCGATGGTGCCTGGCATTACGGCGGCATCGGCCGTGCCCAGCTTGAGAGCTTCGACGGCCTCGTTGGCCTCGGCGGTTTCCAGAATATTCACTTCGTTTTTCGGCACGCCGTAGACCTTCAGCAGCGCATTGGTCAGCTCCTCCAGATCTTGAACGGCCTTGCGCTTGCCAATGACCTTCTTCCCGCGGAAGTCAGCGGGGGTCTTGATGCCTGAATCGACTCGGGCGATAACTTGCCGCGTCGTCGGCGCCCCCATCGCAATCAATCGCAGAGATACCGGGCTCTTGAACGTCCCTCGTCCACGGTAGGCATCGCCAGCCGACAGGCTGTTACCTACGCCGAGGTCAAGACGCTTTTCTCCAATGGCGCGGACCACTGCATCAGAGCCGCCCGTCGCTTCTACACTGGTCTGGATTCCCGCATCCTTATTGATTAAGGTGGAGAAACCGACGGCGATGATGTGGGGACCACTGCCGATGGAAGACGAGCCAATGCTCAGGGTCGTTACCTTTTGTGCCTGCTTAGCCGACTTCTCGCCGTCCTTACTTACGGCCGTCTGCGCCGAAGGGGAACATCCCACCACTAACAAAGTCAGAACAATCAACCCGACAGGAATCGCCTGAAACACGGTGCCTGAACGCGACCTCACTCTCGCACCTCCTTCACTATATTAGGGGGACGCTCAGCCTGAGGAACGAAGGTCCGCCTCTTATCTCGTCACGACGCTTGTCTCCTTTCTTCCACGGGCGTCCCAGGCGGGGAACTGTACGCCTCTTTGGGCTGGACATAGGGCGTTTCCACCTGTTCGGTCGTGATGTCGAGTCCGCCGCGCCCGTCGTTCTGCAGGATGACCCTTTTCAACCACTTCTCGTTGTCGGTAAGTGGAAAGTCGACCCGATGGTGAAAACCGCGGCTCTCCTCGCGCACGAGGGACGCCGCCAGCATCATCTTGGCAACCTTCACCATGCTATTGGCCTCGATGGCCTTGACCAATTCATGGCTGGAGCCAGACCTCACTTGTGGCAGTATCTCCCCCTCGATCTCCTCCATCCGCTGCTGGGCCCTGGCAATAGATGCAGGCGTCTTCAGGTAGCTCACCTCGTAGGGAATAATGGCCCGCTGAATCTGGTCGACAGCTTCCTCGGGCGAGATGCCCCGCACGTTCTTGAGGGAAATCATCCGTCGCGTTAGAATCTCCTTGATCTCGGTGCGTGAAACTTCACCTGACTCCTTGGTCTCGCGAGCAAAAGCGGCCGCGTGACGGCCGGCCAGATCGCCGGATACGGCGGTATAGCCGATGTTGATGCCACCGAACGAGTATGTACCGTGTGGCGCGATCCACGTCAAGTCGCCCGCGCCGTAAAGGCCGGGGACGTTGCTCTCACACTTGAGGTTCACCTTTATTCCCCCGCCAGATGCCGTGGTACCTTTGAATGACGGCACCCATTCAACCTTCTGTTTGAAGGGACTTACTCCTGCCCGATCCCACAGGCGGAAGGATTCGGGGAGGATTGCCCGGCACAGCGCCTCATCGGCCTCCGAAGCTCTGGTTATGTCCATATAGATGGGGCCGCGCCCTTCCTGCACCTCCCGACAAAAGGAGAGCACCAAGTCCTGCAGCCTGGCCCGATTGCCCAAGACCGGGTGGTAGCGCCACATAAACTCCTCGCCCAGTCCGTTCAGGAACCGGCCACCCACGCCAACGTAGAGGTTCAATCCGTGGATATCGTAGTCCTTGCATCCCGTGTTGGTGTGGAACTGCTCCATTCCGGCAAACCGCGCCCCAACGTCGAAGGCCGCCGCCAGCAGATCCCCCGTGAGGTTGCGGTGGCCAAGGAAGATCGACTTGAAGCCGCAGCCCGATGCGCTCAAAACCGTTGCCTTCGACTTGAAAGACAGCGTTCGGTCATCCCAGTAGCTCAAACCCAAAGCGCCACGAACGCCATTCTCCGCGCCCAAAAGGTCGGTCACCATTACCCGGTCCACGATCTTCACGCCCACTTCTACCATTTTCCGCCGCAGCGTGTCCATCATCTGCAACGAATTGATGACGTTGTGGCGAGTATGGATGTGACCCCGCGAGCGCCTCCGCAATATGCGGCCGTTCTCGTCCCGCACAAAAACAACCTTGCCGTAGGACTGCCCCCAGGTGTCTATGTTGTTGGCCACTCGAAAACTGTGCTCGAAAAGCTGCTGGCACCACAGCTGATCGTTCAGATACTCGCCGGTCGACACTATTTCTTCCATCCACTGCTGAAGATCATCTTCCTGCGGATCGAAGACGGTGTAGATGCCGGCCGCAAAAGGGCTTTGGCCGCTTCTTGAAGTTTTGGCCTTATCCACGACCACAATGCGAGAATCGCTGCCCAGGGTCTCCTTTGCCGCAATGGCGGCCGAGCATCCGGCGAGACTGCCTCCCACCACCAACACGTCGCAATTAATGGTTTCGTTGACTTCTCTCAAGCTTAGATCCTCCTTTCTCGTTCACGAAGAACTGTACGTTTTCATTCCGCCGTCCCCCGAAGTGCAGAGCACCCCGTTGAACGCCAAATACTCCGCCACCTGCTCGCTCAGTTCAATGTTTGGTAAACTTCAAAGACTGCGTTCGAAAGGCTGCAACGACTGTCAACGACAGAAGAATAAACGGACTGCGAGACCACGAACCCGTCATGGTCAACCTCCTTGCTGCAGGAAACGTTCAGACCACTGAAGACGTTAGCGTGTGAAACGCGAAAGGTGAATTCCAGGAAGGCACATCGGCTTCGCTTAGTAGGGTTGAGCTTCAGACCGAGACGACGGTCTCGGCCCGGTGCCCAGCACGACAAACGTGCCCACAGTATATCTCTTGCGCGGGTGTAGTGCAACTACTAATCTTGCGAGCTACAGGCGCTTCAGCGTTTGTACTCCGGCTTGTGCAGCCGCTTGTTCCGTCGAAATCCTGGCTGCAGTGGCCGGTAGTCGCCAGCCGTGATCTCCACGATCTCGCATAGGGACGCGTCGCACAGACGGGACCGGATGCGAGGGTCCACGTCCTTCAGGTCGCGATTCGATGTAATGACGGTGGGCAATCGCTCGTTGTAGCGGTAGTTGAAGATCTGGTACAGCTTCTCTCCGGCCCAGGGAGTACAGTTCTCCGTGCCCAGATCGTCGAGTATCAACAGGGGCGTTGCCCTGACGCTTTCAAACAGCTCGTCGTACTGAACGTCGCTCGAGGGAGAAAAAGTGGAACGGAGATGGTCCAGAAGGTCCGGCACCACCGTAAAAAGAACCCTCAAGGACTTGCCCAAAGCGTGTCTGGCCATGGCGGCTGCCAGGTGGGTCTTACCACAGCCGAAGACTCCCACGAGAACGAACCATCCTTTGGGATCATCGGCGAAAGTCCTGGCTCTGAGATACGCCTTATCCGTGCCGGGAACCTTCCGATCGAAGTTCTCGAAGGTCTTGTCGCTAAACGACTGCAACTGTGACAGGTGTTGAAGGTCCGCGAAGTCGCGCTCCTCCTTCTCACGCATCAGGCACTCGCATTCGAAGGCCCTTCCGAAAAACGGATGGCCAACGGGGACTTCGACACGCAAGAATCCAGCCCCCCTGCACAATGGGCATTCATCTCCAATAGGTGGCATATCAGGACTTCTTTCGGTAGTATTTCGGCGAAGTGTACGTGCGCTTAGAACTTCGCCAATCCTTCTCATCTGACTTCCCCTCCACCGCCCATCGCTCCAGGATCCGTCGGATGTACCGCCAGTTGCGCTTGTTTAGCTCTGCTGCTAGCTTGAATGCTTCTTCCAACCACTCGGCCGGATACAGCTTCTCGGCCTCGCGCAATTCCTCGGCAATCATCGGCGTCAAAAGGCCGACATTTTGCTCGTACAACGCAAACGCGTTCGGCCGCTCCACTACCATGTTCGCCGGTTCCGCCGGCAAGCGCACTATCTGCCCGATATCGAGCTCGCCTCTGCGTAGGCTCTCCACGACGCTGCGCCCCTTCGCCGTGTTGAGAAAATACAACTCCTGGGACTCTCCCGCGATCTCCACCGCCAGGTGAAGTACGGTCTGTCGCGCGATAGCGAGGAGCAAGCCCTCGCGAAGGTTTTCCGCCGGAGCTCGCCCGGACAGCTTCAGGCCGCTCAGCAGCGTTCCGTCTGCCAATAACTCCTGCAACGTCAGACACCGCGGAAACCCCTTCTTTCGGTTCAACGCCCAGAGGAAGTGCAGTGTCACTTTCAGCTCGGCCAGGTTGTCGATCTGGGGCAGGATGGCGCTGAAGAAGAGATCGGGCACGGGCGTAAACCTCATGCCTCCCGCTGGAAAGCCGACAAAGCCCTTCATAGCCTCTCACATCAATCTTCCGATTGGTCCGGCTGCTGCCGGAAAACCTCGAGATCGGCGAACCTGGTCTGCGATGGAAAAAACCGCAGCGGTACCTGGCCGACAGGCCCGTTGCGGTGCTTGGCCACGATGATTTCCGCGATGTTCTTCTTGTCCGTGTTCGGGTCGTACAGCTCCTCTCGATGGACGAACATGACCACGTCGGCATCCTGCTCGATGGAACCGCTTTCGCGCAGATCGCTGAGCAGCGGTCGGTGCGGATGTCGTGATTCTATGGCGCGGGAAAGCTGCGAAAGTGCCACGACAGGGACGGCCAGCTCACGCGCCAGGCCCTTCAAGCTCCGGGAGATCTCGGAAACCTCTTGCACCCGGTTTTCCAGGCCCCTGCCTTGCATCAACTGCAAATAGTCGACGATAATCAGTTGCAGATCGTGCTCGGCCTTGATACGTCGCGCTTTCGTACGCAACTCCATCGTCGTGATGTTGGCCGAATCGTCGATGAACACCGGGGCCTCGGAGAGCACGCCGAAAGCCTCGCTGATGCGGTGCCACTCGAACTCGTCGATGAACCCGGTGCGAAGTCGCTGCGAGTCCACGTTGGCCTCCGAGCAAAGCAGCCGCTGCACCAGTTGCTCCACCGACATCTCCAGGCTGAAGATGGCCACGGGACAGCGATGCCTGACGGCAGCGTTGCGCGCGATGGTCAGGGCGAAGCCGGTTTTGCCGACGGCGGGCCGGCCGGCAATGATGATCAAATCCGCGGGGTGCATCCCGGCGGTCAGAAGGTCGAGGTCCCGGAAGCCCATTGGCACGCCCACGATCTCGCCCTTGTGCTGATGCAGGAAGTCGATCTGGTCGAAGTACTCCTTCAAGGCGATGCGCAGCGGTACGAAGTCGCGACTCAGACGCCGCTGCGAGATGGCGAAAAGCACCTGCTCGGCCTTGTCCAGCGCAAGCTCCACGTCGGTCGGCTCATCGTAGCCTATGGCGGCGATCTGGCCGCCCGCGCTGATCAGCCGGCGCATGATGGCGCAGCGCTCGACGATGCGCCCGTAGTATTCAGCGTGCACCGCCGTGGGCACGGCGTTGATGAGCGACGTCAGGTAGGCGGCACCGCCAACTTCCTCCAGCTTGCCGCGCCGCGTGAGCTCGTCGCACATCGTAACGAAGTCGCCCGGCTCGTGGCGGTTGTAGAGATCGAGCCGGACCTCGAAAATCGTCCGATTTCTCTCTCGATAGAAATCCTGGGGATGCAGGAACGGCGCCACGTTGGCGATGGCGTCGCTGTCGATGAGGAGGGCACCCAGCACAGCCTCCTCGGCCTCGACGTTATTGGGAACTGTCTTTTCGACGACGGTCATCCCGCCCGCCTCCGAAGATCACGAAACACAGTTTTGCCCTTATCTGAACATAATGGGAGCACTTATGTACGCTCTGGTGGAGCACGAAACCGACGGTACAGCTCCGGCCTTTTGGTTGCCTGACGTGGCCAGGCTGCCAGCACATGTTAGTCCTAGGCAGTCGCTGCGTCAAGGGTTAAAAGGGCTATTTTGGGGCAAAGAAGCCATATCTCAACAGCTTTCGCGGGAGCCCAGGGTGACTTGACGAGGTCACAAAACAGCGGTAGAATGCTGGTGGTGTGGTCCCACATCTGGCTCAGGTCGCCAAGGCCGAGTGCTGCCTGAACGAAAGAGTGTTGGAGCATCGGCCAGCCATCCGCTTGTCCGCTGTCGATGCGCTGACGCGACGCCGGTCGTTCCGAACAGGAGAAGATCGGTAGGGGGTGGAGGCGTGAACGGCAATCAGTTCGGCACAGTTTTGCCCATCGTTGGGCTCTTCCTGGGCCTGGTCCTGAGCGCGAGGCTGGGCCTGGCCCAATCCTCCGATGGAGCGGCGGGGCAAGCCGTACTGAATAGTGCTCAAGGCCCTCCCCTCGCCCGGACTCAGATGCCCCCCGATCTCCAGGTCGCCCGGTCCGGCCGAGGCATCCGGATGTGGACCGCGGGGGTCTCGGCTTCCCTCGTCGCGGACTGGAGCAACTTCACGCCGGCCGGATGGTACACCATCTCGAAGAGCGTCACTGCCACCATTCAAGTGGGTTCGCGCAGCGGCCTGAGTCCCGCCACGGCCCAGTACGCTTATTCCACCGACGCCGGCCAAACCTGGAGCGATTGGACCTCGGCGGAGATGACCGGCGCGGATGGAACCACCGCGACTGAGACGATCACCGCCCGGGCGGTGAACTTCGGACAGGACTCGCTCACGACGAACCGCAACCGCATCGAGTTTCGTGTCGGCGACATGGCCGGCAATCTGAGCGAGAGCGGCGTTTACAACGTCGACGTCGACACCACATCACCCGTCAACCCCAATACCCTCTCCGGCCGGATCGCGGGACAATGGTCCAATAACGCCACCTCGGGGATGACGTGGTCAGGCGCGTCTGATGTCAGCAGTGGGGTGTACGGCTACTCGTATCAATGGAGCCAATCGCCCTCGACCGTCCCGGACACGACGGTGGACACCACCGCCGCCAGCGTAGCCACGACCATTCCCGCCGATGGCGACAACTGGTATTTCCACATCCGCACGCGGGACGTGGCTGGGAACTGGCAAAGCGGCGCCAGCCACTTCGGGCCCTATCTGCTGGACACGACTGCGCCAACCAACCCTACTGTCGTCCAGAGCAGCGAGCCGACGAACGTGTGGACCACCACCAACACCGTAAACGTGAGTTGGTCGGGGGCGGCGGACTCGGGCATTGCTGTGTCTGGCAGCCCTAGCGGGGGCGAAGCCCGGCCAACTGAAAGCGCGGCCGTCGCAGTCGCGGGCAGCGGGATCTACGGCTACTCCTACGAGTGGAGCAATTCCGCCTTCACGCAGCCGGACACGACGGTGGACACCACCGGGACCAGCGCCACAAGCCCCGCGCTTTCGGACGGGCTCAAGTACTTCCACGTTCGGTCGCGCGACGCCGCCGGGAACTGGGCCCTCTTCGCGAGCCATCTGGGCCCGTTCAAAATCGATCGGACACCGCCGTCGTCAGCCGTTGTGTCGCCCTCGGGCACGCATTCAGGTGCCCTGGTGGTGATCTGGGCGGGCACCGATGGCGGTTCGGGGATCGCGAGCTACGACGTGCAGCGTCGCGACGTGACGAAGGGCGAGGATTGGAAGGCCTGGACGACCGGGACGACGGCTACTTCCGCCACGCTGATCACTACGCAAGGAGGCCACACCTATCAGTTCCGCTCGCGGGCCCGCGACAACGTCGGCAACGTGGAGGCCTGGCCGGCGAGCTACGACGTGCAGGTGGTCCACGCCTCCATGGATTTCGCGATCGACACGGCGGGCGCCCTGGAGGTTACCCAGGGTGTGCAGGACCGAAACAATAGCGTGGTACTGGTCGCCGGCAGGCCTACCTTCGTTCGCTTCCACGTTCATAAGAACGCTGGCGTAGGCAACGAAGGGATCAGTGCCCGTCTGAGCGTCTGGCGTGGCTCGCAGTTCCTGGGCTCCGTCTTGCCTGGAAACTCCGGCGGCAAGGCCACCGTCAAATCGGACCCCGATCGCGGCGAGATAAACGACGGCTTCTGGTTCCAACTCGCCTCCAAGTGGCTGACCGGGACCATCACCCTCATCGGCGAAGTCAATTACGACAAGAGCCTGGCGGAGTACGACTATTCGAACAACTATGCCACGGCCACGGTTACCTTCCAGTACTCCCCGCCGATGGATTTGGCGATCATCGACATGTGCTACAAATGGGACGGGGCGAAGCGCTACGTGGCGTGGGAGGACCGCCAGGCCATCATTACTCACCTCAAGCGACTCTTCCCCATAAGCAAGCTGAACGTGACGCACTCCGTTCTCCTGAAATGCTACGATTCCCCGCCGAGCATGCTTAAGACGGTGCTCCCCGACGTGGACAAGATCAAGTCCAACGACGTGCTGTACAAGGGCGACGACCCGAACAGGCGCTACTACGGCGTGGTGGACGACGACTACTGGGCTGCTAACAACCTCAAGCGAGAAGGATGGGGCCAGACTCCAGGCTGGGCGGCTGTCGGGGAGGCGGGACCTTCTTCGCCGACCTCCTGGGTGAAGGAACCAAGGTACACCGGTTGGACCGCCGGTCACGAGCTGGGACACAACTACGGGCAACCTCACTCCAATTGCGGCCTGAACGCCGACGACCCGGGCAATCCGGACTACCCCCATCCCAACGCCGCCATCAGCCCGAGCCAGAACGAGGACGCGGCCAACGCCATCTATGGCTTCGATATCAACTACACCAGAGTTTATACCCCCGGTCAGAAAGACTTTATGAGCTACTGCGGCAACAAGTGGATATCCGACTACGGTTACACGCGCGTCTACACCCAGATGGTGGCCGAGAAGCCGCCTGGCTGGGCACCGCCAGTCGCGCCCCTGGCGAGGGGCGAGTACCTGGCCGTCTCCGGCACCATCGACCTCCCCGCCGAGCGGGTGACGTTGGGCAGCCTCTATCGCCTGGACAATGCCTGGGAGTTGTTGCCACGTGTGCCGGGCTCTTATTCGATACGAATGCTGGGCGCCGCCGGCAACACCCTGGCCGACTACCCGTTCACCTCGCGCAAGAACTATGGCTCGGATGGGGGCCAGGGATTCGCCTTGATCAGCGAGTTCGTGCCCTGGATGCCGGGGACGGCCCGGGTAGCCATCTTCCACGACGGCGCGGAGATGGCGGCACGCGCGGTGAGCGCCAATCCGCCAGCGGTGGCCGTGCTCTCGCCCAACGGCGGGGAGAGCCTGAGCGGCCCCGCCGCCACGATCAGTTGGACCGCCAGCGACCCGGACGGAGATTCGCTCGTTTTCACGGTCCTTTACAGTGTGGATGGCGGCGCCACGTGGCAAACCCTGGCTCCAAACGTTACCGGTAACAGCTTGGAGGTCGACACCGGCCTGCTGGCCGGCACTACCCGCGGGCGTATTCGGGTGACGGCCAGCGATGGGGTAAACACCGCCTCCGACGACTCCAACGGCGACTTCAGCGTGCCCCGAAAAGCTCCCGAACTGTATCTCACCGCTCCCATGTCCCTCTCGGCGTACACTTTCGGCCAGACGGTGGCGTTTGAAGCCGACGCCTTCGATTTAGAGGATGGTCCATTGCCGGACTCGGCGTTCACGTGGTCGTCCAGTCTCAACGGGGTGCTGGGCACCGGTCAGAGCATCGCCACGACCGAGCTGATAACCGGCACGCACACGATCACGGTGAGGGTCACCGACAGCGACGGCCAGCAGGCCGAAGCGACGACCATGCTGATGCAGGGGATTCCTACATATCAGTTGTACTTGCCGGTGGTGGCCAGGGGGGTGGCGGGTTGGTAGGGTGATAATGACCCTCGGAGGTCCCTACCCTCACCAATGGACAGGCTACGACCCAGAAGCTGCCCTCGCGGGGATTCGCGCTGCCGCCGGAAGCTGGAAAGATCTGGATACCGAGGCTCTGAAGAAGCACATCTACCGTGCCCGCAGGGAGGGTAGCAGACCATACAAGCGAAGCTGAGATTTCTTGTGGATTCGGAGTGTCTGGTTTGCGGCGTCAACGGATAATCAACGGATAAACGGATGGGCATCACGCTCTATCAGATGTCGCTGGACCTCTCGTCTAGGGGGCAGGAAGGAAGGAGCACGCTAAATAAGTAAGGCTAGTGATTGGAAATGCTTCCCCGCGGTCGCATCCGTTGACGCCTTAGCCAAAAACCTCGCTGGCCCACCTATGGTGCCGTATCCCGGGAGACACGGATCACAGTGATCTCCCCTTGCTTCTTGGCGTGTCCCAGGAAGCCGTCCCCGTACCTTGTTTGCTTGCGAAATTCCTCGGGGGTGTAGCAGTGTAGGTCCAGGCTCTCACCCCAACCCCCAGCTTCAAGCCACAGGTAAAAGCGATCCAGCACCCGCGCGGTTCTCTTCTGGCCACGGGACGACTCGGAGATGGCGACAATATCGTAGTCGCTGTCCGGCCCGGCAGTCCCTCTAGCACGAGAGCCAAAGAGGTAGAGGGTCGCTCCGTAGCGCTGACGCATGATTCGGGCGAACCTCTGCATCAATTCCACTTGCGTTTCGGCTTTCCTGTAGGTAGTTGGAGTAATGACTCCACCCATATCAATATCCTCTCCGCGTGCTCGACCTCGAAACACTGCGTTGTGGTAGCGATGGGGACGCAGGTTCTCTCGCGCCGAATCCAGGTCCACGAGGGCTTGCCTGTAGAATCGCTGGGCCATGCGTGCCCAGCGAGGAGGCGTCACCTTTTCTTTGTGTTCGCCGCTAGCGTGTCCCATAAGTGAAGTATACTGACGAACGGTGACAAAATCAATTGTCCGCGCATCCGCGCACCGCTTCAGATTGCCGGCGTTTGGATCCGGACACCCACCTACCACCCGCCGGGGTATTCGTTGGTGACCAGCGGGAAGTACACTTTGACGTTGCTCGTCGTCGGGCCGACGGTTGGCGTGGGGGCGGGCACCGTTGTGGGCGTCGGTGTCGGCGCGCTCGGCTGCGTCACGCTAACCCAGTCGGCGGTCTCGAACAAGCTGCCGTCCGGGTTCACTAGCTGGACTTTATAGGTGCCGGGCTTGGTGCCGTCGGGAACGGTGGCCCGCACCAGCGTGTCGCCGACGTACAGGGCTTCCGGCAACGGGATCAGATCGCTTCCCTCGTGGAGGTACAGCTTGGGCGTGTCCACGAAGTTGGAGCCCTGGACGGACATGATGGCGCTGGCATCGTTGCTATACGCCGTGGGCTGAATCACGTCGATCTTCGGGTCGGTTGCTGCCGACACCAGCACGAGCTCGTCGTAGTCCACGGTAGTCCCACCGCTCTGGTCGATGGTCGTGATCCTGATGGGGATGGATAGCTTGCCACCGGGCACAGGCTGCGTCATTTGCCAGCGCACGCGGATCGCCGGATAGGCGTTCAACCCGTCCCAATCTGTCTTTGCGGAGTGCCAAGCGGACGTGCGGCCGTCATCTCCGGCAATCATCTGCCAGCGGGCGCTGTCGGCCATCACCTGCTGATCGAGCGCCTGACCGTCCGCTGCGAGCGGCGTCACCTCGACCAGCCGCAGGTAAGCCTGCTTCGCGAGGGCCTCGACTTTTACCGACGATGCTGTCTGCTGGACATAGACGATGGCCTCGACCTGGTTGCCGGCTTGCACGGACGACGTGGTTAGCTCGGCGCGCGCTGCCGGAGCCGCCAGACTGGAGGCGGTTGTAACCCGCAGGTCATAGTTGGTGTAGGGGCCGTAGACGCGTCGGTTGTAGTGCCGCACGCGGACATAGTAGGTGCCGCCGGCGGGAGCCGTCCAGACAATCCGCGAGCCAAGCCCCGGCCCGCTATCGTCGTCGTATCTGATGAGCCTGGCGCCGTCGGTATCGTAGATGTACATGTAGGTATCGCTCCACCGCCCCAGGTTCGACGTCTCTATGACGTACCGGATGCCGGCTGTGGCCACGAACCTTGCCCAATCCACGTCGTCCGCGACGTGGAAGTTGTGGGTCTGCGCGCTGCCGTTGACGGTTATGTTGCTGGCCTGGCCTGGGAGGTTGTCGGGCTCGTAGGCATCGCCGCCCCCGCTGCCACAGGTGACCTTCAGATCGTAGTTGGTGTTCGCGCCGTAAGTGGTGCTTCTGAAGTGGCGCACCTTGGCGTAATAGGTGCCGCTGGCGGGCATAACGTAAAGGATGCGCGAGGCGAAGCCCGGGCCGCTATCGTCGTCGTAGGCGAGGCGCGTTGCGCCATCCGTGTCGTAGAGCTCCATATAGGTGTCGCTCCAACTGCCCAGGTTGAGCGTTTCCAGCGCGCACTCGCTGCCGGCAGTGGCGCTGAAGCGCACCCAGTCTGCGTCGCCCGCGACATGGAAGTTGTGGTTTGCCTGCGCGGTCCCGTCCGTGGCGATGTCTCGAGCGGAGCCAGCCGAATCATCCGGCTCGTAAGCATCAGCGGCGCCACTGGTGGTGGTCACGCGCAGATTGTAGCTTGTGTTCGTCCCATATGCACTTCTGTCGTGGTGGCGCACTTTGGCGTAGTAGTAGCCCGACGAAGGCGCCGTCCAGGCGATCCGGGATGCCGATCCGCCGCCGCTATCGTCGTCTCGTCGCAGGATGGTCGTGCCGTTGGTGTCGTACAGGTACAGATAGGTATCGCTTTCGGGGCCGAGGTCCGTCGTCTGGATCGTGTAGGAGTTTCCAGCGGTCGCGTTGAACTTTGCCCAGTCGACGTCGCCCGCCACGTGGAAGTCGTGGGTCTGTGTGACGCCATCCGTGGTGATGATGCTCGCCTGGGCAGGTATGTTATCAGGCTCGAAGCTATCTCCACCGCTGCCGGTCGAAGTGCTTACCCTAATGTCGTAGCTGGTGTTCGAGCCGTAGGCGCCGCTATTGAAGTGGCGCACGCGCAGGTAGTACGTGTTGCTGGTCGGGGCAGTCCAGACGATCCGCGAGGCCAATCCCGGGCCACTGTCGTCGTCATACGCGAGGAGTGTACTGCCGTCCGTGTCGTAGAGATACATAAATGTGTCGCTTCGGCTGCCCAGGTTCAGGGTCTCCACGAAGTAGATCGTGCCCGCGGTGGTGGAGAACCTGGCCCAGTCGTTGTCCCCCGGGTAGTGGAAGTTGTGGGTCTGAGTGATGCTATCCGTGGTGATGATACTGGCCTGAGCCGGTGTGTTGTCAGGCTCGTAGCTATCCCCGCCACTGCTGCTCGAGCTGATTACCTGAAGATCGTAGTTGGTGTTGGGACCGTACGCGCCGCCGTTGTAATGGCGCACCTTGGCGAAGTAGGTGCCCGACACTACCGGCGTCCACGAAATGCGCGATGCGCGACCTCCGCCCCCGTCGTCGTTGGCGCTAATCAGCGTTGTACCGTCCGTGCCGTACAGATACAGCACCGTGTCGCTGGCCGGGCCGAGGTTGAGCGTCTGGATCGTGTACGCTGTTCCCGTGATGGCCAGGAAACTCGCCCAATCCACATCGCCAGGCACGTGGAAGTTGTGCGTCTGGGCGCTCCCGTTCACAGTAATGGGCCGCGCCTGCCCATAGGTGTCGTCGGGCTCGTAAGCGTCGATCGCGTCGGCACTCACGGCGGTCGCGCGCAAGTCGTAATTCGTGTTGGCGCCATACGTCTCGGTCAAATGGTGGCGCACCTTTAGGTAGTAATTGCCCGAGGACGGCGCGGTCCAGGCTATTCGCGAGGCGTTTCCCGCGCCGCCGTTGTCGTCTTCACGCAGGAGAGTCGTCGCATCCGTATCGTACAGATACATATGGGTGTCGCTTCGATTCCCGAGATTGAGCGTCTCGATCACGTAGCTTGTGCCGGCTGTTGCCGCAAACTTCGCCCAGTCCGCGTCGCCGGCCACGTGGAAGTTGTGATTGGCCTGCGTGCTGGCGATCGTACTGGCACGAGCGGCGGCGTCGTCGTCCTCGTAGGCGTCAGCCGCGCCACTGGTTCCCGTGGCCGTTACCCGCAAGTCATAGTTGGTATTCGAGCCGGAGGCGGTGCTGCTGTAGTGCCGAACCCGCACGTAAAAGGTGCCGTCCGCCGAGGCCGTCCAGGCGATGCGCGAGGCACGCCCACCGCCCCCGTCGTCGTTCGAGGTAATGAGCGTCGAGCCATCCGTATCGTAGAGGTAAAGGATGGTGTCAGAGCCGGCACCCAGATTCAACGTCTGGATCACGTAGTCCATTCCGACAGTGGCAGAGAACTTCGCCCAGTCGTTGTCGCCTGAGCAATAGAAGTTGTGGGTCTGACTGCTGCCATTCACGGTGATGGTGCTGGCCTGCGCCGGCGAGTTATCGGGCTCGTAGCTATCGCCGCCGGTGCAGACGCTGGAACTGGTCACGCGAATATCGTAGTTGGTATTGCTCCCGTAGGCGGCGCCACTATAGTGGCGCACCCTCACAAAGTAGATGCCGGAAGAGGGTGCGGTCCAGTTGATACGCGAGGCAAGTCCTCCGCCGCTGTCATCGTCGGAGGCGAGCAGCGTGGTGCCGTTCGTGCTGTAGAGATAGATGTAGGTGTCGCTTCTGTTACCGAGGTTCAGGGTCTCGATGACATAGCTCGTGCCGGCCGAGGCCGTGAAACTCACCCAGTCGTTGTCGCCCGCGACGTGGAAGTTGTGCGTTTGAGCGGCCCCGTCGACGGCGATGGGCCTTGCCTGGGACACAGCGTTATCGGGCTCATAGCTATCGGAGGGCGTGCCCGCCGACGTCACTCGCAGGTCGTAGTTGGTGTTGCTACCATAACGGGAGTTCGAATAGTGCCGGACGAGGATGTAGTATGTCCCGTTGGAGGAGGCTGTCCACTCAATACGAGATCCCGACCCGGGTCCAGAGTCGTCGTCGGAAGTGATCACGGTGGTTCCATCCGTGCCATAGAGGTAAATGATCGTGTCGCTGGCAGTGCCCAGGTTGGATGTCTCTACGACGTAGCTGATGCCAGCCGTGGCCGCGAACTTCACCCAGTCGACGTCGCCGGCAACGTGGAAGTTGTGGGTCTGCGCGGCACCGTTCACCGTTACGGTGCTGGCCTGTGCGGGCGAATCATCTGGCTCGTAGGTATCTCCCCCGGTCGTGCCACCGGTACCTGTGATGGCCAGGTCGTAGTTTGTATCGTTGCCGTAGCGCGAGCTGGAGTAATGGCGAATACGCACGTAATACGTACCGGGCGACGTAGCCGTCCACGCGATACGTGAACCCAACCCCGGCCCACTGTCGTCGTCGTAGGTGATAACCGTGGTGCCGACTGTGCCGTATAAATACATGTACGTGTCGCTGGCGCTGCCCAGGTTAGACGTCTCGACGACATAGCTGGTGCCGGCGGCGGCGGTGAACTTTACCCAGTCGTTGTCGCCGGCGATGTGGAAGTTGTGCCTTTGCGCGGCGCCGTTGACGACGATGGTGCCGGCCTGCCCGGCGGTGTTGTCTGGCTCGTAGGAGTCGGGTGTGCCGCTGCCGCCGCTGCCACAGGCTGTCTGATTCATCTCGGTGGCCTGAAGAGCCAGCGTCACGTTGCTGACGACTGCCGAGCCGGCGCCGTAAAGGTCCGTGGCGGAGCTGATTAGGGCGTTGTAGGTATCGCCGAAATCGCTGCCGCTGGTCAAATACGTTGTCAGCGCCCGGTAGAATATGCGCTCGGTGGCGTTGCGCCCGATGCCGGAGATCGTCCGGCCGTTGTAGGTGCCGCCCTCCGACATAAGATAGGCGGCGTGATTGGGCACGCCACTATTGGTGTGCACTCCACCGTTGTCGGTGGTGCCACAGTAGTACTGGCTGTCACTGACTTTGCCAGGGTCGCCGTAGGTGGTGGGGTCCGACATGCTGCGAATAGCGCCGATCGGCAGATCCTCGCCCATCAGCCAGTCGTCCCGATCCACCATCGCACCAAAAATGTCTGACATAGACTCGTTGAGCGCGCCGGACTGATAGCTGTAGATCAGATCGGCCGTGTACTGGGTGACGGCGTGCGTCCATTCGTGGGCCACCACGTCTTTGGTGGCGAAGCCAGGCCCAAAGACGGTCTGCGAGCCGTTCCAGAAAGCGTTCCCCATCGTTCCATAGCGCACGCTGGACCGCATCGTCGCGCCTGCTGCGTCAAAGCTGTCGCGACCGTGGGTGTTCGAAAAATAGCTGTACACGTCGCCGGCATAGTTGAACGCGTTGAGACAATCGGCAGAGACGCTGCCGCTAGGGCCGCTTTCGCTGTAGCACTGCGGGCCGGGCAGAACCGTGGAACCGTTGAGATCGCGGATGTCACGGTTCCTTCCCTCCTGCAAGTTGCTGTAGCTCAGCAGCATCTTGCCCGTATGGGCGTCCAAGATCGCCGTCTGGGAGGCTGGCGAATTGGCCCCGGCGATTATCATGAGGTAAGCCAGGTGGTTTGCGCTGGGCCCCAGGCCGAGCAGGGCGGGATTGTATACTACGGCCTCGTTGGCCATCAAGACCGGATTGAGCACGCCTAGCTCGTGCACCGCCGCCTTGTAAGCAGCGTCGAGCGACAAGTTCGGCTTGGTGGAAACTCGAACGGCAGCCAGGTACTCGCCGTTGGCAGCGTTGATCGCCCCGTCCTTGAAATGTACGGCGACTTCTCCTGCGAAAACCCGCAAGCCGTTGTACTTCTGTCTCAGGAAGACGTGGGCATCGGCGCGCTCGTCCACCTGCGTGCGCAGAGGCTCCCATTGTGCGTCGAGCTGAGCCACCCGAAGCTGCGAGGCATAGCGCTGCACGAATGCCAGCGCCATTTGCTTTGGCTCAGGCTGTGCCAGGGGGGAAACGCCCAGGTCCGTCGGTCGGAGGGTCCTCCCTGCGAGGCTCGGCGGTCCTCCGACGGCCTCGTTCCAGAAAAGGCGCGTTACGTCCGCCGCCGAAGTCTCTGGGCCGATCTCCGTGACCGCCGCTTCCGTGCCATAGGTAGGCGGGGAGTCAAGCGGACCCGGCGCGGGAGGGGCGGCGAGAATTCCATTTGACCCAGCCAGCAAGGCCACTATCATCAGCAGGAATGCCAGCGATTTCAGCGACGTCGTGCTCATAGCAGCCTCCTCGTCATCTCCTTCGATCGACGAGCTTGTTCAGCGACTCCAGGAGCGGCTGGAGCGGCAGCGGCACAGCGGTGTCCATCGTACGTACCTCACGCCCCTTGTAAACGATGTCGTACTCGATCAGGTCACAGCAGCGGTTGGCGGGCAGATACTCCGTTTCAAGCTTAGCGAAGCCTGCGTCCTCAGCCTGTCTAAGGATTTCCTCGAGATCTTTCCGATCGAGGACGAAGGTATCGCCTCCGCTCTTCCGGCTTATTGTAACCTTGCCACTCGAATCGATGATCATTCGATCGTTCAGCCCCGCGATACCGCCACTCCGGCGAAACTCGATCACCGTGTGAGGGGACCTTGTGGCTGCGGCACTTGCTTTGCTGGGAGTCACATTCGGGGTTGCGACTGCCAGGTCCTTGGTCTTGGAAGGTAGCGCCGAAGAGGTGGCGGGCGCATCAGGGATGGATCCGGCGGGAGCTGTAGGCGATACCGCCGGTATGCCCGGCGTAGGCATGGGAGCGGGGCTCGTCGTGGCGGCCTGGGTCGCGGAGGGATAAGATGCCGAGGAAGGTTGCGCCGCAGCAGGTTGACGTGGGGTACTAGGGGGAGTGGAAGTGACGGCCTGGCAACCGGCCACGAAACCGGCAGCAGCCATCCCAGCCAAGATGGCAGGCATCCACCTCACACAACCGAGGCCCATCATCCCCTCGATCTCCAAACGCGACCGACCAGTGGGGCCGTCGGTTTCGCGCTTAGTCCCGCACAGTGGACCCAGTGGCGCCCGCCGAAAAGCCCGCCATCAGCGGAGGTCAGCGCGGCGCATCCACGCCCAACACTCGACCATTCGGCTGTGTGTCACAAGACTCCAGCCGAGACAGATTGTAACAGCCCGGCCCCCGGGTTGTCAACATATTTGCTCCTTGCGCTGAGCGCTGGATTTGCTATAATGACTGTACGATGACTGCTAAGCGCTTTTCGCGATGGCTTGAAGAGGAACTAGGAAGACGACGCTTGAGAGTCCGCCAGCTAGCGGCGAACCTGGACGTCAATTACAGCTCCGTCGGCAATTGGGTGCGGGGCCAGCGCCTGCCTTCCGAAGAAAACTGCATCAAGATGGCCAACTACTTTCAGATGGACCCGGCCCGCATCCTTGAGCTGGCCGGATATGGTGCGGAGCGGCCCACCGAGGGTGCCAAACCCTGAGCCAGGTTGGAGGCCGGGGACGTCGGCGCGTCTACTTATCTACCTTGTGCACGGCGCCCTCGTCGAGTTGCTACCTACTACTCTCGCTCAACCGATACGGTTAGCTCTGGCACCAAGTCGTGCGCGAGGTGCACTGGCACCTGGAAGGTACCCAAATGCTTTAGCGGCTCCTCCAACTCGATCTTCCGCTTGTCCACTTCCTGGCCCAGTCTTCTGCTGAGCTCCTCGGCAATGTCGCCGGCCGTTATCGATCCGTAGAGGCGATGCTGCTCGCCAACCTTGGCTTTGAAAACCAACTCCGTTTCGGCGATTCTGTCCGCCAGCTTCCTGGCTTCCGACTCTACTTTCTCCGCGCGCTTTTGGGCCAACTGCTTCAGGCCAACCGCCTTCCTCATCTGGTCAGGGGTGGCCGCAACGGCCAGACCTCTTGGGACGAGGAAGTTCCTCGCATAGCCGTCGGCCACTTCCTTAACCTCGCCGATACCTCCCAGACCTTTGACGTCTTGTTTGAGCAGGACCTTCACTGAAACCCTCCTATGCGTGGACTCTATCTGTCGGCCAGCAGCGAGCGCATACGTTCCTCGATCACGCGAACTACCTTCTCGCGATCCGGCTCTATCCTGATTGGTCGATTGGCAAACGTGCTGTTGACCTTGCCGTGCCTGTGGGTAACATGTACCTCGGTTACGTAGTCCTCGTACAGCTCGTCCAGATGGTAGCGCAGGGTGTAGTCCGCGTCCTTGAGCATGTGGCCCGTCAGGATCGCCACCACGTCCTCGTCCCGGCTCACCTCCCGGTCGGTGCCCGTCGCAACCAGCCGCTTGATCCCCGCCACCGTCGTGGCTGCGGCCGGCTCACAACCGATGCCGTCCCTGCCAATAATGGCCTTCGCATCGGCAATCTCCTGCTCGCTTACCTCCGTGACCCAGCCGTCGGTCCATTCCATCGCCCGCTTAGCCTTCTTCCAGCTCACGGGCTGCCCGATCTTGATGGCCGTGGCCAGCGTTTTGGCATGCACTGTGATCAGCTTGTCCGGATGAGGGCTGATCATAGTCTTGTAGAGAGGATCGGCCCCCTGAGCCTGAATAATCGTGATCTTAGGCATCCTGTCGATAAAGCCCAGGTCATACAGCTCTCTCAAGGCCTTGCCGTAGGAAGAACTGTTGCCAAGGTTACCCCCTGGCACGACGACGCGATCGGGCACGCGCCACCCTCGCTGCTCCAAGAGCTCGATCATAACAGTCTTCTGCCCTTCCAGGCGAAATGGATTCACCGAGTTAAGGACATAGATGCCCATTTCGGCCGCTACTTCCAGCACCAGCTTCTGCGCAACATCGAAATCGCCCATGACCTGTAGTGTCAGTGCGCCGTAGTCGAGGGTCTGGCACAGTTTGCCGAAGGCCACCTGGTTATCTGGGATGAGCACGATTCCAAGCATACCTGCTCGCGCCGCGTAGGCGCTCATCGACGACGACGTATTGCCGGTGGAGGCGCACGCCACGGCCTTCATACCCAGTATGTTGGCTTGCGTCACACCGGTAGTCATGCCGTTGTCCTTGAAGGAGCCTGTGGGATTGTAGCCCTGATGCTTCATCTGCAGCCGAGACAGGCCGGCGTATTTAGCAGATATCGGAGCCTGCAAGAGCGGGGTATTGCCCTCGGGATAGGTTACGATCTGGCCTTCGTAATCGTAAAATGGGATAAGCTCACGGTAGCGCCATACGCCGCTTACGTCGATGGGCCGGTTCCATTTCCTACGGTTGCGCCACGTCTTTTTCAGCTTATCCGGATCTACGCCGTGGAAATCGTAGACTACGTCCAGCAGATCGCCGCAATCGTCGCACCGATACATAACCCGCGAGGTAGGGTATTTGTCGTCTGTCAAGATGCACTTGAGTTTTGCCTTATTCATCGAACCATCCCCGTTTCCTCCCACAACATGCCTACCTAGGCCCACTTTGGCGCCCGCCCTTGGGTGCCGGCAGCAGCCGCGAAGAAATCGCCGTTAATATTCTACAACAATTGACCGGCGTTAGCAGCAGTTCTACCTGAATCCGTGGATTCGTGCTCAAACCTTCACCCAACGGGTGAACCCTCACGAGGGAATCCACGGATTTGGGTTCTACACACGTACTTGACAAAGAAGCTAGGTAGGTTTACTCTATATATAAG